>CANQUE010000008.1 GCA_947626905.1 uncultured Oscillospiraceae bacterium
GGCCGCGGCAAGTGGTACGGCTCCGCCACCGAGCAGCTGGTGTTCGTGCCCTACCTGATGAGCGGCGTGGCCTTCTCGGCCATGTATGTGGCCATGTTCAACCGGCCCCGGCTGGGCGGGCTGATCCCGTCGCTGTACGGCACCTTCGGGCTGATCGTGCTGACCAGCGTGGTCAAGCACTTCCCCTTCGCCAGCCGCTCCGGCACCGCCAATATGATGCAGATCTCCACAGAGCTGGAGGAGGCGGCGGATATCAACGGCGCCAATTTCTGGCAGCGGATGGCCAAGATCGTCCTGCCGCTGGCGAAAAACGGCTTCGTTTCCGGCTTTATGCTCACCTTCATCAGCATCGCCAAGGAGCTGGACCTGATCATCATCATGATGGATAAGCGGACCCAGACCATGAGCTACCTGGCGTTCACCTATTCCCAGGAGGGCTACAACCAAATGGCGGACGCCATTTCGGTGTGCGTGCTGTTCTTCATACTGGTGTGTTATATCATAGCCAATAAATTTGGCGCAGATATAGGCAAGGCGTGGTAACCGGAAGGTTGAATCAGAGAAAGGGAAGGTTTATAATACAATGAGTAAGATCGTTTTGAGCCATATCGATAAGTTTTACGGCGACAACCACGTCCTGCGTGACATCAACCTGACCATCGAGGACGGCGACTTCATGACCCTGCTGGGCCCCTCCGGCTGCGGCAAGACCACCACGCTGCGTGTGGTGTCCGGCCTGGAGCGGCCCCAGAACGGCGTGATGACCATCGACGGCGAGGAGATGATCAACGCCGACCTGGCCTATTACGCCGAGCCCAGCAAGCGGGGACTGAACCTGGTGTTCCAGTCTTACGCCCTGTGGCCCCATATGACCGTGCGCAACAACATCGCCTTCGGACTGAAGATCCAGAAGCTGTCCAAGGACGAGGTGGAAAAGCGGGTCCAGGACTCCCTGCGCATGATGCGCATCGAGGAATACATCGACCGGTATCCCAACGAGCTGTCCGGCGGCCAGCAGCAGCGCGTGGCCATCGCCCGGGCGGTGGCGTCCAACCCAAAGCTGCTGCTGCTGGACGAGCCCTTGTCCAACCTGGACGCCCGCCTGCGGGTGGATATGCGCTCGGAGCTGCAGCGCATCCACCGGGAGCTGGGCACCACCATCATCTATGTGACCCACGACCAGGTGGAGGCCCTGACCATGTCCACCAGGATCGCCCTGTTCAAGGCCGGCGAGATCAGCCAGGTGGCCACTCCCATGGATCTTTACATGAACCCCATCGACCTGGAGGCCGCCGACTTCATCGGCAACCCCCGCATCAACTTCCTGGAGGGCACCGCCCATATGGACGGCGGCAAGCTCAAGGTCAAATGCGAGCTGGCGGAGTATGAGTTTGACAGCGCCGACATGACCGATCAGCCGATCCCCGGCGGAGAATTTCCTGTGGTGGTGGCCATCCGCCCCGAGCAGATCCATCTGACCACGGAAAAGAGCACCGACGGCATCGCCGTGAAGGTCTACGCCAACCAGCCCGCCGGCTCCGAGACCCTGGTTTCCCTGCAGGGCGCGGGCGGCACCGACTTCCTGGCCAAGGAGATCGGCCTGGCCCAGTACGACATCGACCAGACCGTCTATGCCCACATCGCCCCGGAGAAGATCAACATCTACGACGCCAAGAGCACCAAGCTCATCAAGCGCACCCGGTAACGGCCCCGGTTTCTGACGCCGCCGCGGCGGCGAGGAAATACAGCGACCAAAGCGAACCGTTTAGATCCACACAGTCAAAAAACCAACGCGACAATATGAAAGGAGAACTGAACCCATGAAAATGAGCAAGATCCTGGCCCTTCTTCTGGCGCTGGCGATGGTGCTGAGCCTGGCCGCCTGCGGCGGCAGCGGCAGCAGCAGTGAACCCGCAGTCGAAGAGGGCGGCGGACTCAAGGCGGAGGGCGGCGAACCCGCGGCGGAGGGCGGCGAGCCCGAGGCCGAGCCCGCCGAGGAGGGCGGCGAGCCCGCCGGCCCGTCCGTGGAGGACTCCGCGTACTACGGCCCCATCTATGACGAGTGGAGCGAGATGACCACCGATGAGCTGTACCAGGCGGCCCTGGACGAGGCCGACGGCCAGCCCATCCGCATCTATGCCACCTCCTCCAAGATGCTGAAGGTGGAGGAGGACTTCGAAGAGCAGTTCCCCGGCTTGGATCTGGAGATCCAGGACCTGGACAACGACGAAGTCATCGAGAAGTGCCGCCTGGAGGTGGACTCCGGCAACGTGGTGGGCGACGTGATGCAGACCAAGGACGTGAACGGCGACGTGTTCTTCGACTTCTATGAGGGCGGCTACTGCACCGCTTTCTATCCCAAGGACATCTGCGAGCACATCGACGAGACCGCCCTGCGCTTCGGCTATCCTCTGTACACCTCCCAGAGCTTCTGGTACTACAACACCGAGGAGTATCCCGACGGCCAGCCCATCCACAACTGGTGGGAGATCGTGGAGACCAACGAGGACGGCACCCCCAAGTGGAAGCTGTTCACCAAGGAGATCGCCCAGGAGACCGCCTATATGTCCCTGTTCACCAGCTTCATCAACAACGCCGACCAGATGGAGCAGGCCTATGAGGACCTGTACGGCGAGCCTCTGGAGTACACCTATCCCACCGACGGCAACTGGGAATTCGACTTCAGCCAGTATGAGAACAACGCCGGCGTGGAGTACCTGTGGCGCTTCACCCAGCTGGCCAAGAGCATGACCTTCATCGGCGACGGCGACGAGCTGGTCCTGGCCGTGCACAACTCCGAGAACGGCCCCACCCTGGCCCTGGCCTCCGCCGGCAAGATCGAGAACCGGGAGGAGTCCGGCTACCACATCGGCTGGCTGACCAACCTGGAGCCCTATACCGGCCTGCAGAACTATGAGTGCCTGTACGTGGTGGAGAACTGCCCGCACCCCGCGGCCGCCCGCCTGTTCATCCGCTGGCTCACCGGTGACGCCGATGGCGCCTCCGGCGGCCTGAAGCCCTTCCAGAAGACCGGCAACTGGGTGGTCCGTGACGACATCGAGGACGAGGACAACCCCGTGCCTCTGAAGGAGACCGGCGCCATCGACTCCGATCTGGGCGCGATCTACAACACCTTCCTGGATGCCCAGGATATGTGGATCCAGTGGCTGGATATGGCCCTGTAAGAGCCAGATCGTTTCAGCGAGAGATTTTGACCGACCCCGCGCGGCAGACCAAAGCCGCCTGCCGTGCGGGGCTTTTTATGCCGCGAGGCAGAAAGGGCGGTTGAGCCATGGCCAGTCAGGACAATTTTGACCGCCAGATCCGGGACGCGGAGCGGGATCGGGATCGCCAGGCGCGCCGGGAGAAGTGGGCCAAGAGGGAGAAGAAGTTCTTCCGGACCTTCCTCTTCACCGAGGACGGAAAGCCCAAGAGCAGTTTCGGCATTTATACCTTCTGCCTGAGCTTTGTGTTTTTGGCGGCGGATATGGTGATCTACGGGCTGGTGATCGACGCGCTGACGCCGCTGATGTCCTGGCCGCCGATGGTGTCCAACCTGGTCCAGGCCCTGGCGGCCACCGTGCTGACGCTGGTGATCCCCCTGGCCGTGCACTGGCTGGGAAAGGACAAGCGGCTGGCCTTTGGCAGCTACCTGTGGCTGGCGCTGTATGCCGTGGTGGTGGTGATCGCCATGGCCGTCTTCCTCCGGGGGACCGGAGCCATGGGGGCGTTTTTGGTGTTCTTCGGCTGGTTCGTGGCCATCCCGCTGGCAGCGGGGCTGGCGGTGACGGGGCTGCTGTGCCGGCGGGACCATCATCCCCCGGAGCCGGCCCAGGAGGATAAGCCCTGGAAGAAGTATACTGACAGGCGGTAACCATGCTTACGCTGCACTTTATCAATGTGGCGGACGGGGACTGTATCCTGGCCGAGGAACAGGACGGGGACAGGACTTTCCGTCTGCTGGTGGACGCGGGGAGGCCGGAGATGGCCCCCGTGTCCGGATCGCTGCGCTGTACCGCGGCGGAATATCTGCGGGAGAAGGGGATAACCCGTCTGGACGGACTGGTGGTCACCCACTTGCATATCGACCACTTCGGGGGCCTGCGGGAAGTGTTCAGGACCGTGACGGTCGCCGACGCGTGGGCCGGCTTTTTCCCGGAGGGGCCCGGCGGGCCGGACCGGTCGAAGCTGGCGGATATCAAGACCGTGCGGGGCCTGGCGGACTGCCTGGAGCGCTGGGCGGAGGACTGCGAGGCGCTGCGGGCCATGGGCTGTCGGCTGCATACCGTGACGGAGGACTGCGAGGTGTCCTTCACGGAGCGGCTGCGGGGCCGGATCGCCTGTCCCGATCCCGCCGCCAGCGCGTACCAGCGGGGCGCCTACGGGGACATCCTGGCCGGCAGGCCCGTGCCGGAGGGGCTGCAATACTGGTCCGCCAAGTACCGCAATCCCGGCTCTCTGCGGCTGCGGCTGTTCTATGCCGGGCGGGCCGTGGAGCTGGCGGGGGATTGCTACGGCGCCGCCTGGGAGGACCGGGCGGAGCGGTGCGATCTCTTTAAGGTCCCCCACCACGGGGACGCCAAGTCCCTGACGGAAACACTGGCGGCGCGGCTGCACCCCGCCTGGGCGGTGATCTCCTGCGGGGCGGAGTACAATCCCAAAAAAGACCGGCCCTCCCGGGCGGCGGCCGCCCTTTTGGAGCGGCAGGGGGCCCGGGTGTGGTTCACAGACCGCTTCGCCGCGCCCTGGCACGAGCCGGAGAACTGGCGCAGCGTCGATTTCATCATCAAAGAAGACGGGACCGTGCAGGTCCCCGGGAGGCAGGCATGATCACATCAGTACTGTTTGACATGGGCGGGACGCTGGAGGACATTTATGTGGACGAGGCGTCCGAACGGGAGGCCGTAGAAAAGCTGCAAGCCATGCTCGCCGGCTGGGGGCTGGACCCGAAGGTGGGCTATGACCAGCTCAAGGCCCGGGTGGACGCCGGATGGGTCCGGTACGGGCAGTTCCGGGACGCCCGGGATGTGGAGCTGAAGCCCATCCCCATCTGGCGGGACTATGTGCTGGCGGATTTTGCCTTCCCGGCGGAAAAGCTGGAGCCCCACTGTGAACAGATCGCCCATATGTGGGAGGTCACCCACTACCACCGGGCGCTGCGGCCCCGGGTGGGGGAGATGCTGGCCGGGCTGAAGAGCCTGGGGCTGAAGCTGGGGGTGGTCAGCAATACCGCCGCCATGTACCAGGTGTTCGACATCCTGGAGGAGTACGGCATCCGGGACTATTTCCAGGATGTGACCCTCTCCTCCGTCACCGGGATCCGCAAGCCCTGCCCGGATATCTTCCAGGTGGCCATGCGGCAGTTGCGCTCCACGCCGGGCGAGAGCGTATATGTGGGAGACACGGTGTCCCGGGACATCATTGGCTCCAAACGGGCCGGCTTTGCCGTGGCCATCCAGATCGGCTCCCAGCTGACCAGGGAGAAGGACAAGGGCATCCGCCGGGAGTTTGAGCCGGACTATATGGTGGAAGACATCTATGAAGTATACCCTGTGGTGAAAAAGCTGCTGGAGGGCCGGTAAAGAGTCCGGGCCCGAGGCGGACTGCACACAGAAAAACGCCCCTGCTGCGCCGGGGAAGCGGCACGGCGGGGGCGTTTGGTATACCTTTGAGGGCGGAGCGTCAGTCTTCTCTGTTCAGCGGGGCGCAGGAGCTGCGCTCCACCAGGGTGGGGAGCAGGATGCGGTGGGAGTATCCCGCCAGCTCGCTCTGGATCTTATCCAGCAGGCTGTCCACCGCCACAGAGGCCATCATCTTTTTCGGCTGCTCCACGGTGGTCAGGTTGATCCGGGGCAGACCGCTGTCCCGGATGTTGTCGAACCCCAGCAGGGACACATCCTCCGGGATGCGCAGGCCCGTTTCCTCCGCCGCCTGCATGATGCCCAGGGCGTTGGTGTCGGTGGCGGCGAAGATGGCGGTGTAATTCTTCTCCTGGGCGAACAGCTGCTTTGCCAGCTGATAGCCGTATTTGATGGAGGTGGCTGGGAAGGCGTTGTTGCAGTACCGGGGGGTCAGATCCAGGTCCTTGCAGGCGGCGGCATAGCCCTCCGCCCGGAGCTGGTGGGTGGTGCTGCCCCGGCGGCGGCCGAAATAGAGGATGTCCCGGTGCCCCAGATCATAGAGGTACTCCACGCCGATATAGGCGCCCCGGTAGTTGTCCACAGACACATAGCTCTCCGGCACTTCCCGCAGGTTCTCCCCGATGAATACGGTGGGGATGTGGGAGAGATAGGGCCGCAGGGACTCGTAGCTCTCCGGGCCGGCCGGGAAGATCATCACTCCGTCCACCTGGCGGCCGATCATCAGCTCGAACAGCTCCCGCTCCTGGTCCAGGTTCCGGGAAGAGTTGCACAGCACGATGTTGTACCCCCGGGCCCGGGCCTGCCGGTCGATGTGGTACGCCAGCTCCGACATAAAGGGGTTGTTGACCCCGGTGAGGATCAGGCCCAGCAGCTTGGTGCTCTTCATCACCATGGCCCGGGCCACGGTGTTGGCGGTGTAGTTCATCTCTTTGCACAGCTGCAAAATGCGCTTGCGGGTCTCATCGCTGATCTCCGGACTGCCGGACAGGGCCCGGGAAACGGTGGAATAGGACACGTTGGCCGCCTTGGCGATATCTTTGATCGTGACGTTTTTCATATGTACCTCCGGGCGGAAATGTTCTACAAGTTTTTTCGTTCTCTTATTGTAATTCTTTTCTTAAAAAATTGCAAGGAGTTTTTGCAATTTGCGAGAATTTTGCGCTGGGCGCATCTGGAAGGCAGCGGAGAGGCAGAGAACACGGCCCTGGAAGGACGCTTTTCTAAGGCGGAGAAGCCCCCCGGAAAACCAGGCGTTTTCAAGGGAGGCGCCGCCGTCGGGAGCGGAGGGAAAAGGGGGCGAGAAAATCTTCTCCTTTCTCTTGACAAAGGAACAGGTTTGATGTAAAATCAACATCGGAAATAAAGCGCAAACGTTTGAGTATTCGACGAGAGATCATCAGGAAAGGACGGTGCGGAAACGATGATACGTGCGGTGCTTTTCGACATGGGCGGCACGCTGCACACCTCCTCCTCTCCCCCGGGGCAGGCGGAGTGGTTCGCCCAAAGGCTCCTGACCCGCCTGGGGGACTACGGTATCGTGCTGGACGTCACGCCGGAGAAGCTGGCGGCGCTGCTGCAGGTCAACGGGGAGGAGTACAAACACTGGTCCGAGGACAATCTCCGGGAGCTGCCCCAGGCGGAGATGTGGAGCCGGTTTTATCTGAAGGAGTTTGCCCTGGCGCCGGAGACCCTGGAGCCCATGGCGGAGGAGCTGAGCTTCCTGTATGATTACGAGCGGACCCGGTGCATGCGCCGGCCCCATCTGCGCCAGACCATGGACGCGCTGCGGGCCATGGGTCTGCGGCTGGGGGTCATCAGCAACGTCACCAGCCGGACGGTGATGCCCCAGTATCTGGCGGAGTACGGACTGGATACATACATGGAATGCGTGCTGCTGTCCAGCGTCACCGGGGTGCGCAAGCCCGCGGCGGAGGCGTTTCGCAACGCCGAGCGGATCCTGGGCCTGGCGCCGGAGGAACTGGCGTATGTGGGGGACACGATCAGCCGGGACGTGCGGGGCGTACGGAATGCCGGCTGGCGGCTGGCCATCCAGATCGCCAACCCCTCCGTGGCCCACCGGGACGTGGGACTGGAGCATATCAAGCCGGATCATCTGATCCGGGACCTGGAGGAGATCCCCGGCATCATCCGCCGGGAAAACGAAAAAGAGATCCAATGAGCGGCCGCGCTCTTGTGAATAAACGACACAGGGAGGAAAGACGATGAACCGCAATATCGACACCATTTTCTTTGATGTGGGGGCCACGCTCCGGTATGTGGTGGAGGACCCTGAATTTGCCATGGCCGCCGACCGGGAGCTGATGGAGCTGGTGGGCGCCACCGAGCCCCACGATGTGTTTTTCGCCAAGCTGAACGAGAACTGGAAGGCCTACCGCAAGTGGGCGAAGACCGCGCTGCTGGATGTGTCGGAGATGGAGCTGTGGCTGCAATATCTGCTGCCGGACTATCCCGCCGAGCGCATCGCCCCCAACGCCCCCCGGCTGACCCGCCTGTGGCGGGACCATGACGGCCGCCGGGTGCCCCATGACGACGTGAAGGACACCCTCCGGGAGCTCCAGCGCCGGGGCTATAAGCTGGGCATCATCGCCAATACCATCACGGAGACCGAGATCCCCGACTGGATGTGCCACGACCAGGTGGCGGACTGCTTCAAGACGGTGATCCTGTCCTCCAAGGTCCGCCTGCGCAAGCCGGACCCGGCCATCTATCTGCTGGGCGCCCGGTGCATCGGCTCTGTGCCGGAAAACTGCGCCTATGTGGGCGACAACCCGGTCCGGGACGTGGAGGGCGCCGTGGACGCCGGTTTCGGCAGCATGATCCTCTATGAGAACGCGGGCACCGCCGACCGGGAGGGCAAGACCCCCACCGTGCTGCCCGACTATACCATCAAGGCCATCCGGGAGCTGCTGGACCTGTTCCCGCCCCGGGACTGAGAGGGCGCGTATGGAGAAGATCGAGGGCGTATTCTTTGACCTGGGCGGCACTTTGCGCATCCTCTACGACGAGCCGGAGCACCGGGCGGCGGCCCGGGCGCGGATGGCGGAGCTGGCGGGTTACGAGGACGTGGACGGCTTCATCGATATGGTGGAGGAGCGCTATAAGCCGTATCGGGACTGGGCCCTGACGGAGAACCGGGAGAGCGGCGACTATGAGCTGTGGGCGAAATGGCTGCTGCCGGAGCTGGGCGAGGAAAAGCTGCGGGCCATCTGCCACGAGATGACCTACCAATACCGCCAGATCAAGGGCAAGCGGTACCTGGTGGAGGGGGGCCTGGAGGTCATCCGGACCCTGAAGGACCGGGGCTACCGGCTGGGCATCATCAGCAACCTGATCGGGGAGAACGAGATCTACGACTGGCTGCGGGAGGATGGGCTGGAGGCATACTTTGACGCGGTGGTGCTCTCCTCCGTCTGCCATATCCGCAAGCCGGACCCGGCGATCTACCGCATGGGCTGCGAGGCCATGGGATTGGAGCCGGGCCAGTGCGTGTCGGTGGCGGACAATCTGGACAGGGACATCACCGGCGCCATCGCCGCCGGCGTGGGGGCCAATATCCTGTTCATCAGCCCCGAGAAGCTGGCAAAAAAGACCATCACCGACGCCAACCGGCCGGATTATATCGTGCACAAGTTCATCGACATCCTGGACCTGCCCATTTTGCAGTGAGGGGGATATTGACATGGAGAAAAACATCAACACCATATTCGTGGATCTGGGGGACACCTTCCGGGTCATCCGCCCGGACGAGGAATATATGCTCCAGGCCAAGACGGAGATCCGGGACCTGCTGGGCGCGGACGCGGACCCGCTGGAGTTTTACAAGACCGTCATCGAACCTAGGTATGACAAATACCGCGAGTGGGCGCTGCACTATTACTGCGAGGCGCCGGAGAAGATCCTGTGGACCCGGTGGCTGGCCTATGACTTCCCCAAGGACCGGGTGGAGGCCGCCGCGGGCAAGCTCACTTACGCCTACCGCCGGACCAAGGGTGAGCGGGTCGTCACCGAGGGCGGCGCGGAGACCGTGAAGGAGCTGAACGCCCGGGGCTATACCGTGGCCATCGTCAGCGACCTGGTAGGCGTGAACGAGGTGGACGAGTGGCTGGACCGGGACGGCCTGCGGCCCTATTTCAAATCCGTGCAGCAGTCCTCTCTGTGCCTGATACGCAAGCCCCATCCCGCCATCTATTACTACGCCCTGGAGGAGACCGGCGCGGACCCGGAGAGGACCTGCTTCGTGGGGGACAACCTGGAGCGGGACATCATCGGGGCCAAGGCCGCGGGCCTGGGCATGACCATCGGCGTGCGCTATCCGGGGAAGAAACACCAGCCGGTGACCGAGGAGAACAAGCCGGATCTGTTCATTACCCATTTCACCCAGCTGCTGGATATCTTCCCGCCGCTGGCATAAGGAGGAGAAGGATTCTATGAGCGAGAACGTTATGCACGGAGGAGAGGCGCTGGCCCGGGCGGTGGAGGCCGCCTATGCCCAGGGGCAGACGGATTACAGCCTGGAGCCCATGATCCTGGAGGATGGGTCCGGCGCGGCCGTGGGCCGGATCAAAGACGGCGACCAGGTGGTGTTCTGCTGCCGCCGGGGCGAGCGGGAGATCGAGCTGACCGAGGCGTTCACCGAGAAGGACTTTCCCCACTTTTCCCGGGCGTATATGCCGGATCTGACCTTCGCCATCATGACGATGTACCATGAGAAGTTCAAGGACCTGCCCATCGCCTTTGCCCCGGAGCGGGTGCAAAACTGTCTGGCCCAGGTCCTGTCCGACGCGGGCCTGCGGCAGTTCCACTGCGCCGAGTCGGAGAAGTACGCCCATGTGACGTTCTTCTTCAACGGCGGGCACAACCAGCCCTTCCCCGGGGAGACGGATCTGCGGGTGCCCTCTCCCAAGGGGATCCCCTTTGACCAGAAGCCGGAGCTGAGCCTGCCGGCGGTGGCGGAAAAGGTGAAGGGGGCCGTGGACGAGGGATATGACTTCATCGTCACCAACTTCGCCAACGGCGATGTGATCGGCCACACCGCCAACACCCAGGCCAAGCTGGCGGCGGCCGCCATCGTCAGCCGCTATTCCAGTCAGGTGGCGGAATACGCCAAGGACCACGGGTATCTGGTGGCCATCACCGCCGACCATGGCAACATCGAAAAGCTCTATACCAAGGACGGCAAGCCCGACGGCGCCCATACCACCAACCTGGTGCCCTTCATCGTGCTGGACCCCCAGGGCCGGGATATCGATCTGCAGGACGGCCGCCTGGGGGATGTGGCCCCCACGGTGCTCAGCGTGCTGGGAGTGGACCAGCCCGCCTGCATGACCGGCCACAGTCTCATCCGCTCCGCCGGGATCACACAGAAGAAGATGATGCTGATGATCCTGGACGGCTGGGGCTTCGGCACCCACGACGAGGGGGACGCCATCTATCTGGCGGACACGCCGGATTGGGACGCGCTGCTGGAAAAGTATCCCAGCTGCAAGCTGAGCGCCTCCGGGGAGGATGTGGGCCTGAAAGCCGGCAAGGCGGGCAATTCCGAGGCCGGCCATTCCAATCTGGGCGCGGGCCGCGTGGTGGCCCAGGACGATGTGCGCATGGACAACGCCATCAAGGACGGCTCCTTCCGCGCCAATCCGGTGTTTGCCAGCCTTCTGGAGAAGGCCAGACAGGGCCATGCCCTGCATCTGATCAGCCTGCTCACCGAGAAATCCAGTCATGGCTGCATCGACTATCCCCTGATGCTGGCGGAGATGGCCGAGGGCGTGGAGGAGATCTATCTGCACATCATCTTTGACGGCCGGAGCACCGAGCCGGGCAGCGCCCCGGCGCTGCTGCGGATGGTGGACGGGAAGCTGGCGGCCCTGGGCCGGGGCCTCATCGTGGACGGCATCGGCCGGGGCATCGCCCTGGACCGGGACGCCAATTATGGCCGGATCGAGAAGGCGTACCGCTGCCTGGTGGAGGGCGAGGGCGCCCGTTACCGGTAAGCGTATTTTTCAGGAGGCGCATTTATGGCTGACGTACCTGTGGATCTGACCGCGCTGACGCTGGCCCCCTGGCAGGTGCTGCTGCGGCTGGGCTGCGCCATGCTCATCGGCGGCGTGGTCGGCACCGAGCGGGAGTATACCCACCGGCCCGCCGGGATGCGCACCCATATGCTGGTGGCCATCGGCGCCTGCGCCGTGATGCTCACCAGCCAGATGATCTTCACCCAGTACCGGGCCTATGGAGCCACCCCCGACCCGGCCCGGCTCAGCGCCCAGGTGATCACGGGCATGGGCTTTCTGGGCGCGGGCACCATCATGAAAGAGGGCGTTACCATCAAGGGCCTGACCACCGCGGCCAGCATTTGGGCCACCGCCTGCATGGGCATCGCGGTGGGCGGCGGTTATTACAGCGTGGCCCTGATCGGCGCGGCGTTCATGATGATCACGCTGGTGGTGTTCGAGGGGCTGCAGCAGAAGATGATGCGCAACCACTATGAGCTGTACCAGTTCACCATCCGGTGCACGAACCTGACCGACACCCTTGAGCATGTGAACCGCCTGGCGGAGGATTTTGCCGCCAAGATCACTCACATCCAGGTGGAAGGCCGGGAGGGAGAGGTGGTCGTGTCCTTCAAGGCCGACTTCTCCGGCCGCCGGTCCAAGGACCGGCTGGATATGTTCGTGGCGGCCCTGGACAATGACGAGAGCACCAGCACCGTGGAGCTGGACCGCAGCCGCATATAACATACGACACAGCGCCCGCCCCCGCTCCGGCAGCGGGGGCGCCGGCGCGAAAGGGAGGACCGATGAAAGAATATGATCTGATGATCGTGGGCCCCGCCACCCGGGACCGGAACACCGACTATACCGGCCGGGAGGAATATATCGTGGGCGGCGCCGTCACCTACTGCACCCCCGCGGCCATGGCCGCCGGCGCGAAGGTGTTCGCCGCCGTCAAGGCGGACCCGGCCGACAAGGACATCCTGGACTGCTTTTCCATGGACCCCGCCGACATGGCGGTGCTGCCCTCGGCGGCCACGACCCTGATGAGCAACAAATATTTCACCCCGGACCGGGAGCGCCGCCACTGCGGCTGCCAGGCCCAGTCTGATCCGGTGACGCTGGAGGAGATCCCCGCCGTGCCCTGCAAGCTGTACCATCTGGCGGGGCTGCTGTACGGCGATTTTCCCAACAGCCTGATCCAGGGTCTCCACGGCCGGGGCATGGTGTCCGCCGACGCCCAGGGCTTTTTGCGCCACAACGAGGGCGGGGAGCTGCGGTTCCACGACTGGGCGGACAAGATGACCTACCTGCCCTATATGGACTTTTTCAAGACCGACGCCGCCGAGGCGGAGATCCTGACCGGCCTTTCGGACCGCCAGGCCGCCGCGCGGCAGCTCTTCGCCTGGGGGGCGAAGGAGGTCATGGTGTCCCACAGCTCTGAGATCATGGTCTATGACGGCCGCCGGATCTATACCTGCCCCATCAAGGCCCGGAACCTGACCGGCCGCACCGGGAGGGGGGACACCACCTTCGGCTCCTATCTGGCCATGCGCCTGACCGGGGCGGACGTGCCCACGGCGCTGGAGTACGCCACCGCCTGCGTTTCCCTGAAAATGGAGACCCCCGGGCCCTTCCGGGGCACAAAACAGGACGTGGAAGCGTATATCCGGCAGTTTTACCGCTGACGCCGGAGCGAGCGCCTGTCCCGGGCGGCCGGGAAATTCCCCTGAGCCCCAAGCCTTCCGGCCCGGACGGCCGGAAGGCTTTTTGTCCGGCGCCCCATGACGGCCGAAAGGCGGAAGATAGGCCGCCGGCGCAAAGAGAGAATTGATTTCATTTCATTGGTATGATAGAATACCATTGAAGAACTATGAGGAAAGCGAGGCGCACGGGACATGATGGAAAAACGGTCCAATAAGATCCTGCTGTCTGTGCTGCTGTGCGCCGTGGGCCTGGCCGTGATCTTCGTCGGGGTCGTCTATTTCCGGTTCATCTCGCGCCGGATCTTTGAGGACAGCACCGGCCATTTGGAGGAGATCTACGGCCAGGTGAACCGCTCTTTTGGGGATTTTATCGACAGGAGCTGGGACTTGCTGGACAGCAGCGGGGATTACCTCGCCCTGGCGGCGGAGGAGAATGCTGGCGCGGTAGAGGAGTACATCGCCGACAAGCAGGGCCAGTGGGGGTTCACCTCCTTTTACTTCCTCTCCCATGACCAGAGCTGTATGACCCCGGACGGGACCCGGCTGTCCCTGGAGCTGGGCGATGGGTGGGGTACCCTGGCCCGGGAAGGGTCTGTGATGGCGGGGGTCACCCTCTCCGACGGCCGGGACGTCACGGTCTTTGCCGTTTCGGTCCCCACCGGCCGGTACAGGGGCTTCGATTATGACGCCATCGCCATCGGCTATACCAACGCGGACCTGGCGAATTCCCTGAACGTGGACGCCTTTTCCGGATACGCCAACTGCTTTGTGATCCGCGATGACGGCGCGGTGCTGCTGTCCACCCAGGAGGGCGGCAACGTGTTCAAAAATTACCTGTCCTATCTCGACGCCGCCTCCGACCTGGACGAAGAGGGGCTGACGGGGCTGAGGAGCGACTGGCAAAACGGCGTTTCCGGGCTGATCCAGTGCCAGGTCGGCGGCGTCAGCTGCTGCATTTTGTACCTCCCCGTGGGCTACCAGGATTACGTGATGCTCAGCGTGGTGCCCCAGAGCGCGGTCAGCGCGGGCTTTTTGTCCGTGCAGAAGACCACGATCATCGCTCTGGCCGTGCTCTTTCTGCTGATCGGCGCCACGGTGTTCGCGGTGATCCTCTCCCGCAGCAAAAAGCGCTCCCTCCGGGACCAAACGGAGCTGCGGTACCGGGAACTGATGTTCGATATGCTGTCCAACAACGTGGACGATATCTTCATCATGCTCAACACGGAAGATCACGGCGTGGATTATATCAGCCCCAACATCGAGCGGCTTTTGGGCATCCCGGCGGAGGAAGCCCGGAGGGATATCCGGGTCATGGAAAAGTGCGCCGTGGATTATGACGTGGTGATCCCCAAAGGGGAGCTGGCGGCCATCCCCCTCAACGGCAACCGGTACTGGGAATGCGAGTATATGCACCAGGGCACCGGGGAACGCCGGTGGTACCGCATGACGGTCTATCACATGCGGCTGCAGGAGATGGGGCGGTATGTGATCGTCCTGTCCGACCGGACCCAGGAGCGGCTGAACAACCAGCAGCTGCAGCAGGCCCTGACCGCCGCCCAGAGCGCCAACGAGGCCAAGAGCAACTTCCTGTCCAACATGTCCCACGACATCCGCACGCCGATGAACGCCATCGTGGGCTTCGCCCTGCTGCTGGAGAAAAACGCGGATCAGCCGGACAGGGTGCGGGAATATACCCGCAAGATCACCGCCTCCAGCCACCACTTGCTCAGCCTGATCAACGATGTGTTGGACATGAGCAAGATCGAGAGCGGCAAGACATCCCTGAATCTGGACAGCTTCAGCCTGCCCCAGCTGCTGGAGGAGCTGAAGATCATCCTGCTGTCCCAGGCCAAAGCCAAGCGGCAGCAGCTCACCGTCCACGTCCAGGGCACGCCCCCGGAGGTCATCGTGGGGGACAAGCTGCGGCTGAATCAGATCCTGATCAACCTGCTGTCCAACGCCGTCAAGTATACCCCGGAGGAGGGGAAGATCGAGCTGCTGGTCAGCGAGCTGCCCCAGGCGTCGCCCCAGTATGTGAAGCTGCGGTTCGTGGTGCGGGACAACGGCATCGGCATGAGCGAGGAGTTCCAGCGCCATGTGTTCGCTCCCTTCAGCCGGGAGATCAGCTCCGTCACCAACACCATCCAGGGCACCGGCCTGGGCATGGCCATCACAAAGAACCTGGTGGACCTGATGGGCGGCGTCATCTGGGTGGAGAGCCAGCCGGGCCAGGGCAGCACCTTCACGGTGGAGCTGTCTTTCGCGCTGCCGGAAAAAGAGGAGACCGTCCGGTTGTTCCAGCAGAAGATCTCCCGCATGCTGGTGGCGGACGACGAGATGGACGTGTGCCAGGGGATCATGGAGATGATGCATGGCTCCGGCGTGGACATCTCCTGCGTGACGGACGGCGCGGCTGCGGTGGAAGCTGCGGTGCAGGCCCACCGCAGGGGCGAGGGCTTCCAGGTGATACTGCTGGACTGGAAAATGCCCGGCATGGACGGCGTGGAGGCCGCCCGCAGCATCCGCCGGCAGATCGGCAGCGATGTGCCCATCCTGGTGCTGACCAGCTACGATTGGAGCGACATAGAGGACGAGGCCCGTCAGGCCGGCATCAACGCGTTCATGCCCAAGCCCTTTTTCACCTCCACGTTTTGGAACACGATCGCGCCGCTGTTCGGCGCTCCCGCCGCTCCGGCGCCGCCGGAGGAAGCGCCCGCCGGGCAAATGGCCGGCCACATGTTCCTGGTGGCGGAGGACAACGAGCTGAACGCGGAGATATTGACGGAGATGCTCCATATGGAGGGGGCCCGCTGCGAGCTGGCGGAGAACGGCCGGCAGGCGGTGGATATGTTCCTCCGGTCCGAGCCGGGGACCTACGACATGATCCTGATGGATGTACAGATGCCGGTGATGAACGGATACGAGGCCACCCGGGCCATCCGGGCCAGCGGCCATCCGTCGGCCAAGACGATCCCCATCGTGGCCATGACGGCCAACACCTTCGCCGAGGATGTGCGCAACGCCCTGGACGCCGGCATGGATGGGCACCTGGGCAAGCCCATCGATATGGACGCCGTGCGGGAGCTGGTGGGAAAGCTCCTGGACGAGCACGCCCGGGAAAAGGAACAGAGGGGGGAGAGCCAGCCATGATAAGACGCCGTTTTTCCGCGCTGGTGCTGGCGCTGGCCGCCGCGCTGGTGCTGTCGGCCTGCGGGGCCGGGACGCCCTCCGGCGATCCGGACGCCCAGGTCCTCACCCTGATGGGGAAGAAGAGCGATCTGGAAAAGAGCTATATGACCCGGGTCTTTGAGGCCTATGAGACCGCCACCGGCAACCGGCTGGAGATCATCTCCTATGAGGACAACGAGTATGAGGCGCTGGCCCAGGCGCAGTTTGAACAGGGCCATGTGCCGGATGTGTTCCTGCACTTTCACAACGCGGATCTCGCCCGGTTCGACACGGAGGAGAATTTCTATTATCTCAACGGCGAGAGCTGGGTGGACGATCTGACGGACAGCGCCCGGGCCTACTGCCAGGACGGGGAGGGGAACCTGCTGGGGCTGCCCTTCTGGGAGAGTTCCGTTTCCGGCTGCTATTACAACAAGACGCTGCTGGACAGCCTGGGGCTGAAGCCCGCCACCACCCAAAAGGAGTTCGATATGCTCTGCCAGGCCCTGGCCAGCACCGGCTATACCCCCATCTGCTGGCCCGCCGACGGCTGCGGATGGATGGTCCAGTTCGCCATGGACCCGATCTTCGCGGACGATCCGGCCCTGCTGGAAAAACTCAACCACAACGAGATCACCTATGCCGATATACCCCAGATGACGGACATGGTCCGGTGGATCGCCGGCGCCGCGGAGAAGGGTTGGTTCGGGTCGGACCACATGGCCACCGGCTGGGATGATATCAGCCCCGCCCTCGTCTCCGGCAAGGCGGTGATGACCTTCATCTGGGACACCTGGTTCTATACGGACCTGGAGCAGGGGGGCCAGTATTCCGCGGAGGACTTCGCCCTGATGCCCGTGTTTATGGGCACCGCTCCCTCCGGCACCTATGAGGGCGGCAATCTGAACATGATGATGGTCAACAAGAACAGCGACCATCTGCAGCTGGCGCTGGATTTTCTCAGCTTCTGCGCCGCGCCGGAGAATTACAACGCCGCCTTTGACGGCATCTCCACGGTGAGCTGCTTCAAGGGACAGACGACGAACATCCAGTCGAAAATGGTGACCGACGCCCACGACTCCATCGAGGCCAACGAGCGGGCGTCCACCGCCGCGTCCAAGATCATCGGCTACAGCTCCGGAGATGCGGTGGCGGCCATGAACGGCCTGTTCAGCGGGCGGATGGACATCGACGGCTGCCTGCAATATATGGACAAGTGCCGGATGGCCAACGCCGGGTGGGACGATCCCGCCCCGGGCGCGTAACGGCGCGGTCGGCAAACACAAATATAGTAAGGACACAACGGTGTCCGCGGAGGTTTTTTCATGTACAAGATCGAGACCCATTTACATACCACCCACACCAGCAAATGCGGCTGGCTGGAGGCACCTGTGCTGGCCGAGGCGTACCAGGCCGCCGGCTACAGCGCCATCGCGGTGACGGATCACTACAACCGCACCACCTTTGAATATCTCCAGGTGGACCTTGGCTCCGGCGTCGACAAGGTGGAGGCGTTCCTGACCGGATACCGCCGCATGGCGGAGGAGGGGAAAAAGCGGGGCCTGACCATCTATAAGGGCGCGGAGCTGCGCTTTGACGAGTGCGACAACGACTATCTGCTCTATAACTGGCCGGACGAGCTGCTGGCCGATCCGGAGAGCATATTTCGCATGGGCATCGCCGCCTTCGCCCCTCTGGCCCGCCAGGCCGGCGCCCTGCTCATCCAGGCGCATCCCTACCGGAAGGGCTGCACCCCGGCCATCCCCTGCTATCTGGACGGGATAGAGATCGTGAATCTGAATCCCCGGCATGAGAATCGCAACGAGCGGGCGGTGGAGTTCGCCGACCAGTTCCACATCTCCGTGCGCACCGGCGGGTCCGACTGCCACCGGCCCGAGGACATCGCCCGGGGCGGTATCCTGGCCGACACGGTGCCGGCAGACGAGGCCGCCTATGTGCAGCTGATCCGCTCCGGGAAATTCACCATCATCGGGGCATGAGCCCCGGCGCAGTCGGATACAGACGCCGCCGGCGCAAAAAGCCCCGCCCTTTCCGTTGGGAAAGGGCGGGGCTTTTTGCTATATGGGCGCGCGTCCCGGGGCGGCCCCGTTCACAGCTTCCGGGCCAGCATATCCGGATTGGAGCTGTGGGCCAGCGCCTCGGCGGAACTGATCTTTCCGGCCTTGCACAGCTTCAAAAGGCTGGAGTCCATGGAGAACATCCCGTCTGTGGAGGAGGAATAGATGAGCCCGTCGATCTGATGGATCTTGTTCTCCCGGATCATGTTCCGCACGGCGGTGGTGGCGCACATCAGCTCAAAGGCGGCGGTGACGCCTCCCTCGGTGTTGGGCACCAGCTGCTGGCTCACCACGGCCTGGAGCACGCTGGCCAGCTGGACGGCGATCTGGCGCTGCTGGCTGGAGGGGAATACGTCGATGATCCGGTCGATGGTGTTCGCCGCGCCCAGGGTATGCAGGGTGGACAGCACCAGGTGGCCGGTCTCCGCGGCGGTCATGGCGATGGAGATGGTCTCATAGTCCCGCATCTCGCCCAGGAGGATCACGTCCGGGCTCTGGCGCAGGGCCGCCCGCAGGGCCACGTTGTAGCTGGCGGTGTCGGAGCTGATCTCCCGCTGGGAGATGATGCTCTTCTGGTGCCGGTGCAGGTACTCCAGGGGGTCCTCCAGGGTGATGATGTGCTTTTCCTGGGTGCGGTTGATCCGGTCGATGATGCAGGCAAGGGTGGTGGATTTGCCGCTGCCGGCGGGGCCGGTGACGAGCACGAGGCCCTTTTTCAGCCCGCTCAGGCCGATGACGGCATCGGGGATGCCCAGCTGGACGGGGTCCGGCAGATCGAAGGTGATCACCCGGATCACCGCGGCAAAGGAGCCGCGCTGGATGTAGGTGCTCACCCGGTAACGGCTCAGGCCGGCGATGGCGAAGGAGAAATCGTCGTCGCCGGTCTGGCGCAGCCGCTCGATGTCCCGATGGGCCAGGGCGTATATCTCCGTGACCAGGGTCTGGGTCTGGTCGGGCATGATCCGCTCGCCGTCGATCTCCAGGAGCTTTCCGCCCTTCTTATAGCTGAGGGGGCGGCCGGCTACGATGAAGAGGTCGCTGGCCCCCTGGCGGGTGGTCTCGGTGAGAAATTCCAGTACAGTCATCCTATTTCCTCCTGTCAGTCCGCGGGCAGGCTGGACGGGTCCAGCAGATGCAGCGAGTCGTCCGCGTTCCAGTCATAGTCGGACACGGCCTGCCAGCGTCCGATCCGGTATCCGTCCTCGTCCAGGGCGATCTCCACGGCCAGCACCTGGTCCTCGCCCAGGGGCACCTGATAGCTGGCCCGGCCGTCCTCCGTCAGGGTCACGTCCTGGGCGGCCGCCCAGTCGGCCAGGGCTTCGGGCCCCTCCTCCCGGGCTTGGAGCAGGCCGGTCAGCAGGTCGTTGGCCTGGTTCTCCGCCGCGTAGTAGGCGGTGGTGCGCTCGGCGCTCTTTTGGCTCAGGCGGAGATTCGCCTGGGCGCTGACCAGGGACAGAACGGCGAAGGTCAGCAGGGAGAGCATCACGAAGATCAGCACGATGGAGGTGGTGCCGGTGCTGATGATGGTGCGGTGGGGGCGGTTGTTATCCATGGGCCGCCTCCTGTTCGGGCCATCGAAGGTCCAGCTCATATAGTATAGCGCCGGCCTGGCCGCCCATCGTGATGTGGCAGGCCCGGACCGGGCCCTCCGCGGCGGTCTCGGCCCGCAGGACATAGGCGGCCTCTTCCTCCCCGCAGGGGGCGAAGTCCTCGCCGTAGCAGACGAAGAGGACGCCCTCCGCGTCCTGGGCGGCTCCGGGGAAATACGCCGCGAACTGCTCCGGAGAGGCGTCCGAACAGCGCAGCACGTTGGCGGCGCTGGACACCGTGGAGGAGGCAAAGGCCAGGTCCCGGGCCTGGACGGTGAGGGTGTGGGCCTTGACAAAGGCCTGCACGCATATGGCGGCGCCCAGGGAGAAGAACAGTATGGCGATGATCAGCTCGATGAGAAACAGGCTGGAACGGGCGTTCGAATGACGGTCCATGCTGCCCCTCCTTTCCTGAAAATGTGCGCCGGCTCAGCCGTCGCTGCGCAGATGGGTCAGATAGCGGACGGTCCGGCCGCCGCTGTCGGAGGAGGAAAACTCATAAAAGCCGCCGCCGGCGTCGGTGATGGTGAAGTCCTGCACCTGCAATACCGGCTCGCCCATGGAGGCGGTGACGGCTGTATCCTCCCGGACGGTGAGCTCATAGAGGGTCTCTCCGTCGGCGTAGATATAGGTGAGATAGCCCGTCCCGCCCACGTTGTCCCGCAGCACCAGCGCGGGGGCGCCCTCCACCTGGCCCAGATACGCGCCGCCGTCGGCGTCGTGCTGGCGGAGCTTTTCCGCCACGTAGGAGATGGCGGTGCGGGTGGAATAGGTGTCCTGCATCTGATTCGCGGTGGAGCGGTATGCCTGGATGCCGATCATCACCAGGATGAAGGCCGCCGCCGCGAACACGCAGAATAGCCCCAGCGTGAACATCAGGTCGGTGGTATGGGTCTGGTCAGAGCCGTTTTTCCCCATGGCTGGCCTCCCGTCAGGACTTGGCGATGACGGACACGTCCGGCATCAGGTTGGAACCGATGATCTCATAGGAGACGATGTATTTGTCCTCGTCGTAGCGCAGGCCGTAGTGGTCCTGCAGATAACCCAGACTGTCGGGATAGAACCCCTCCAGGGCATAGCAGTGCACGGCGCTGCGGAGGATGGAGTTTTTCAGCCCCTCCGCCTCCTGCCGGGCGGTGACGCCGGACAGACTGTCCAGCCCCAGCAAAAACAGCGCCAGCACCCCCGCGAAAAACGCGGCGGCGCCCAGCTTTCGCCACAGGCCGGCGTGGGTGCGGTTTTTCTCGAACCGATTCATAGGTCCTCCCGGCCTCAGCCGATGTTGGACATGATCCCCATGAGGGGGAGCATGACGCTCAAAAGGATCATCCCCACCGCCACGGACAGCACGGCCACCAGGGTGGGCTCCAGCTTGGAGATGAGGGAGGCCATGCGCTGGGCGATATCGTCGTCATACTGCTGGGCGATCTGGCGCATCACGTCGTCCACGGCGCCGGCCTTCACGCCGATGCGGACCATGCGGGCGTATACCCCGGAGAACATCTCCTCCCGGTCGATGGCGTCGGCCAGGCTCTCGCCGCCGGCGACGGCCTGGCGGATATTCTGGACCTTCCGGCCCACAACGGGATGCTCCACCAGCCGGGAAACGGTGTCCAGACTCTCGTCGATGTTGAGGCCGCTGTGCAGCGCCAGATGCATCCCGCTGGCGAAGCGGGCGCAGGCGATCTGTTCGGAGAGCTTTTTCGTGCCGAAAAACCGGGTGGAGAAGCGCCGGATCTGCTCCCGGCCCCGGGCGGTGCAGAAGAAGTACAGGCACACCGCCGCGGCGGCGGCCGCCAGCACCACGAACAGGACGCTGTACCGGCTCAGGGACTGGCCCATGCGCAGCACGGCCCCGGACAGGCCGGTCAGGCCCGTGCCCAGCTGGGCGAACACCTGGTTGAACACCGGCAGCACCTTCACGATCAGCACCAGCATCACCACCACCATCATCCCCAGCATCACCAGCGGATAGGTGACGGCGCTCTTGATGCTCCGGGCCAGCTCCTCCTCCCGCCGGTAATAGGCGGCCAGCGATCCCAGCACGTCGTCCAGCTGGCCGGCCTGGTCGCCCAGCCGGACCATGCTGCACATATATACGGGGAAGCAGCCGGCCTGCTCCACAGCGTCGGAAAAGCCGCTGCCGGTCTCCATATTCTCGATCATTCCGCGCAGCAGGGCCTTTCCGCCGCCCTCCGGCACGTCCTCCTCCATGATGGACAGGCCCTCCAGGGTGGAGATGCCGGAGCGGAGGATCATGGCCAGCTGGCCGCAGAAGGTGGCGAGTTCGGCGTTGGATAGGGGTTTCATAGCTCTGGCTCCTTTCTCGTCAGTGCAGCTGCTGCAGGGTGTAGTTGGACCCGTCGCCGATGAATTGGAGGATGGCGGAGCTGCTGCCGCCGGAGGAGGCGAAGGTGGGGTCCATCCGGGTCCAGTCCTGGCCGGTGAACTCGATGAGCTTGTCGATCCAGCCCACGTCCTCGATGTACACGCTGATCCAGCTGTGGTAGGCGTTCCCGGCATACCCGATCTCCAGTCGGGTGGGGATATCCTGGGAGCGGAGCATGGCGGCGGTGAGGGCGGCGTAATCGAAGCAGATGCCCTTGCCGGTATGGAGGGTGTCGTCCACCGAGGGCAGGTAACCCGTCGTCATGGCGGCGGCCTTTTCCGTGTCGTAGGTCACGTTGTCCACCACGTAGTGGTAGATCGCCTCCACCGCGTCCAGGTCGCTGCCCGCGTCCTCCACGGTCTGGGCGGCCACGGCCACGGCCTCGGTGTCCCGGTCGAAGAGCACGTATTGGTTGGGATAGAGGTAGGGCAGATATTCGCTGTCCAAGGTCACGTCCAGGGTCTGCTTGAACAGCACCGCGTAGCGGGTGCCCTCGATGTTCTCGTACCCGTCCACCGCATAGGTGCCGTCGCCGCCGGTGAGGGGCAGGGGCACATAGTCCTGGGAGGGGGGGAGGAAGTATTTATATGTGACGCCGTCGCTGCCGGTGAGCTGGAGGTTGGCTTTGGCGGCGGAGCCGGTATACCGGGCCATCACATAGCCCTGGCTGGCGTTGGACACGTCCACGGTCAAGGGCTCCGCGCCCAAGACGGCGGCGCCGGGGGCCTGGGGGTCGTATACCACCGGCTCGTTGGGCCGGGCGTCGGTCTGGCCGGGGGCCTGGGGGCTGCCGCTGCCGCAGCCCGCCGCGCACAGCAGCAGCACCGCGCAGACGAAGAAGATCTTTTTCATGCTCCGCTCACCCCTCACTGCGCGGCCGCGCCGCTGCCCAGGCGCTTGCGCAGCGTCTCCCGGGCGGCGGCGATGTACCGCTTCACGCTGCTCAAGCTCACGCCCATGAAGTCGGCGATCTCTTCCAGCTTCAGGCCGTAGCGGTATTGCAGGGTGAAGGCCTGCCTCTCCTTCAGCGTGCAGGGCTTCAGCATCTGCTGCAGATAGCTCTGGGTGTCCCGGTCGTAAACGTCGCGGTAGGCCTCGGACTCGCTGTGCACGGCGTAATCCTGCAGATCGTACTCGTCGGTGGTCATGGGCACGAACAGGTCCTGCCGGCGTTTCTTCTCTTCGGCCATGTCGCAGCAGACATGATAGGCGATCTGGCGGATCCAGGCGAGGAACAGCCGGTCCAGCCGCAGGGAGGAGATATTTTTATATATGGAGATGTAGATCTCCTGCAGCGCGTCGTGGATCTGATCCGGGTCCCGCAGGAAATAATGCACATACCGATAGAGCATGTCATACGTCTGGTCATACAGCTCCGCGAAGGCTTCGTGATCGCCGTTGCGGATGCAGCTGGCCAGATATTCAAGATATCGGTAATCGGTGTTGCCTTTGGCCATCAAAAATCCTTTCGGCCGAAAAAGAAAAGGCCGATCTGACGCCTGTCCCCGGGACGGGCGTCAATCCAAAAGGTCTACCACCACGGACAGGGCATTGCCCGCCATGTCCGGGATGCGGAGGGTCAGCGCCTGCTGGGGGAAGGCGACGGCGACATACCCCTCGTCGGGATGGACGGTGAAGTCCGCCTGGACGCCGCCGGGCCCGGAGGCGGTCACGCCGTCCCAGTCCACGCCGGAGCGGTCGTCCTCCAGGTAGATGTATATGTCGTTGTCCTGGCGGAAATGGCGGACCACCCGGGGGGCGGTGTCGTCCAGACAGTCGATGTTGACCGTCTTGGAGTCGGTGAGGCCCAGGGGGCTCTCCACGGTGAGGACAAGCTGGCCGTTTTCGTCCAGGGTCACGTTATAGGAATTGCGGTCCAGGGGGATCAGATCCACCGGCACGCCGTTGAAGATCCCGGTGATCCGGGTGAAGACGTCCAGGGGACTGACGGAAAAGCCCACGTCCACCTGGTTGGTGCCGGAGAAGGCCACGTTGATCTCCGTCAGGGGGTAGGGGAACACCACCAGCATGGCCGCCAGCGCCAGCGCCACCACCAGGATCAGCGCCAGCACCACCTTGGGGGTGCGGTAGCGCAGCACATAGGCGGTGTGGTAGTTCCTGCGGGGCTCCTCCGCGGGGTCCAGGCCGATCTGGGGCGCGATGCGCTGGAACAGCTCCTCCTCCGCCCGGCGTTCCACGGCGGGAAGGGGCTCGGAGTCGGGAATATTCATATTATCCGGGTCAAATTGCATAATAATTCACTCCTGTGATGAGTCGGATCGGGGCGGATGGCGTCATGTTGGCAGTGAATATCAAAGAGAGTATTGCATGAATATAGGTGAAAATCATTGAAAATTATGTATATTTTGGGAAAACGAGGGGAAAACGGCCCGGCGGGGGCGAAAAAGGGAAAAATCACATCTTATTATAGCGCCCGGCAAGGCGTTCGTCAACGATTTGGCGGGAGAAAAACTTTTTTCCATGAAAAGGTTACAATTTAATTACAATTTTCGATTTTGTGAGCCTAAATTGTGAGCTAAACCGTCATAAATAGCAGAAAGACAAAAGAACGCCCTGAAAAAACCCGAAGTTCTCAATTATAAATAGTAAGCAATTACTTGTTATATATTGTTATTGGCAGGGTCACAACGGTCGTCCGGGGAAATGGAGGAACAAAAAATGCGGATGTGGAAAAGGATCTTGGCGCTGGCGCTGGTCTTCCTGTTTGCGATGAACAGCATGGGCATGGCGCTGCCCGCCCTGGCGGACGGCGAACCGGCGGAGACCGCCGGTCCCGCAGAGCGCTCTGCGGAGCCTTCGGCCGATGAGCCGAAGGCTGATGAGGACGTAGAGAACGATACAAATATAACTACAACGGACGAAGCCGCGCCCGGGGATGACCTGGGGGCGGGCTCCGGCGTTCCCGAGACCGGGGAGCAGGAGGGCGAGGCCCAGGCTCCCGGCCAGGAGGAGAACGACGGCGCGGACGCCGAGGGCCAGCCCACCGGGGAGCCGGAAGAGGGAATGAATAATATTCAGACCCCCGAGGACCCCGCCGAGGGCGACAAGGCTCCCGCCGAGGGCGAGGACCAGACCCAGGATGAGCCCGAGAGCGAGCCCAGCTATAACTTCGGCGGCGTCGAGGAGCCCAGCTTCGACGGCCAGATGCCCGCGGCGCCGAAGGAGGAGGGCGACTCCGGCGAGGACGGCGAGGACGAGGCGGCCCCCGGCGAGGGGGAGGAGCTGCCCCAGGGCGACGCCGGCGTGATGCTCATGTCCTATGAGGGCGACATCGAGGTGGAGACCGGCGGAAAGATCGACCTGGGCGGCGGCGATGATAACGGGAACCACCAGTGGACGATCGATGACGGCAGTCTTGCCAAACTGAGCGCTACGAATAAACCCAAGGTGACTATAACGGCGCTGGACAAAACAGGCAGCACGACGGTCACCCATACCTACACGGACAAGGACGGAAAGAACCACAAGGATACATACAAGCTGAAGATCGTCCAGCCGACCTCGAGTACGGTAACGTTCTATCTCTACCTTGAGATCAGCGGCGAGGCCAGCGACATATTGGATGAGTACGCTGCTACGCACCCGTCGGTGTTTTCTACCTCCAATGGCCTTTGGATCGCTGCCGGAAAGGTGGATGTGCCCAATCCGCTTCCTAACGGGAAGTACATTCCAGAACCTGCGGTTTTTTGGAATTTAGGATCACTTGGCGGTGGCCCGTTCAGTGGGCGTGAGAGGGCGTCCCAATCGGAGGTCAAGGCGTATATCGCCGAACACGCGTCTATCCAAATGCACCCGGACGCCGCGGATCTGTGGGATCTTCCCGGATTTGACTTTAGCGGCATCGACTGGACGTCCGGCCAGATTACATACGGCTTTAACGCGGACGGCTATTATAGTGGCAGTGGCGAGAAGAGCAGCTGGCATGTTAATTTTACATATAATCTGGCTTCACAGTCCGATATCACGGTCAACTATCTGGACGCGGTCACAAAGCAACCGATCGACGGCGTCACGCCTTACACCAGGGAGCAGGACATTAACACGGCCTACGACCTTGAGGCGGAAGGCCGGGTCAAGCGCACGGACATTGAGGACTATGAGTGGGACCACACGGAAGGCGACCCGGTCGCTGGTACGGTTTCCGGCCGGGATATCGTCGTCAACGACTACTATAAGGTAAAGGATTGCACCGTCACTTACAAGTCCAACGGCACCGCGCCCGTCGGCTACACCGATCCCGGCTCTGTTTCCTGCAAGAAGGGCACGGGGATCCAGATCGATTACCCCGAGATCAGTGGATATACGCGGGAGGGCAACGTATACACCAAGTACGACGAGCACGACAACGTGCTGGAAAAGTATACCTTCAGCGGCTGGAACAATGGGGGAGAGAACTTCAGCGGCAAAACGCTGAAAGTAGAAGGCGACGTCACCCTCACCGGCGAATGGACCCTGGTGGAGACCCATAAGCCGGAGGAGTACCAGCGGGATATCGTCGTCCAGTATGTGGACGGCAACGGCAATACGATCCACGCCCAGAAAACGGTCGGTCAAAAGTACGTAAATGAGACCTATAATGTGACTGGCCAGATCGAAACCACCATCACAGGTTATAACGGGAACCAGTATGTCCTTAGAAAGACGGAAAACGCCTCGGGCAAGGTCAGTGGCGAGGGCGATGTCATCGTCACGGCCGTGTACGACATCGACCTGACCGGGGACGGCCAGGCGGACAAGGATCAGACCTTGAAAGTGGAGTTCAAGGGCAACGAGAAGGAGTATACCTATGACGGCGAGAGCCATGCGGCCGAAGGCTATACCATCACCGTATATGTGGACGACGTCCAGGTGTATGCGGGCCCGGCCGGCAGCGCTCCTGCCTGGCTGATGCGTGCGAGTTACAGCGGCGGCGTCGGCGGTCTGCGCATCACCGGAACGGACGCGGGCACCTATCCGTTGAAGCTGGACAGAAGCAACTGCAATGTGAAAACAAGGCAGAGCTTCAAGGCTACTGAAATCAGCACGGTGGACGGCCAGCTGAAGATCAACAAGCGGCCCATCACCATCACCATCCAGGGCACTGACGTAAACAAGCCCTATAACGGCGAGGAACAGAGCAACGCGGAGTTCACCGTGACGAAGCCCGATCTGGGCACCGAGATGCTGAATCGCGTTGTTTCCAGCCTGCAGGTGAAGGCCTTGACGGAGGCGGAGAAGAAAGCCGTCGCCGCCAGCGGCACCGACGCCGATACATACACGCAGACGCTGACGAGCCACACGTTCCAGCTGGAGGGCACGAGCGCCAAGAACTTCGAGGTGACTTTCTCCGTCACCAACGGCACCCTCACCATCGACAAGGCCAAGGTCACCGTCCAGGCCAACGGCGGCAGCAAGGAATACGACGGCAAGCCGCTGGAAGCGGAGGGCTATGCGGTCACCGGGGGCCAGTTCTTCGGCG
This sequence comes from uncultured Oscillospiraceae bacterium, assembly GCA_947626905.1. Taxonomy (GTDB): domain Bacteria; phylum Bacillota; class Clostridia; order Oscillospirales; family Oscillospiraceae; genus CAJOIG01. The sequence continues at coordinate 28,063 of CANQUE010000008.1, forward strand.
ACGATGAAAGCAACTACACCTTCACCGTGAGCGGCAGCCAGACCACCCCGGGCAGCAGCAACAGCACCGTGAAGTGCACCCCGAATGCCGGCATTCACGAGAACTACGAGATCACCACGAACGAGGGCACGCTGACGGTCACGGGCCGGAAGACCCCCTTCGAGATCACCGTCCAGGCCAAGTCGGACGAGGTCACCTATAACGGCGAGCCCCAGAAAGTGGACGGCTTTGATACGCTGACCTTTGAGCAGAACGGCGTGACCTTTGAGGTGGAGGGCCTGAGCGCCCACGCCGAGGGGACCGACGCGGACGAGTATCCCTCTGTGGTCCAGGGCGACGCCATCGTGTACCAGACGGTGGACGGCGAGAAGGTCGACGTGACGAGCCAGTTCGCCGTGCATAAGGAGAACGGCAAGCTCACCATCAACAAGGCCTCCATGACCGTAACGGTGACGGGGGAGACGATCGAGCAGCCCATTCCCTATGACGGGAATGACCACTCCGTAGAGAAATATACCGTATCGGCCCAGTGCGACACCGTGGAGGCGCTGAAGGCCGGCCTGGAGATCGGGCTGGAGGACCTGGCGTCGGCGTACGGCGTGACTTTGACCGTGGAAGGCAACAAGGTCACGGGGACCAACCAGGGCGATTACGCTACTAAGATCCAGGCGGTGACCAACGATCCGAAGAACTATGACGTAACGGTCAACGTCGTGGACGGCGGCTTTACGATCCGCCCGGCTCTGGTGGGCGAGATCGAAGCCACCGTGAGCCTGGCTGGCTGGACCTATGGCGACGAGCCCAACGATCCGGCGTCCAGCGTGACCTGGGCGACGGGCGATCATGCCGGCCAGACGGTGACGGGATACGGCCCGGTCAAGTATACTTATTCCAGCGACGGCACGACTTGGTCCGACGAGGTGCCCACCGATGTCGGCGAGTACCTGGTCAGAGCCACCTGGGATGCCACGGCTGACGGCAACCTGCCCGCTAAGACCGCGCAGGTCCAGTTCTCCATCTCCCCGCGGGAGATCACCGTCCAGGCCCCGGATATGACCAAGGCCTCCGACGAGGCCGATCCGGCGGTGGACGCCAGCAAGGCGGTCATCACCGACGGCGAGGTGAAGGCGGGCGACGATCTGGGCCTGACGTTCATCTATGAGGCACATGACAATGTGCCCGGCGTGAAAGAGGACGTCATCACCGGCATCGGCAGCAATCCCAACTACGATATCACTGTCCTGCCCGGCGACCTCACCATCGATCCCGTCATCACGGTGACGGTGGACAACGGCAGCGCGGATCATGATGCGCGGACCGTGGTGAAGTACAGCGAGGACGGCGCGACCACCGTCACCTTCACGGCGGAGGAGGGCTATGCTCTGGATACCGTGACCGTGGACGGCGAGGCCGCGACGCTGAGCGAAGAGAATACCTATACCTTCAACGACAACACAAAGAACCATGACATCCATGTGGTCTTCTCCCTGGATGAGACCGGCGACAAGGTCCCCGACCAGTACCAGGCGAAGGTGACCTATAAGATCGAGAACGGCACCTGGGCCGACAGCACCACGAAGGAAATCACCAAGGTGGTGGACCTGTATGAGCTGAAGGACGGCAAGTGGGAGAAGATCGCCGACGCCGACGTCGACATGAATCCCCCCACGGGGATGCAGCCCGCCAAGGGCTATGACAAAGAAACGGGCGCTTGGGATAAGGACCTGAAGGTCCCCGCCCCGGAAACGACCGTCACCTATACCTATTCCTTTAAGCTGCAGACGCACACCGTAACGGTGAAGTATGTGGATCAGAATGGGCAACCCATCGAGGGGAAGGCAGACGATACCTATTCCTTTGAGTACGGCGCGGACATCAGCGACGTGAAAGGGCCGGCGATTAATAGCACCTTCACTGCTGGCGGCAAGACCTACCGGGTCAGTAGTAAAGATAACTCGCTCCCCAACGAGATGGGCGAGGATGATCTGACCATCATCGTCCGTTGCTTCCTGCAGGTGACCGTGTCCTATGAATTCGCGGCGGGCAAGCCCGAGTCCTGGACGGCCCCCGAGGCGGCCACCATGGACGTGAACACGAAGTATACCGTTGACAGCGCCACGTATGAAGACGTGGTCAACGGCAAGGTCAAGTACCACTTCGCCGGCTGGTACAAGGGCGATGAGAAGGTCGAGACCTTCGATGTCACGGAGGACACCACCCTCACCGGCAAGTGGGAAACGATAGAGGCCCATGAGGTCAACTATCAGAACGCGCCCGGCAAGGATAACTGGGTGTTGAGTTCTTTCAGTGAGTTTGACCAGTACAAAGCCTGGCCCAATGGCAAGGCCCGGTTCCCGGGCGACGTCTTCTCCATCAGTGAAGACGCCCCCGCCTGGACGGCCGAAAAGACGGTCACCGCAGTCGATGAGACCAACGGCAAGACCTATGCTTACACCTTCTCCGGCTGGTTCACGGACCCGGATTGCACGCAGCCGGCCGCGGACAAGCAGACCATGGCAGACGGGCTGATGACGTTCTACGGCTACTGGACCAAAGAGCTGAAGAAGTACACCGTTACCGTCCAGTTCGTGGACGAGGACGGCAACACTCTGAACGCGAATGCATGGAGCGGGGAATTCGAGTCCGGCGCGACCTATGAAGTGCCCAAAGAAGCCATCCCCACCAGCATCCCTGGCCCCGATGGCGTCAGCTATGCCAAGGATAGGGTGGACGGTGCGCTCACCGGCACCATGCCCGCCGATGACGTGCATATCACGGTCTACTACTCCGTGGATAAGAACGGCGACGGCACCCCCGACAAGTACCAGATCACCGTGAAATACGAAGTGGTCAACGGCGCTTGGAACGACGGCGAGAAGGCGGACGTGGAGGTAGTGGTGACCCTGATGGAAGGCGGTAAGCCCTCCGAGACCGGCTCCGCCACCCTGACTCCTCCCGCGGTGGGCAATGAGCCCGATGATGGCTATAAGGCCGGCGCTTGGGGCGAACCGGCCCCCGGCACCGTGACCGCGGACAATGACGGCGACACCTACACCTACACCTATGAGAGGGACGACACCAAGACCCAGCCGACCTCCTACACGGTCACTTACACGATCGAGGGAGAGAATCCGGAAACAGAAACCTTTACCGGCACCGACTGGGTGAACGAAAAGAACCCCCAGGTCGAGGTCACGAAAGAGATCGCCCCCGCGAATAAGTACGAGGGCTACAAGCTGGACGAGAGCAACCAGACGTATCCCGCCGTGGGCGAGAAGGTCGCCGATGGCAGCAATTTCACCGTCAACTATGTGAAGGACAAAGACGCTACCAAGCCCCTGACCTACACGGTGATATACCACAAGGACGGAGCAGAGGTAGAGAGAGAGTCTGCTTCCGTGGAGATCTGGGTGAACGCCAGCAGCGCGAAGGTGGAGCTGAGCAGCATCAATACCACCGATAAGTTCGGTGCGGATTGGCTCTTCGAGAGCGTCAGTCCTAAGCTGCCTGCCGAAGTCACCGAGGGCGGCGAGATCCACGTGTACTACGTCAAGGACAGCAACCACGACAGTATTCCCGACAAGTACCAGTACACCGTGACTTATCATGTGGTCAACGGCGCCTGGGACGACGGCAAGGAAGCGGACGTGGAAGAGCTGGTGACTCTGCGGAACGCGAGCGGCGAGCTGGATCTCAACGGCTTCGACACGCTGGAGCCCCCCGCGGTGGGCCATGAGGCCAACGAAGGCTATAAGGCCGGCGATTGGGCCCCCGAGATCCCCGGCACGGTGAATATCAACAGCGACCGGGAGTATACATACACCTACGTGAAGGACAGCTTCACCGTCACCGTCCAGTTCGTGGACGAGGCCGGCAACCAGCTGGGCAATGCATGGAGCCAGGAATTCGAGTACGAGGCGCCCTATGAAGTGCCCGCGAACGTGATCCCCGACAGCTTCACCGGCCCCGACGGCATCAGCTATGCCAAGGATACGGTGGAAGGCGCGCTCAGCGGCACCATGCCCGCCGGTGACGTGACCATCACGGTCACCTACTCCGCGGATAAAGAGGGCGACAAGATCCCCGACAAGTACCAGGCGACGGTGACCTACCGCATCGAGAACGGCACCTGGGACGGCACCGCGAAGGAAGACATCACCGAGGTGGTGGACCTGTATGAGCTGGTGGACGGCCAGTGGGTCGAGAAGACCGGCGTCACCCTGGCGAAGGTCCCCACGGAGATGCGGGCCGACGAGGGCTATACGGGCGGCGCTTGGGACAAGGAACCGGTGGTCCCCGCCGCGGGAACGACTGTCACCTACACCTATTCCTATGCGCTGCAGGAGCACACCGTAACGGTCCAGTACGTGGACGAGGCGGGCACTGTGCTCAAGAGCGACGAACCCCAGACCTTCCAGTACGGCAAAGAGTACAATATGACCGTTCCGGCCGTAGGCGACAAGTTCCAGGCCAACGGGAAGAACTATCTGGTCGACAGCTTTGACGCGACCGACTTCACAGGCACCATGGGCACGGAGGACGTGGTCATCACCGTCCAGTGCAAGCTGGAGGAGTACATCGTCACCCTGAATCTGGCGGAAGAGGGCACTGACGAGGTGCTTGAAACCAAGGAGCTGGACACCACCAATGGCGGCGAGTATACCGTGACGGAAGATAACGCGCCTGATTCCCTGCCGCATGGCGATCACAATTACACCCGGGTCACTGAAGTGCCCATCACCGGCACGACCCAGGAAAACGCGGAAGTGACCGTGTACTACGCCCTGGACGACATGGGCGAGGGCGGCGAACCCGACGGCACCCCCGACAAGTACCAGGTGGAGATCATCTACCGGGCTGAGGGCGAGGGCACCGTGACCCCCGAGGGTTCCCAGATCATCACCTTTGCGGACGGCGCCACCAGCGGTCCCGTGGAGGCCAAGTCCGAGGCCCAGCCCAGCGGAGGCTATGCTTTCGATCGCTGGACCAAGGATGACGCGAAGATCGAGGCCGAGGCGCAGCTGAGCGACAGCTTCGTAAGCGAAGGCGGCAAGACCTATACATACGTGGCCTACTTCGACGAGGACAACATGGGCGAGCCGGACGGCAGCACCGATCCCGAGAACCCCACGCCTGATCCCGATCCCACCCAGCCCGACGCCGGCGACGGCATCCCCGACAAGTACCAGGCGAAGATCGCCTACCGGGCCGAGGGCAACGGCACCGTGACCCCCGCGGGCAGCGCCACAGTCACCTTCGAGGGCGGCGCTGAGAGCGGCACGGTGAACGTCCAAGCCACGGCGACTGCCGCCAGCGGCTATCGGTTCAGCCACTGGGATCTGAACGGCGAGACCATCGAGTCCGGCAGCGAGCTGACCTATGCGCTGGAGGCGGAGGGCAATAACGTCTACGTGTTCACCGCCCACTTCGTGATCGTGAATATCCCGTCGATCGATCCCACCGATCCCGGCGACCCGGATAACCCCGAAAACCCGGAGAACCCGACCGATCCCACCGATCCTACGGACCCGACCGATCCCGACAATCCCGACAACCCGGACAATCCGGACAATCCGGATAACCCCGACAACCCGGACAATCCCACGAACCCGGACAATCCCACCAACCCGGATACCCCCGACACCCCGCCCGCGCCGGTGAACCCGGATGACCCCGCCGGCCCCGCCGGCCCCGAAGGTCCTGACGGCCCCGACGCTCCCGCGCCGGACGCGCCGGAAGGCCCCGACGCCCCCGCCTCTGTGGAGGTAGAGATCGGGGAGAACGATACGCCTCTGGCCGACCTGCCCGTGCTGCCCGATCAGGGCGATCAGGCCGATCAGCCCGATTATGAGCTGTACGAGGAAGCGGAGATAGACGAGAACGAGACCCCGCTGGGCCTGCTGGACAACGTCCAGAACTGCTGCATCCTGCACTTCATCCTCATGCTGGCGGCCCTGCTGGTGGCGGTGTATTACACCCACGATCAGAAAAAGCGCCAGGCCCGTGAGTTCCAGGTCCGCAGCGAGCTGGCCGAGTAACAACAACACGAACGGGAGGATATGACGATGCATCAGTATTTCCATACGACTTTCGGCTTCTGCCTGTGGGACCTGGCCGCGCTGGTGGCGCTGGTCGCCATGATCGTGGTGCTCGTGGTGCATGGGGCGAAGCAGCGCAAACGGGAACGGGACTTTGAAGATGAGCTGAGCGAGAAGATCGCCAGCGAGCACAAAGCTCCGTAAGACAACAATCCAACGGCCGCCCGGTATCCACCGGGCGGCCCTGTGTTTTGGCGGCGCCATTTCGATTGACAAATGCTGGAACGTATTATATCATGAAGGCATATGGTGAATCCACATCGAAAGGGGCGCGCCGGTGGAGGCAAATACGAGAAAACAGACGATACTTGTGGTGGACGATTCGGAAATGAATCGCTCCATCCTGGCAGATATGCTGGAAGAAGAATATGAGATCCTGGAGGCGGAAGACGGCGAAGAGGGCGTGAACATCCTGCGGGAGCATTGGAAGGACATCGCCCTGGTGCTGCTGGACGTGGTCATGCCCCGGATGGACGGCTTCGGCGTGCTGGAGGCCATGAACCGGGAGGGCTGGACGGAGGACGTGCCCGTTATCATGATCTCCGCCGAGAGCGGCTCGGCCCAGGTGGCCCGGGCCTACGACCTGGGAGTGAGCGATTTCATCGCCCGGCCCTTCGACGCGGTGATCGTGCGCCGGCGGGTGATGAACACCCTGCTGCTGTACGCCAAGCAGAAGCGGCTGATGTCCATGGTGGAGGAACAGATCCGGGAGACGGAACGGCACAGCAGCCTGATGATCGAGATCCTCAGCCATATCGTGGAGTTCCGCAACGGCGAGAGCGGCCTGCATATCCTGCATGTGCGCACGCTGACCGAGTTTTTGCTGCGGGCGCTGGTCCACAAGACCAACCGCTACAAGCTGAGCGACCAGGATATATCCCGCATCAGCGTGGGCTCGGCCCTGCACGACATCGGAAAGATCGTCATCGACGAGAAGATCCTCAACAAGCCCGGCAAGCTCACCGCCGAGGAGTTCACCGTCATGAAGACCCACGCCATGAAGGGCGCGGAGATGCTGGACGCGCTGGAGGAGCAGCAGCGGGACGACCCGCTGGTGCGCACGGCCTACGAGATCTGCCGCTGGCACCATGAGCGCTACGACGGCCGGGGCTATCCGGACGGCCTGGCGGGGGACGATATCCCCATCGCCGCCCAGGTGGTGGCCCTGGCGGACGTCTATGACGCGCTGACCAGCCCCCGGGTGTATAAAGAGCCCATCCCCCACGAAAAAGCGGTACAGATGATCCTGGAGGGGAAATGCGGCGCGTTCAACCCGCTGCTGCTCCAGTGCCTGACGGAGAACGCCGGGAGCATCCGCCAGGAGCTGGCCGGCGGCGCGAGCACGGACGCGGCCCGCCGGGAGAGCCAGAATATCGTCAAGCAGTCCATCCAGGCGGCCACCGGCAGCCTTTCGGCCTCGGACCGGACGCTGCGGCTGCTGGATTACGAGCGGATGAAGCACGGCTTCTTCTCCGCCATGACCCAGGAGATCCAGTTCGAGTACACCGTTTCTCCCTCCATGCTGGTCATCTCGGCCTGGGGAGCGGAGAGGCTGGGGCTGGACGAGTTCATCCCCGCCCCGGCCGACGACGAGAAGCTCCGCGCCGTGCTGGGGGACGACGGCTGGCCGGAGATGTCGGCCCATATGCGCCGCACCACCCCGGAACACCCGGATATCCACTATGAGAGCCAGATCGTATGCGGCGGGGAGCCCCGCTGGCATCGGATCATGCTGCGTACCATCTGGACGGCGGACTCGCCGCCCCGGTTCGACGGCGCGCTGGGCAAGGCCGTGGACATCCACGACACCCACGAGAAGCTGGCCGCCCTGGAAAACCGGGCCAGCCGGGACGCCATGACCGGCCTGCTCAACCGCGCCGCCGCCAAGGAGCGGATCAAGCTCCGGATGGAGGAGCGGCCGGAGGGCAACTATGCCCTGGCCATCTTCGACCTGGACTTCCTCAAGACGGCCAACGACCGGTACGGCCACCAGTTCGGCGACCAGGTGCTCAAGGAAGTGGCCCGGCGCCTGGTGCACAGCGTGCGCCGCTCCGACATCGCCTGCCGGGCGGGCGGGGACGAGTTCATGCTGTTTTTGGAGTACAACACCGACCTGGGAAAGACCGTCGACCGCATCTTCCACAGCTTGTGCGGCCCCTTCGGGGAGTATAACATATCCGTCACCATGGGCGTGGCCCGGGCGGAGGTGACCGGCCGGGATTATGAGCGGCTGTTCCGCGCGGCGGACACCGCCCTCTACGCGGCCAAGCGAAGCGGCAAAGGGAAGTATTTCTTCTACGACAGATCCATGCGGGACACCCTCTCGGCGCTGTCGGATATAGACGGTGAAACGGAGGAACAGGGGAAATGACCATGCAGGAGTGCTATCAGGCCATGGGGGCCGACTATGAGGACGTGCTGGGCCGGCTGCGCAGCGAGCGGCTGATCCAGAAATTCGTGCTCAAATTCCTGGACGACGGCAGCTATGAGCTGCTGTGCCGGAGCATGGAGGAGGGCCAGATCGAGGAGGCCTTCCGGGCCAGCCATACCATCAAGGGCGTGTGCCAGAACCTGGGCTTCACCCGGCTGGGCCAGTCCAGCCACGACCTGACCGAGGCCCTGCGGGGCGGGAAGAGCCCGGCGGCGGACGGCCTGCTGGAACAGGTGAAGGAGGATTACCGCCAGACGGCGGGGGCCATCCGCGCCTTTAAGCAGTCCAACGGCCTGTAAGAGCCGGCGTGTCCGGTATGCCCACCCACGAAAGGAAGAAGGAGAAGCCATGAAAAAGCGCTTTCGCCGGCAGACGAGCGTGATCGACACGGTGGTGGTGATCGTTGTGATCGCCGCGCTGTTTCTCACTGCCTATGTCCAGATCAGCCGGAGCCTCCGGGCCCGCTCCTTTAGCCGGATGGAGGAGGCCGTACAGACCGTCATGGAGGAGGTGGCCTCCAAACTGGAGCGGGACAGCAGCATCCTCAACGCCACGGCCGATATCCTGGCCGCCACCAACTTCGCCGGCGGAGAGGATGAACTGGATGTGGACAGCCTGCTGGAGACGATCAAGAACGTGGAGCCCCTCTTTGACACCATGAATATCCGCGTGCTGCTGTCGGATGAGCGGGTCCTGCTGCCGAACGGCCAGATCACCGACGTGTCCTCTGTCGACAGCATCTCCTTCGCCCGGGAGGCGCCTCTGGGCGAGCACGTGTCCAACCGGGTGGAGAGCATGAGCGGCGACTATATCCTGCGGCACTTTGTGCCTGTGGTGCAGGACGGCGAAACGGTGGCTCTGGTGTACGGCATCACCCAGCTGGACGAGCTTCCCAACGTGCTGAACATCAATAATATCTACAACGCCAGCGCCAGCATCTATATCGTCGACACCAGAAACGGCGATTTCATCCTGGACACCCGGCATGGCGATCTGACCAACGTGGGCGACTACAGCGAAAAGGATGCCGGCCGGGAGACCAAGGGCGAGCAGGATTGGGACGAGTACACGGCGGACATCCTGGCCCTGAACACCGGCTACGTGGTGTTCCGCACGGACCAGACCGACGGCTGGGAGTATATGTACTACGGCCCCGCCGGCATCAACCAGTGGGCCATCGCGGTCTCCGTACCGGAGAAGGAGGCCTTTGCCAGCGTGTTCGTGGTGCGGGATATCTGCATTTTGATCGGCGTGCTGATGGCGGTGACCGTGGCGGTGTACTACGCCATCATCCGCCACAAGGCCAAACAGGAGATGGACCGCGCCGTGGAGCGGGCGGTGCTGGAGGAGAAGCTGAAGAAGGCGGAGGCCGCCGAGAAGGCCAAGACCACGTTCCTCAGCAATATGAGCCATGATATCCGCACGCCGATGAACGCCATCATCGGCTTCGCCACCCTGGCGGGGGCGAATCTGGACAACAAGGAGCGTACCCAGGAGTATCTGGCGAAGATCCTGTCCTCCAGCAACCATCTGCTGAGCCTGATCAACGACGTGCTGGACATGAGCCGCATCGAGTCGGGCAAGCTGAACATTGAGGAAAAGCCCTGCTCCTTCTCGGATATCTTCCGGGATATGCGCAACATCATCCAGACCCAGATGCAGGCCAAGCAGCTGAGCTTCTTCATGGATACCATGGACGTGGTGGACGAGGATATCTACTGCGACAAGCTGCATATCAACCAGGTGCTTTTGAACCTGCTGTCCAACGCCATCAAATTCACCCCCGCCGGCGGGTCCGTGTCCATGACGGTCCGGCAGAAGCCGGGCGCGCCCAAGGGATACGGCGCCTATGAGATCCGGGTCAAGGATACGGGCATCGGCATGAGCCCGGAGTTTGCCGAGCACATCTTCGAGCCCTTCGAGCGGGAGCGCAACTCCACCGTCAGCGGCATCCAGGGCACGGGGCTGGGCATGGCCATCACCAAGAGCATCGTCGATGCCATGGGCGGCACCATAGAGGTGACGTCGGCCCCCAACGCGGGCACCGAGTTCGTCATCGACCTGCAGTTCCGGCTCCAGTCGGAGCACCGGCAGGTGGGCGTGATCCGGGAGCTGGACGGCATGCGGGGCCTGGTGGTGGACGACAGCTTCTCCACCTGCGACAGTGTGACGAAGATGCTCACCCAGATCGGCATGCGGGCCGAGTGGACCATGCACGGCCGGGAGGCTGTGCTCCGGGCCCGGCAGGCCGTGGAGATGGGGGATGAGTTTTACGCCTACATCATCGACTGGGCCCTGCCGGATCTGAACGGGCTGGAGGTGGTCCGGCAGATCCGGGCCGTCGCGGGGGATCATTTCCCCATCATCATCCTCACCGCCTATGACTGGACGGCCTTTGAAGAGGAGGCCCGCCAGGCGGGCGTCACCGCGTTTTGCAACAAACCCATCTTCCTGTCCGAGCTCCGGGATACCCTGGTCAACGCCCTGAGCGGGGCGGAAGCGGTCCCGGCGGCCATCTCCCTGCCGGATTCGGAGGAGGAGGTCAAGGGCAAGCGGATCCTCCTGGTGGAGGACAACGAGCTGAACCGAGAGATCGCGGTGGAGCTTCTCACCGAGAGCGGCTTCGTGGTGGACGAGGCCCAGGACGGTACGGTGGCGGTGGAGAAGGTGCGATCCTCCCAGGCCGGCTGGTATGACATGATCCTCATGGACGTGCAAATGCCCATCATGAACGGCTACGAGGCCACCCGGGCCATCCGGGCCCTGCCCGAGCCGGAGAAGGCGAACATCCCCGTGGTGGCCATGACGGCCAACGCCTTTGACGAGGACAGGCGCCTGGCCCTGGAAAGCGGGATGAACGATCACATCGCCAAACCCATCAACGCCCAGAAGCTCATCGAGGTCATCAGCCAGCAGCTGAAGAAAAAGGAATGATCTTATTTGGAACGCGGGACCGCGCCGGCTGGCCTGGTCCCGCGTTTTTCCGGCGCGGGAGTTTTCCGCCGGCCGGTTTGGTGATATAAGGCCGGTTTTTCGGAAGGAGGGACGCATATGGCACGGCTGTCTGTGAAAGGCGGGACGATGGACATGACCCGGGGCGCCATCTGGCCGGTGCTGGTGTCCTTCTCCATCCCCCTGCTGCTGGGGGATCTGTTCCAGCTGCTGTATAACACGGTGGACTCCATCGTGGTGGGCCAGTTCGTGGGACTGTCCGCCCTGGCGGCGGTGGGGTCCACGGACCACATCTGCAAGCTGCTGGTGAATTTCTTCTCCGGCTTTTCCATGGGCGCCAGCGCCGTCATCAGCCAGTGCTTCGGCGCTCACGACACGGATAAGCTCCACCGGGCCATCCAGACCACTATGGCGCTGACCTTTACCGCCTGCGTGGTGCTGACCGGGGTGGGCGTGCTGGGCTGCGACTGGCTGCTGGAACAGACGGATACCCCGCCGGACGTGTTTTCCGAGGCCAGCCTCTATCTGCATATCTATTTCGCGGGCCTGCCGGGGCTGCTGATCTACAACATGGGCAGCGCCATCCTCCGGGCCCTGGGGGACACCCGGCGGCCCACGCTGTTTTTGCTGGGCTCCAGCGGGCTGAACGTGGCGCTGGACCTGCTGTTCGTGCTGGTCTTTCACTGGGGGATCGCGGGGGTGGCCTGGGCCACCATCCTGGCCCAGGCCGTTTCCGCCGTGCTGGTGCTGGTGGTACTGACCCGCCTGCCAGAGCCGGGCTGCGCCTATGTGTGGCGGGAGCTGCTGGTGGATCGGGCCTTGGCCGGGCGCATCATCAACATCGGCCTGCCCGTGGCGCTGCAGAAGGCCATCGTGGCCTTTTCCAACGTGTTCATCCAGGCCTATATCAACGTCTTCGACACCGCCGCCATCGCCGGATGGGCCTGCTACCGGAAGCTGGACCAGTACCTGATGCTGCCCATGCAGAGCATGGGCCAGGCCGCGGCCACCTTCGTGGCCCAGAACCTGGGCGCCGGGCAGCTGGACCGGGCGAAAAAGGGCGTGTGGGCGGCGCTGGGGATCTCCTTCGCCGTGTCGGCGCTGGCGGCGGCGGTGATCTGCGCCGTGCCCTCGCCGCTGGTGCGGCTGTTCATCGACGACGCGGGCACCCTCCGCTTCGGCGTGCTGTTCATCCGCCTGTGCACCCCCTTCGCCACCCTGTGCTCTCTCAACCAGGTGTTTTCCGGGGCCATGCGGGGCGCGGGCAGCAGCCGCATCCCCATGATCATCACCCTGTGCACCCATGTGTTTTTCCGCCAGGCGTTCCTGTTCGTCGTCAGCCGCCTGCTGCCGGGCAACCTGACGGTGGTGGCGTTTGCCTACCCCCTGGGCTGGATCATCTGCGGCGTGGTCATAAGCCTGTGCTACCGCTTTTCCGGGTGGGACAAAAAGTGGCGGGATAAGCCGGCGTGAAAGTCCGGACGTTCTGCCGTGCCGCCGTCGAGATCGACAAAACACCGGGGGCGCCGCCTCCGGCGTTTTTTGCGGCTATGTGTTGCAATCGGGGCATGAGCGTGATAAAATAACCCAATGTGTGTGCATACCATAGAAAAGAGTGAACGACCATGCAAGAGCTGAGAAACATTGCCATCATCGCCCACGTGGACCATGGCAAGACCACCCTGGTGGACGCCATGCTCCGCCAGTCCGGCGCCTTCCGCCAAAACCAGCAGGTCCAGGAGCGCATCATGGACTCCGGCGACCTGGAGCGGGAGCGGGGCATCACCATTCTGGCGAAAAACACCGCCATCCACTATAAGGACGTAAAAATAAACATCGTGGACACCCCGGGCCACGCCGATTTCGGCGGCGAGGTGGAGCGGATCCTGAAAATGGTCAACGGCGTGCTGCTACTGGTGGACGCCGCCGAGGGGCCCATGCCCCAGACCCGGTTCGTGCTGGAGCACGCGCTGCAGCTGGGCCACAAGGTGATCGTGGTGGTCAATAAGATCGACCGGCCCGACCAGCGGGTCTACGAGGTCATAGACGAGGTACTGGAGCTGCTGATGGACCTGGGCTGCACGGACGAGCAGCTGGACAGCCCCATGCTCTTCGCCTCCGCCCGGCAGGGCATCTGCTCTGTCAGCCCGGATACCCCGGGAGAGGATCTGGAGCCCCTGTTCCAGGCCATCGTCAACTATATCCCCGCCCCGGAGCGGCGGCTGGACGAGCCGTTTCAGATGCTGGTCAGCTCCATCGACTACAACGAGTATGTGGGCCGCATCGCCATCGGCCGCATCGAGCGGGGCCGGGTCACGCAAAACCAGGAGATCGCGGTGTGCGACTACCACGACGAGCGGCCGGTGCGCCGGGCCAAGGCGGTGAGTATGTACGAATACGAGCCCCTGGGCCGGGCCCCGGTGACGGAGGCCCTGGCCGGGAGCATCATCGCCATGAGCGGCATCGGCGACGTGACCATCGGCGACACCATCTGCGCCCCGGAGGCCATCGAACCGCTGCCCTTCGTCAAGATCTCCGCGCCCACCATCGAGATGACCTTCTCCGTCAACGACAGCCCCTTTGCCGGCCGGGAGGGCAAGTGGGTCACCAGCCGGAACATCCGCCAGCGCCTGGAGCAGGAAACGCTGAAGGACGTTTCCCTGCGGGTGACGGAGACCGACTCCACCGACGCGTTCAACGTGGCCGGACGGGGGGAGATGCACCTGTCCATCCTCATCGAGACCATGCGCCGGGAGGGCTATGAGTTCCAGGTTTCCCCGGCCCGGGTCCTCTACCGGGACATCGACGGGAAAAAGTGCGAGCCCATGGAGCGGGTGGTGCTGGACGTGCCCGGCGAGTGCGTGGGCCCGGTGATGGAGAAGCTGGGCCAGCGCAAGGGCGAATTCGTACAGATGACCCCCGTAGGGGAGCGGATGAAGCTGGAATTTCTGGTGCCCACCCGGGGCCTGTTCGGCTATCGCAGCGAATTTCTCACCGATACCCGGGGCGAGGGCATCATGGCCAGCGTGTTCGACTCCTACGCCCCCATGAAGGGGGACGTGAAGCGCCGGAACACCGGCTCGCTGATCGCCTTCGAGACCGGCGAGGCGGTGGCCTATGGCCTGTGGAACGCCCAGGACCGGGGCGCGCTGTTCATCAACCCCGGCACGGCGGTATACGCCGGCATGGTGGTGGGGGAGAGCCCGAAAAAAGAGGACATCGTGGTGAACGTGTGCCGCTCCAAGCACCTGACCAACACCCGGGCCTCCGGCTCCGACGAGGCCCTGCGCCTGATCCCGCCCCGACAGATGAGCCTGGAGCAATGCCTGGAGTTCATGGCCGACGACGAGCTTTTGGAGGTCACGCCGGAGCATCTCCGGCTGCGCAAGGCCATTTTGAACCACGAAAAACGGATGAAAAGCCAGTTCCGGAAATAAACCGGGGCGAAACGGCAAATAATTTTTGACAAACGGACGATAGTGTGGTATAGTACCAACACTTGGGACCCGCGGTTCTTGGTCCGGGGCGCAGCCCCCCACTCAGACGCAGGGTATAGTAAAACCGAAAGGAAGGGCAAAAACCATGATCACCAAGGAACAGAAGACCGCTATCATCGAGAGCAACAAGACCCATGAGAACGACACCGGTTCTCCGGAAGTCCAGATCGCCATCCTCACCGAGCGGATCAACCAGCTCACCGAGCACCTGAAGGTGCACAAGAAAGACAACCACAGCCGTATGGGCCTGTTTAAGATGATCGGCAAGCGCCGCCGTCTGCTGGACTATGTGGCCAAGAACGACATCGAGCGCTACCGCGCGATCATTGCCAAGCTTGGCATCCGTAAGTGAGTTTCGCTTACACTGAGGGGTATGAAGGTTTTTTGAGTGGGACAAGTTCATACTGTCCCACTCTTTTTATGGCAAGTTTACCCGCGGGAGCGGGTTTTCTGGATAGAATTTGGATGCTGAAGAAAGGAACGAACCCATGATCATCAAACACAAGACATTTGACAACCTGCACCGCTGGGAGATAGACTTCTGCGGCCGGCCCCTGAAGCTGGAGGTGGGCCGCATGGCGGAGCTGTGCAACGCCGCGGTGCTGGTGCAGTACGGCCAGACCACGGTGCTGTGCACCGTCACCGCCTCCGCCCGGCCCAAGGACGACATCGATTATTTCCCCCTGGCCGTGGACTTCAATGAAAAGCTCTATGCCGTGGGCCGCATCCCCGGCTCCTTTATGCGCCGGGAGGGCCGCCCCTCTCTGCCTGCGGTGCTGGCCAGCCGCCTGATCGACCGGCCTATGCGCCCGCTGTTCCCCTCCGACCTGCGCAACGACGTGGTCATCGCCTGCGAAGTGCTGAATGTGGACCGGGACTGCTCTCCCGAGATCACCGCCATGATCGGCGCGGCCGCGGCCGTGTCCATCTCCGACGTGCCCTTCAACGGCCCCATCGCCGGCATCGTGCTGGGCTGGGACGGGGAGAAGTACCTGTTCAACCCCACCCACGCCGAGAAGGCGGTCAACCAGATGACCGTCACCGTGGCCGCCACCCACAAGAAGATCGTCATGATCGAGGCCGAGGCCAAGGAGATCCCCGAGGACGTGATGTATGAGGGCATCGTCCAGGCCCATGAGAAGCTGCAGAGCGTGCTGGACCTGATCGACCAGATGGTGGCCGAGGTGGGCAAGCCCAAGTTCGAGTACGAGCACGCCGCCTTCGACGACGAGCTGTTTGAAAAGCTGGTCGCCAACGAGTTCGAGGGCATGGAGTACTGCATGGACACCGACGACAAGAACGTCCGGGAGGCCCGTGTCAACGAGTGGGTCACCGCCATGCAGGAAAAGTACGGCGAAGAGCATCCCGACATGATGCAGTACATGGACGAGATCCTCTATAAGCTGCAGAAAAAGGTGGTCAAAAAGTGGCTGCTGGCCGGCAAGCGTGTGGACGGCCGCGCCATGAATGAGATCCGTCCTCTGGACAGCCAGGTGGACGTGATCCCCGACGTCCACGGCTCCGCGCTGTTCACCCGCGGCCAGACCCAGGTGCTGTCCATCACCACCCTGAACACCCTCTCCGCCGCCCAGAAGCTGGATACCATCTGGGAAGAGGAGGAGAAGCGGTTCATGCACCACTACAACATGCCCAGCTATTCCACCGGCGAGGCCCGGGCCAGCCGCTCCACCTCCCGCCGTGAGTATGGCCACGGCGCCCTGGTGGAGAAGGCCCTGGAGGCCGTCATCCCGCCGGTAGAGGAGTTCCCCTACGCCATCCGCGTGGTCAGCGAGGTGCTCTCCTCCAACGGCTCCACCTCCCAGGGCTCCATCTGCGGCACCACCCTGAGCCTGATGGCCGCCGGCGTGCCCATCAAGGCCCCCGTGGCCGGCATCAGCTGCGGCCTCATCCAGGACGGCGACGACTTCACCACCTTCATCGACATCCAGGGCGTGGAGGACTTCCACGGCGAGATGGACTTCAAGGTGGCCGGCACCAAGAAGGGCATCACCGCCATCCAGATGGACCTGAAAAACGACGGCCTGAAGCACGAGATCGTGAAGAACGCCCTGGACATCACCTATGAGGCCCGGCTGCAGATCCTGGACGAGGTCATGCTGCCCGAGATCTCTGAGCCTCGCAAGGAGCTGGCCGCTACCGCCCCCAAGATGATCAAGATGAGCATCGATCCGGACAAGATCCGGGAGGTCATCGGCTCCGGCGGCAAGGTGATCCAGAAGATCACCGCCGACACCGGCTGCAAGATCGACATCGAGGACGACGGCACCATCTATATCGCCTCCCAGGACATCGAGGCCTGCCGCGCCGCCAAGAAGACCATCGACAACATCGTCTTCGTGCCCGAGGTGGGGCAGCTGTACTACGGCAAGTGCGTGCGCATCATCCCCATCGGCGCGTTCATCGAGCTGGTGCCCGGCAAGGACGGCATGGTCCACATCAAGGACCTGGAGTTCAAGCGCACCGAGAAGGTGGAGGACTGCATCAACGTGGGCGACTGGACCTGGGTCAAGGTCACCGAGATCGACGACCGGGGCCGGGTGAACCTGAGCCGCAAGGACGCCATCAAGGAGCGCCAGCAGGCCGGCCTGCCCATCGACCGGGCCGACGAGTAAAAAAACGACCGTATCACAAAAGGCCGTGCAGGCACATCCTGCGCGGCCTTTTTGCGCGCTTTACACATCTCCCGGCGGAGCGTATAATGAGAGCAAGTCGGGATCTATCGGGAGAAGATCATGAGCTTTAATTGGATCAACTGGATCAATATGGCGGCGGTAGTGTGGCTTATGCTGATCAATGGGATCGTTGCCCGAAAAGGACTGTCTGATCGTTTTAACAGTAAACATTTGATCGTCAATATCTTTGAGCAAATAGGAAGATACGCATGTATGGCTCTTATGATCCTTCCCGTGTTCACAAGAGGTTGGAAATTTGGGTTTAGATCTGTAACAGAGATGCTCGTTTGGATATGCCTAACGATACTGCTGCTGGTGATCTATAGCTTTCTCTGGGCCAAAAAGGTGAATGGCGGCGTGTTCGTTCTCTATGGGTTAGCATTTGTCCCTGCCGTTTTGTTCTTGCTGAACGGTATTATACTTCGTCATCCTGCTTTGGTCGCTGCCTCATTGGTTTTTGGGATTTTCCATTTTCTTATTGTCAAAGAAAACATATGACTAGGCACCAACTTCCCATTCGTCGGGGAGGTGTTAAAGCGATCAGTCGTGATGGTCGCTGAAAGCGACACCATATCGAGCGCCTCCCTCGCGAGAGGGAGGCGCTTATCGGTCTTTGGCAAAATATGCAGGTTGGCAGGTCGTCAGCCCAGGCTGGCGATCAGGGCCTCGGCACAGCGCAGGCCGTCCACGGCGGCGGACATGATGCCTCCGGCCCAGCCGGCTCCCTCGCCGCAGGGATAGAGGCCCGCCAGAGCGGGGGACTGAAGGGTATCGGTCCGAAGCATCCGCACCGGACTGGAGGACCGGGTCTCCGGCCCGGTCAGCACTGCGTCCGGGCTGGCAAAGCCCCGCAGCTTCCTGTCAAAAATGGGCAGGGCCCCGGCGACGGTATCGGCAATGACAGGCGGTAAAATATTATGTAAATCAATAGCCGCTACGCCCGGGGCGTAAGAGGGCTGCACCCGGCCAAAGCGGGAGGGCCCTCCGCGGAGGAAACTGCCCACGGTTTGGACCGGGGCCCTGTAGCCGCCTCCCGCGGCCTCGTAGGCCCGGCGCTCCAGCTCCCGCTGCCAGGCTACTCCGCCCAGGACCCCGGGATAGGGGAAGTCGGCGGGGGAGAGGGCGGCGAGAAGAGCGGCGTTAGAGTTAACATAATTTCTATCGTACGGGCTGGCGCCATTGGTGCACACCAGGCCCGGCTCGCTGGCGGCGGGGACGATCTCGCCGCCGGGGCACATGCAGAAGGTATAGCACCGGCGGCCACCTGGCAACTGGCAGGCCAGGGCGTAGTCGGCAGGGGGAAGGGCCGGGTGTCCGGCGAAGGGACCGTACTGGGCCCGGTCGGTGTCCGCCTGCCGGTGTTCGATGCGGACCCCCATGGCGAAGGGCTTGGGCTCCATGGGGATAAGTTTACATAACATTTCAAACGTATCCCGGGCGCTGTGGCCGCAGGCCAGGATCAGCCGGGAGCAGGGGATACGCTCTCCCGCCGCTGTGACGGCGGCGGTCAAATGGCCCGCCCGGGTTTCCAGCGATTCCAGCCGGGAAGAAAATCGCACCTCGCCCCCCAGGGCCTCGATCCGCTTTCGGATATTGGCGCAGACGTCCGGCAGCCGGTCGGTGCCGATGTGGGGCTTGGCGTCTGTAATTATGTCTACCGGTGCGCCGGCGTCGACCAGCTGACGCAGCACCCAGGGGATGCGACGGTCCTTCACGCCGGTGGCGAGTTTCCCGTCGGAAAAGGCCCCGGCGCCGCCTTCGCCGAACTGGATGTTGCTCTCCGGGTCCAGCACGCCCTCCCGGCGCAGCCGCTCCACCTTGGCGGTGCGGGAGGCGGCGTCCTCTCCCCGCTCCAGCACCAGCGGCCGCAGTCCCGCCAGGGCCAGGGCCAGGGCCGCGAACATGCCTGCCGGGCCGAAGCCTGTCACCACCGGCCGCTCCGCCGGGATCGCGGCGGCTGCGGGCGGGGCGTAATCCTCCGCCGGGGCGGGGGAGGCGTCCCGGCACCGGGCCAGGGCCGCGGCCTCGTCCCGGACGGATACGTCCAGCGTGTACACGAAGTGTACGTCCGTCTTGCGCCGGGCGTCCACCGCCCTGCGGGCGATACGGACCTGCTCCGCCGGACAGCCCAGGGCCCGCTCCGCCTTTTCGGCCAGGAGCCCTTCCGGCTCCTCCAGGCCCAGCGCCACGTTCCGCAGCCGGATCATAGGCCGTCCTCCAACAGCCCTCCGGCGGCCAGCCCTGCCAGCCGTCCGCTGGACCAGGCCCACTGGAGGTTGTACCCGCCGCAGTCCCCGTCTACGTCCAGCACCTCGCCGCAGGCATAAAGGCCCGGCACCAGGCGGCTGGCCATGGTTTCGGGATCGAAGCCGGAGGTGTCCACGCCCCCGGCGGTGACCTGGGCGTCCTCGAAGCCCAGTGTGCCGGTCAGGGGCAGCCCGAACCGCTCCAGGCCGTCCGCGATCTGGTCCAGCGCGGCGTCGGACAGGGCCCACAGCCGGGCCTCCAGAGGGATCTGCGCCCGGCGCAGGACGGTCCGGGAAATGGAATTATGTAAAACTCCACTCAACAGATTTTCCGCTTTATAATCGGAAAAATTGTTTCTTTTATTTTTCATATATTCAATTATGTCTACCTTGTCCAGCTCCGGCAGCAGACGCAGATATACCCACGCGCCCTCCGCCTGTTCGGCGGCGGCCCGGGAGATGTCATAGATGGCCGGGCCGGTGAGGCCGTAATCGGTGAATTGGACCTCGCCGGAGGCGGAGGCGAGCACGGCGCCCTCCCGTTCCAGGGTCACGTGTGCCTGGGTGCGGACGCCCTTCATGGCCCGGGTCCAGGCGCCGCCGGTCTTCAGCTGCACCAGGGACGGGCGCAGCGCCGTGCAGCCGTGGCCAAAGGAGCGAAGGATCTCGTATCCGGACCGGACGCCCCCCACCCGGGCCCCGGCGGCCCCGCCGCAGGCCACGATCAGCCTGTCCGCGGTGAAGCGCTCCCCCAGCGGGCCGGTGAGAAGAAATCTGCCGCCGGCCTTTTCCGCCCGGGCGATGGGCAGAGCGCACTGCAGGCAGCCGCCCCGGGCCTCCAGGGCCAGCCGCAGCACGTCCACCACGCTCCCCGCCGTGTCCGACAGGGGATAGACCCGGCCGGAGGGCTCGGCGCGGGTGGCCAGACCCAGGTCTTTGAACCAGGCCAGGGTCTGCTCCGGGCCGAAGCGGTACAGCGCCGGGCCGGAAAAGGCCGGCTCCCCGCCGTGGTAATTGTCCGGGCAGGCGTTCAGGTTGGTCAGGTTGCACCGGCCGTTGCCCGTGGCCAGCAGCTTCCGGCCCACCCGGTTCTGCCGCTCAAAAACGGTGACGGCGTTGTCCAGGCTCTCCCGGGCGGCCAGGGCCGCCGCCAGGCCGGAGGCGCCTCCGCCGATGATGGCGATATCCATGGATGCTCTCCTTTGGTCTGTACCAGTATCAAAAAACGGACGAAGGATCACCTCGTCCGTTGCGCTGGCCGGGTCAGCGGCCATAATACTCGTCGATCTGCTGCTGTTCGTCGTTGATGACCCAGCGGGCGGCATAGGCCAGCCGGTCGCTGTAATAGCCGACCCGCAGCCGGTGGATGAACTGCTTCGGGTCGTTGATGCAGTCCGCGACTTTTTCCCCCCGGACGATCTTCTTCGCGTCCTGCAGGATGCGCCGTTCGGTTTTGCTGGAAGCCATGGCGTCCACCTCCTAGGCAAGAGCATGATACCATACCCCGCCGGGATTGTCAATCGGCGTAAGGCGGGGCCGTCCGCGATTTCGTGCGGACGGACCGGAGGGAGAGCGGCCATGACATGCTTCGCACCGACCCGCCCTTCTTCGGGCCGGTGCATTTGGCGCGGCACGTCCCGCCTTGCGGTTTTATGGGGGAGGGGGTATAATGGCATCAGCATGACAGATCGGGAGTTGGAGGATGATATAACATGAGCAAGGAACCGATCATTGAGACAGACAGGCTGATCTTGCGTCCTCTCACCCTTGACGACGCAGAGGCCTGTTACAGCTGGAACAGCGACGAAAGAGTTACAAAGTATATGTCATATTCTACATATACCAATATCAGTCAAACGATCGATTGGATAAAGTCGACTTTTACTGACGAAAGCGAATGGATCTGGGCGTTTGTTCTGAAAGAAGAAAACAAAGTGATCGGAACAGGGAGTATAGGACCAAGCGCCCAAATGAAGGGTTATTGGGGCATAGGATATAATCTCCACCATGATTATTGGCACAAGGGATATTGTACCGAAGCGATGCGCGCTATTATCGATTTTGCGCACAAAGAGCTTGGTGTAAACAAGGTTTGCTCAGACCATGCGGTGGATAATCCGCGCTCTGGTAAAGTTATGGAAAACTGCGGTTTGAGATTCGACCATTACGGAGAATACACAAAGCTCGACGGAAGCAAAACATTTAAGGCGAAGTTTTATAAGATGACCTTGAGTTGAATTCTCGCTTGACGGGACAGGGGTCAGAGCGGAAAATCGAAAATATGAGGCGAAATAATGGCGTCGAGTAAAGAATATTTAGATTTTATTTTAGGGCAGTTATCCGAATTGGATGGAATTACATACCGGTCTATGATGGGAGAATTTATCATCTATTACCGCGGCAAGATCATAGGCGGTATCTATGATGACAGGCTGCTCGTAAAACCAATAAAAGCAGCGATCCGCTATATGCCAACAGCTCTGTATGAATTACCCTATGAGGGGGCAAAAGAGATGCTGTTGGTGGACGAGGTCGACAACAGAGAGTTTTTGACGGGTCTATTCAGCGCTATGTATGAGCAACTGCCTGCGCCAAAACCAAAAAAGAAATAGGCAACTTCCCTTTTGCCGGGCAGGGGACCGGCACAACAGACCGGGAGCGGAGCGCGAAGGGGAAGCGGAGGCCCCAAAGGGATGGACAAAATGGATCGTGCCGATTTTTTGCGCCGACACGGAGCCACGGGCAGGCGAAACGCGGTCACTTATGCGCCCAGGGGGGCGTTCCGTGCACAGAGCATTGACACGGATAGAAAAAAGTGTTATTTCTGCCTTATCCTATCACTATTGGAGGTTTCTTGTCATGAGAAAACTGACTGCCTTGTTTCTGAGCGCGCTCATGCTCATCAGCATGTGCACGCCGGCGTTCGCCGCCCCCGAGTTGGAGGACGCCCCGTTCACCCTGGAAGAGATCACGGAGATCAACGACCCCCGCTCCGTCCTGGAGAAGTACGGCACGCTGCGCATCGACGAGCAGATGATGAACGCCGATGGTGAGCCGTTTGGCTTCTCTCACTTCCAGTTCTCCCTGACGGAGGATGGCCAGGTGCTGTCCAACGTCCACCTGCAGGAGGGCGACATCGAGGTCTTCGCCAACTTCTCCGTGGCCGACGATATGCCCGGCAGCATGTTCTGGAGCGGCAACAACGGCCAGGTCCTGTACTGCATGCCCTCCTGGGAGTATGAGCAGTTTGCCCTTGACCCCCTGGGTCTGGAGCGGGGCGAGCAGACCGTGGTCGATTACGGCGTGAACAACGGCGCGCTCATCCTGGTGGTATCCACCCCCGATCCGGCGGATGAGGACGCCTACACCGTAACCGACATCTTCGCCGAGGAGGAGAGCGGACTGATCACCAACAAGAACTCCGTGACCTACGTCGCCTCCACCGCTGAAGACGAAGACGGCGATGTGGAGTACACCTGCTCCCACTACGTGTACCAGTACGGCATGCCCTATGATCCCGAGTTCGACGAGGCGGTCAACGAGGGCGGCGCGGAGAGCTTCTGCGCTCTGACGCTGGTGATCAACCCCGGCCAGGACAACGAGGAGACCCAGGAGCACAAGGTGGCCCTGGACCTGGAGGTGCAGTTCACCGCTCTGGAGGACGTGGCCATCTATGCTGACGAGGATCTGACCGAGGCCGTCGACACCATCGACACCTCCGCGGAGAGCGCCACCTATTACGTCGTGGTGGGCTGATCCTCCGGGAAAGAACACGCGAAAGGGGCTGAT
Organism: uncultured Oscillospiraceae bacterium; assembly: GCA_947626905.1. Lineage (GTDB taxonomy): Bacteria > Bacillota > Clostridia > Oscillospirales > Oscillospiraceae > CAJOIG01. The sequence continues at coordinate 51,769 of CANQUE010000008.1, forward strand.
CCGCCCCGCGCCGGATCGCAGAGCGGCCGAAAACCGAGGCGGCTTGCGACTGGCGAATGGGAACGGATGGTCCCATAAGAGCCGACAGCTATAAAGTGCGGGTCCCGCCGTAAGGCGGGGCCCGCACATCAAATTATAGAGGTCCAAAGCAGGGACAGCGCTTCCCGTGCCCGCGCGCCGCTACAGCCGGAGGATGGACACGGCAAAGCGGAAATAGATGAGCAGGCTCAGCGCGTCCACGATGGTGGTGATGAACGGCGAGCTCATCACCGCCGGGTCGAAGCCCAGCCTTTCCGCCAGCATGGGCAACGTGCAGCCCACCACCTTGGCGCACAGGATGGTGCACACCATGGTCAGGCAGATGACCGCGGCCACGGTGACGGTGACCTCCGGGTTGTGGAACAGCAGCCGGTCCACCAGCATCAGCTTGACGAAGTTGGCGGCGGCCAGGGCCACGCCGCAGATCACCGCCACCCGGATCTCCTTCCAGAGCACCTTGAAGTAGTCGGAAAACTCGATGTCCCCCAGGGAAATGCCCCGGATGACGGTGACGCTGGCCTGGGAGCCGGAGTTGCCGCCGGTGTCCATCAGCATGGGGATGTAGGCGGTGAGCACCGCGGCGACGGCCAGGGCGTTTTCAAAGCTGGTGATGATCTGGCCGGTAAAGGTGGCGGAGATCATCAGAAGCAGCAGCCAGGGGAACCGGGCCTTGAAGGTCTCCCACACGCTGGTCTTGAGATATGGTTTGTCGGTGGGCGTCATACCGCCCATGATCTCGATGTCCTCGGTGGTCTCCGTTTCCAGCACGTCCAAAGCGTCGTCCACGGTGATGATGCCCACCAGGCGGTTTTCATTGTCCACCACCGGCAGGACGGTCAGGTCGTACTTGGAGAAGAGGGCCGTGGCGTCCTCCTGGTCGGTGAGGGTGCCCACGCTAATGACGTTCTCCTGCATGATCTCCGCGACGGGCTCGTCGTCCTCCGACAGGATCAGGGTGCGGATGGAGACCGTGCCCAGGAGGTGCCGGCCGTCGTCGATGACGTAGCAGATGTTGATGGTCTCCTTGTCGGTGCCGGTGCGCTTGATGCGCTTGACGGCGTCGGCCACGGTCATGGTGGGCAGCAGGTCCACGAACTCCGTGGTCATCAGCGACCCGGCGCAGTCGTCCGGGTACTGGAGGATGTTATTGATGAGCCGGCGGGTTTCCGGGTCCGCCTGCTTCAGGATGCGCCGGACCACGTTGGCGGGCATTTCCTCCACCAGGTCCACCGCGTCGTCCACATACAGCTCATCCACCACTTCCTTCAGCTCGCTGTCGGAAAAGCCGCGGATGAGCAGCTCCTGCGGGTCCGGCTCCATCTCCACGAAGGTCTCCGCCGCCATGTCCTTGGGCAGCAGACGGAACAGCAGCGGCAGCAGATGCTCGTCGATCTCGTCGAACAGCGCGGCCACGTCCGCCGGGTTCATGGTCACCAGGATGTCCCGCAGCGCGGGGTATTTTTTTTGCTCCGCCAGAGCGGTGATGGTCCCCTCCAGCGTCGCGGTGCGTTCAGCCATGTTCCTTCCTCCTTATCAAAGTGTGGGAAGGCACAGTGAGGCCCTTATTCGATCAGCGGGCGACGGACGCCCGCATGGTTCGGCCTCGCTTTGTGCCGGTACTACTATCGCCAGCGTCCATCGTTTCACTTCCTTTCTCAGCGGGTCTGTTTCCGCGATGCCGCGTCAGACGGCTTGGCAATACACAAAGTATTCCCTGCGCCGCCTTCCTCGCCTCGCGAAAACATCCCTCGCTGCGGTTTGTTAGGGATAAAAAACTGTGTCAGTCCAGCAGCCAGTCTCCCAGCAGCTCCACCGTGTCGGCCACATAGACCGCCCCGGCGGCGAGAAGCTCCTCCCGGGTGCCGTAGCCGTAGGCCACCCCCACGCAGGGAATGCCGCACTCCAGCGCTCCCGCCACGTCGTAGTGCCGGTCGCCCACCATCACGGCCCGGGACATGTCCACGCCGTACCGGGTGTGGGCCAGGGCGATGATCTCCGCCTTGGTGCTGTCCACCCGGGTGGGATCGCTGCCCACCACTGCCTGGAAATAGGGGGCCAGAGCGAACTTCTCCAGGATCCGCCGGGACATATCCGTGGGCTTGGAGGTGGCCACGTACAGCTTCCGCCCGGCGGCAACGAGGGTCCGCAGCAGCGCCTCTATGCCGGGGTAGGGGGCGTTTTCAAACAGGCCCTTGGGCACGTAGTATTCCCGGTAATCCGCCAGGATAGACCGGGCCTCGTCCAGACTCACGCCCCAGTATTCCACAAAGCTCTGGGGCATGGGCGGGCCTATGAATTTATAATAATCCTCATTCCGTCCCGGGTCAAGCCCCCTCTTTTTTCGGGCGTAGATGATGGCGTTGGTGATGCCCAGGGCCGGGTCGGTCAGAGTGCCGTCCAGGTCGAAGAGGATGTGTTCAAAGCGCATTTACCGCTCCTCCCGGAAGTAGCTCAGCCCCAGGCTCTTGGGGGGTTGGGACTCCTTGGACCGGCGCATGCTCACCATCACCAGCACGACGATGGTGACCACGTAGGGCAGCATCTTGAACAGCTCGATGCTGGCCCGGCTCAGCCCGGCGATGTAGTTGTAGGCCCAGTAGAGCACGCCGAACAGATAGGCCGACCAGATGGCCCGGGCGGGCCGCCAGGTGGCGAAGATCACCAGCGCCACCGCCAGCCAGCCCAGGGCCTCGATGGTGCTGTCGGTGGTCCAGGTGCCCTTGATGTAGTCCATGACGTAGTATAGCCCGCCCAGACCGGATATGGCGGCGCCGGCGCAGGTGGCCAGATACTTGTAGCGGATGACGTTCACGCCGGCGGCGTCCGCCGTGGCGGGGTCCTCGCCTATTGCCCGCAGGTTCAGGCCCACCCGGGAGCGGCCGAGGAACCAGCTGGCCGTTAGGGCGATGAGGATGGCCAGATAGGCCATGAAGCCGAAGGAGAACAGCAGCTTTCCCACGCTGCCCATCCCCGCCAGGGCTGGGATATAGGCCCGGTAGGACTGGCTGGTGACGGCCACATGGATCTGGCCCACGCCGCCGGCCATGGTGTTCAGACTGCCGCCGAACAGGTTTGCCAGGCCCGCTCCGAAGATGGTCAGGGTCAGACCGGTGACGTTCTGGTTGGCCCGGAGGGTGATGGTAAGAAAGGCGTAGATGAGCCCCCCCAGGGCGGAGGCGGCCAGCGCCGCCAGAAGGCTTATGACCAATCCCACGGCCCCCGAGGGCGCGGCCGCGTGGGTCTCGTAGAGGAACGCCGCCGCCAGGCCCGCGATGCCGCCCAGGTACATGATGCCGGGCACGCCCAGGTTCAGGTTGCCGGA
>CANQUE010000009.1 GCA_947626905.1 uncultured Oscillospiraceae bacterium
TCGCCCGCATCGCCGGGGAGAAGACCGACTTCGCCTCCCGGGTGGACCAGATCAGCGTGGCCGACCCGGTGGTGCAGGAGCTGTGCGCCCTCCGGAGCCGTGTCATCGACCTGGAACAGCAACTTTCCGCAAAGGAGAAGGAGAACTGACCTATGCGTTTTTACAACGACCTGACCATGCAGAAGGAGGACTTCGTCCCCATCACCGAGGGCAAGGTCACCATGTACAGCTGCGGCCCCACGGTGTACAACTACATCCACGTGGGCAACGCCCGGCCCATCATCATGTTCGACGTGCTGCGCCGGTATCTGGAATACCGGGGCTATGAGGTGACGTTCGTGCAGAACTTCACCGACGTGGACGACAAGATCATCAAAAAGGCCAACGAGGAGGGCGTGTCCTCCGCAGACATCGCGGAGAAGTATATCGCCGAGTACTGGAACGACGTGAAGGCCCTGGGCGTCCGGGAGGCCACCGTCCACCCCAAGGCCACCGAGAACATCCCCCAGATCATCGAACTGGTCCAGACCCTCATGGACAAGGGTTACGCCTATGAGGTGAACGGGGACGTGTACTACCGCACCGCCAAGTTCCGGGATTACGGGAAGCTGAGCCACCAGAACCTGGACGACCTCATGTCCGGCGCCCGGGTGGAGGTCAACGACGTGAAAGAAAACCCCATGGACTTCGCCCTGTGGAAGGCCGCCAAGCCCGGCGAGCCTGCCTGGGAGTCCCCCTGGGGCATGGGCCGGCCCGGCTGGCACATCGAGTGCTCCGCCATGAGCAACCGCTATCTCGGCAAGACCATCGACATCCACACCGGCGGCAAGGACCTGGTATTCCCCCACCATGAAAACGAGATCGCCCAGTCCGAGGCCGCCAACGGCGTGCCCTTCGTCCACTACTGGCTGCACAACGGCTTCATCAACATCGACAACCGGAAGATGAGCAAATCCCTGGGCAACTTCTTCACCGTCCGGGAGGCCGCCGCCGCATACGGCTATGACTGCATCCGCATGTTCATGCTGATGAGCCATTACCGCTCCCCGCTGAATTACTCCACCGACATCCTCACCCAGGCCCAGGCCGCTCTGGACCGGCTGAAGACGGCCAAGGAAAATCTGGACTTCTTCGCCGCCAACGGCCGGGACGGCGCCCTCAGCGAGGCGGACGCCGCCTATATCCAGGGCCTGGGCAAATACCGGGACCGGTTCATCGAGGTCATGGACGACGACTTCAACACCGCCGACGCGGTGAGCGTGATCTTCGAGCTGGTCCGGGACGTGAACGCCGCCGTATCCCCCGCCGCCGACCCCTCCAAGGCGCTGGCCGCCGGGTGCCGGGACCTGTTCATGGAGCTGTGCGACGTGCTGGGCATCCCCTTCGGCGCCGCGGACGGCCTGGACCAGGAGATCGAAGAGAAGATCGCCGCCCGGCAGGCCGCCCGAAAGGCCAAAAACTGGGCGGAGGCCGACCGCATCCGGGACGAGCTGAAGGCCGCCGGCATCATCCTGGAGGACACCCCCCAGGGCGTGAAGTGGCACAGAGCCTGACAAATGCCATGTCTTCCCCACCACCGCCGTTTGGCGGTGGTGTTTTTTGCCCTTCATTCCCCACTTTGCAGGGTCATTGCCGGTCTGCCGGTCCTCCCGGCCACACGGCGCCCTGTTTTGCCCGGGCATTTCTGTCCCGGGAACGGTCCGCCCCGCCGGCGGATTTAAGGGTCCATTCATCATTTGTTTACAAATAGTTGCAAATTTATTCACCAATGGCCCGGCGGGATGCTGTATCATAAGACCATCCCAAGGGAGAGTGCCGATGCTCCCGCGGGGGGTACACGTGAGCATGATCATTTGACACTTTTCATTTTTCACTCCTCTCTTCTTTGTTGCAGGGCCGGTCACCTTCGGGTGACCGGCTTTGTACGTTCCCGGGCGGCATGCCCGGGTTTTTTCTGTCTTTTTCCCGCAAAATGTGGTATCATACCAGGCGAGGTGACATCCATGCCGAAAAGCATCCCGCCCTTCGAGGGCTTTCCTGGGGACCTGCCCGACTTTCTGTGGGGGCTGGCCTTCAACAACGAACGGCCCTGGTTCAACGCCCACCGGGAGGATTTCGAGCGGTGCCTGAACGTGCCCATCCACGCCCTGGCGGAGGACGTGAAAGCCGCCATGGCCCAGCGGCATCCCGGCCTGGCCCCGGCGCTGCATGTGTCCCGCATCTGGCGGGACGCCCGGCGGCTGTTCGGCCGCGGCCCTTTCAAGGAGCATATGTGGTTCTCCCTGGGCGTGTCCGGGGAGATCTATACCCCCACGCCCCAGTTCTGGTTCGGCATCGACGCCAAGAGCTGGGAGGCGGGCATGGGCTGCTGGAACATGAACGGGGAGCTTCTGGACCGCTGGCGCAAGAGCATCGACGCCGCCCCCGGCCGGCTGGGCCGGATCGTAGAGGCGCTGAATGAGCGGGACGATCTGTCCCCCTATTGGGAGACCTACAAAAAGCCCAAGGGCGATCCGGGCCCCCTGCTCTACAGCTGGTACAACGCCCGGGTGGTGGAGCTGGGCAAGACCGTCTGGTTCGATCCGGCCCCGCCGGGAAAGGAGCTGCTGGCCCAGGTCCTGGACGTGTTCGAGGCCCTGACGCCCCTATATCAGTATTTGCTCACCATATAGGCCGGGGAATGGCTCCGCCATACCGCGGGGCGGATTTGTTTGGTTGACTTTCCCGGCTTCTATGGTATAATCAATTAGGAATCAATCCTAAAAGAGGTGAGGGATTTGACCCGCCAGAGGGAGCTGATATACCGCATCGTCACCGCCGCGCCGGAGCACCGGACGGCGGAGGAGATATATGACCTGGCCCGGGAGGAGATCCCCTCTCTGGCCCGGGGGACGGTGTACCGGAACCTGGGCCTGCTGGTCCAGGCAGGCCAGATCCGAAAGCTGGAGATGGACGGCGCGCCCGCCCGGTACGACCGGGACCCCCTGACCCATCCCCATCTCATCTGCCAGCGGTGCGGCCGGGTGGAGGATCTGACGATGCCGGAGGCGCTGCTCGCCCCGTTGGCGGAGGATCTGGGCGAACCCATCACCGGCTATGAGCTGAAGCTGTATCACATCTGCCCCGCCTGTCGGGGCTGAGGAAAGGATGGTCGCTTATGAACAAGACCCTGGAGGATCTGAAGAGCCGCCGCTCCGTGCGGAAGTATAAGCCGGATATGGTGAAAAAGGCGGATCTGGACGCGGTGCTGGAGGCCGGGACCTGGGCCCCCACCGCCAAGAACGGCCAGCGGGCCTGCATCGTGGCGGTGACGGACAAGGCCACCCGGGACCAGCTCAGCCGGATGAACGCCGAGGCGCTGGGCGCCCGGCACGATCCCTTCTATGGCGCGCCGGTGGTATGCGTGGTGTTCGGGGACAGCACCTGGCCCAACGGCGAGCGGGACGGCAGCCTGATCCTGGGCAATATGATGCTGGCGGCCCACGCTCTGGGTCTGGGCTCCTGCTGGATCAACCGGGCGGACGTGATGTTCGCCACCGAAGAGGGGAAAGCCTTGAAGAAAAAATGGGGCGTGCCGGAGGAATATGCCGGCGTGGGCAACTGCATCCTGGGTTATCCGGACGAAACGCCCGCTCCCCTGCCCCGTAAAGAGGGATACGTCATCCGGGTGGAATGAACCCGTCATATTCCGGGAGAGATCTCCCATACTAAATAAGAGGCCGCCTGCCGGGCGGCCCTTTCCATAGAAAGCGAGGCGGCACGATGGGATCAACGGCGGCGGATAAGATGCGGCGGGCGGCGGACCGGCTCAACCGGGCGGACCTGTGGCTGTACGCCACCAGCGGGGCGTACTACTTCTTCTTCTCCCTGGGCCCTCTGGCGGTGGTGATACTGGCGCTGCTGCCCTGGCTCAACATCTCCCGGCAGACCCTGGCGGAGGCCCTTTTGGAATACACGCCCGGCCCCTTCCAGGAGCTGATGGGCACGCTGGTGGAGGACATCTATTCCGGCTCCGCGGCGGCGCTGGGGATCGGCCTGGTGGTCGAGCTCTGGTCGGCGGGCAAGTTTTTCGGCCTGCTGCGGCGGGGCATCGCCCACATCTATGACGGCCGCCTCCGGGACAGCTACCTGCGCCAGCGGCTCATGGGGGCGCTGTACACCGCGGCCGTGATCGCCCTGATCCTGGGCAACCTGGCGCTGCTGCTGGGCGGGGAGCGGTGGCTCGTTTCCGCCGGATATGTGTCCCGGCAGGCGGGGCTGTGGGCCCTGCTCCTCCGATCCCGGAGCCTCCTGTTCTTCCTGGCGGTGACGGTCCTGAACGCCCTGCTGTTCCAGACCGTGCCCCGGCGGTCGCTGACCTTCCGGGGCCAGCTGCCGGGGGCGGCCTTCGCCGCGGCGGCCTGGTTACTCTTCTCCCGGATCTACTCCTGGGCGGTGGAGCGGTTCAGCTTTTTCAGCATTTACGGCGGCCTGGCCATCGTGATCATCTCGCTGTTTTGGATGTACTGCTCGCTGTACCTGCTGTTTCTGGGGGCCTGGCTGAACACCCTGCGGGCGCCGGCCCCGGCGGAGGAATAAAACCAAAGGGCGCGGCTCTCGCCGCGCCCTGCGCTGTGATCACGGGTGCCCCCTCTCTGTTTTCCGGCTGGGTCCGGGCCGTTTGGCTTCGACAAAACTAGTGTCCGTCCGAGCGCCTTCGCTCTTTACAAGCGGGGCAAAACAGGGTATTCTTTAGATACAGCTTATCCAATGGGTCCCGGAGGGCCCGGCTCATATCTTTATCCCACAACCCTATGCTTTGGCGGGCCGCAAAACGCAGCCCGCCTCTTTCTTTTCCTTGGCCGCCGCTGTCAGCCCACGCTGGCGGCGCCGGCGTCCTCGATCAGGTATTCCTTGCTGCTCCAGCCGTACTTGCCCTGGTATTTCAGCAGCCACCAGTCGCCCTTTTTCGCGTATACATCCACCTTGGTGCCGTCGGGCATAGAGGCGTCGGAGCCGTCGTCCAGCTTCACCTGGCTATAGGTGGTGCTGGGTCCGATCCGCAGGCGCAGGGTGGTATTGCCCACGCTGACGGTGGCGGTGGTGGGGGCGGTCACATATTCCTGCTCCCCGGGCAGTACCTCCAGGCCGGAGGCGTGGATATCGGAGATGATGTCCTCCGTGGGATATTCCTCCTGGGTCTGCTGGCCCCCTTCGGACTGGCCATCCCCGGCGGGATTGGCCTGGCCGGCCTGGGGCACGGAAGAGCCGCTGCCGCCGCCCTCGTCGGAGGAGCGGCTGGAGATGAAGATGGCGGCGATGGCGATCAGCAGCACCGCGCATATGCCGATGCAGACCATCTCCAGCTTCCGCCACTGGCCGTTGGTCCATCCGCTGAAGAAGGACCCGACGGAACGGGACCTTCCCCGGAAAGGCCGGCTGTCCAGCTCGTCGTCATACTCCTCGCCGTCGTTTTCGTCGTATTCCTCCTCGTCGTATTCCTCCCGGACGGGGCGGCGGACGGCGGGCGCGGGACGGCGGACATTCTGCCGGGCCGGACGGGCGGTCTGGGCCCCGCGGGCGGCGTCGATCCGCACCGGCTCGGGGGGTACGGCTTCCGGCTCCCGGCGGTGGGGGGACGGAGCGGCGGCCTGCTTTTTCTGCTGCTGGAGGATATCCTCCATCCGTTCCTGGGCGGGGCCATAGCCCGCCTGGGCCGCTTTCACCAGACATTTCGCGGCCAGCCGGTTCCAGCGGGGCTCGTCAGGCTCCTCCTCCCCCCGCTCCAGCGCCCACAGGCTCAGCTCATAGTTGGCCCGGGGATCTCCGGTCTTGGCCAGCTCTATCATTTCCTGTTCTTCCTGTTCGGTCCAGTCTTTCATCGGTGCTATGTACCTCCTCTTGTCCGGCACGGCCGGGAAGCAAACCGCCCTGCGGTCCCTGCGGTCATTATAGCATATCCGCCGCCAGGCGGGATGCTATAATACGGCATGTTTTGCGGTTCCGGCCTTGGCCGGGAGCAAAACCGCCTTGGATCATATATGATGACCGCCCTGCGGTCATTATAGCGTGAAACCGCTCCAATTCCAAGCGGAAAGCAAAAAACTTGCAAAAATTTTTTCAAAAAGGTCGAAAAGCGCTTCTCCAGTTGCAATTTTTTGGGAATACAGGTATAATTTATGTTGGGGGGTGTAGCTATGAAAAAGCTGCTCTTGCTCGTCAATCCCCACGCCGGAAAAGGCGGTTTCCGCAACGGCATGGGCGACATCCTTTTGAATTTTCACAACGCCGGCTTCTCCACCACGGTCACGTTCACGGACAGGCGCGGGGACGCCCCCCGCATCGCCGCCCAGGCCGCCGGAGAATACGACCGGATCGTCTGCGTGGGCGGGGACGGGACGCTGGGCGAGACCGTTTCCGGGCTCATGCAGGTGGAGCACCGGCCGGAGCTGGGGTATATCCCCATGGGCACCACCAACGACTGCGCCGCCACCCTGGGTCTGAGCCATGACCCGCTGCGGGCCGCCTATACCGCGGCCAACGGCGTGACGCTGCCGCTGGATGTGGGCCGGCTGAACGGCCGGGGATTCTTCACCTATGTGGCCGCCTTCGGCGCCTTCACCGAGGTATCTTATGAAACGCCCCAGGACCAAAAGAACACCCTGGGCCGGCTGGCTTACATCCTGGACGCCCTGCGCCGGCTGCCCAACCTGACCCACCGGTGGACGAAGGTGGAATACGACAGCGGCGTGCTGGAGGACGACTTCATCTTTGGCGCGGTGATGAACGCGCGGTCGGTGGCCGGGGTCATCCGTCTGGGGGAAGACGTGGGCGTGTCCCTCAGCGACGGCCTGTTCGAGGTGCTCCTGATCCGCACGCCGGAGAGCGTGCTGCAGCTGGGCGCGCTGGTCACGGACATCCTGGCCAACAAGTTCGACAGCAACTATGTGACCCTGCTGCGGAGCAAAAACGTGCGCTTCACGTTCCGGGAGCCGGTATCCTGGACCGCGGACGGGGAGGACGGCGGCCGCCACTTGCAGGTGCTGTGCGAGAATATCCCCCGGGCCGTCAATATGATGGTGAATCCGGGCAAGTGAGCATCCGCCCGGCGCAGAGCGCCCCGCCTTTCGGCGGGGCGCTCGCCACGATAGGGAAGAGGTGATAACATGGACCGCGCATCCCGGCCCCGGGACCAGGTCAGCGCCGAAGGCGTCCGCCGGGCCCTGGGGGACCTGGCAGAGCGGATAAGCGTGGAGGTGATCCCCTGCTGCGCTTCCACCAACACCCTGCTGAAAGAGCGGGCCGCCTCGGCGGAGCCCTGGCACACCCTCATCGCCCGCCGGCAGACCGGAGGCCGGGGGCGGATGGGCCGGCATTTTTTCTCCCCGGAGGGCACGGGGCTCTATATGAGCGTGCTGCTGCGGCCGGACCTGCCCCCGGACCGGCTCTGGCTCGTCACCCCCGCCGCCGCGGTGGCGGTCTGCCGGGCGGCGGAGGAGCTGGGCGCGGCCGAGGCCCGGATCAAATGGGTCAACGACGTGCTCATCCGGGGCCGGAAGGTCTGCGGCATCCTGACGGAGGCCGGGACCGGGCCCGCCCCCGGCGGCCCCTGGGCAGTGCTGGGCGTGGGGATCAACGTCACCGAGCCGGAGGGAGGTTTCCCGCCGGAGGCGGCCGAGGCCGGGGCTGTGTTCCCGGGACCGGTCCCGGGACGGATGGACGCGCTGGCGGCGGCGTTTTTGCGCCACCTGTACGCCCTGTGTGCGCCCGGCCCGGGTCGGGCCTTCGTGGAGGAATACCGGGCGCGAAGCTGCCTGAACGGGCAGGAGGTGACGGTGCTGGGCCCCGGCGGGGCCCAGCGGGCCCTGGCCCTGGAGGTAGACGGGGACTGCCGGCTGCGGGTGCGCTATCCCGACGGGAGAGAGGAGGCCCTCTTCTCCGGGGAGGTCAGCATCCGCCCGGCGGGGGAGCCCCGGCCGTAAAAAAACAAAAAGCGCCGGCCCAAACAGCCGTCGCTCATAAAACAGTATCAAAAAGGCCGTTGACTTTTTACCGGGAAACCGGTGTGTCAACGGCCTTTTTTCAGTATTCAATTTTCAGACTTGCTGAACAGGCAAAACGCAAGCGGGTTTATCTGTTCGGCAAGTACACTGGGAATAGCCGCTTTAGCGGCGCAAGGGGGGTAACCCCCTTGACGAAGCGAAGCGACGAACCCTCTCGAGGTTGGCTTTCTGCTGTCAGAGAGGAAGCCTCGCAGAGCGCACGATACATGGTCGCCAGACCATGTATCGAAATGCGCCCTTTCGTTTCTAAAGGGTTTTACAACGTTTCAACAAACGTGAAGTTGTCAATCAATTCCGAAGGCTGGATCATATTTGACCATGCCTTTCACTTGAGGTGCATCGTTTTGTAATTTGAACGCCATGAAGTATTCGTCCTGTACTTCAAATGGCGCTTTAATTCCGTATAAGCTCGCCGGAAGATAACCAGCACGCGGATAATATACCGGAGAGCCCAATACCACCGAGTAGTCATACCCCAACTGTTTGGCAATACGATGTCCCTCACGGATAAGCGCCAGCCCAATTCCTCTCCGCTGATATGCCGGAAGAACAGAAAGAGGCGCGAGAGCAAGTTCAGTGTATTCCCCTATGGCGATCTTGGTAAAGAGGATATGCCCCACTATCTTGCCATCTTCCACTGCCACAAGGGAAAGCTCTGGAATAAAGGATGGAGTGTCCCGCAACAGGGTCACAAGCTCCTGCTCGTTTCCATCGCTATGTTCAGCATGAGAAAACGCTTCTGTTACGACCTGAAAAACTGTACTATGATCGTCTGCTCGTTCTTGCCTTATTTCCATACAAGTACCGCCATTTTAGAAAACCTTTTATATCGCTAAATGCCGATCTGTCGAACCGTCGCACACTCGATAATTAACATTATACCAACCAAATGTGAGGAAATCTACTGTCCGTTAAGACGGTTAATCGAATTTTCCCGAAGTTTTTGCCCACCTCGAATAGAAAACGCTCTGGCGATTTTGTCCTCGTCCAGAGCGTTCCTATCCGCTGTCCCTGCCCGTCTTAAAGACAGGCTCAAACAGCATACTGTTTTATGACCAGCCCCCATTTGGGCCGGCGCCGCTGTATACAGGTCCGTGCGTCCGGATCAGAGATCGATGGGCGCCAGGTTTTCCTCTTTGATGCCGTGCTTCTCGGCATAGCCGGTGAGGATCAGCGTCAGAGCGCCGTCGCCGGTGACGTTGCAGGCGGTGCCGAAGGAATCCTGCAGGGCGAAGATGGCCAGCATCAGGCCGGTGCCGGCGTCGTCAAAGCCCAGCACGCCGATGATCAGGCCCAGAGAAGCCATGACCGTGCCGCCGGGCACGCCGGGGGCGCCGATGGCGAACACGCCCAGCAGCATGCAGAACAGGACCATGGTCCCGGGAGAGGGCAGCGCGCCATAGAGGATGTTGGACACGATCATGACAAAGAAGGTCTCCGTCAGGACCGAGCCGCACAGATGGATGTTGGCAAACAGGGGGATGCCGAAGTCCACCATGTCGGAGCGCAGGTTGGTGCTCTTGTGAGCGCACTGCAGGGCCACGGCCAGGGTGGCGGCGGAGGACATGGTGCCCACGGCGGTCAGATAGGCGGGGCCGTAGTGCTTCACCACCTCGATGCCGGAGCGGTGAGAGTAGGCGCTGGCGCAGCCGTACAGCACGGCCAGCCAGATGTAGTGGCCCAGCATGACGATCACGATGGCGATCAGGAACACAGGCAGCTGCTTGGTGATGGAGCCGTTCCAGGCCAGCTGGAAGAAGGTGGTGCCGATGAAGAAGGGCAGCACGGGGATGATGACCTTCTTAACGATGTCCAGCACGATGTTCTGGAACTCCAGCAGCACGTTGGAGATGGTCTTGGCCTTGGTCCACACGGCCGCCAGGCCCATGAGCACGGAGAACACCAGCGCGCTCATCACGGGCATGATCTGGGGGATGTCAAGCTGGAACTTCACCGGCAGGCCGGCGCCCTCTTCGGCGGCCACGGTGGCGATGTTCAGGTGAGGGATGATGGCGTAGCCGGCGCCCATGGACATGAACGCGGCCAGGATGGAGCTGGCATAGGCGATGATGATGGCCACCATCAGCATCCGGGTAGCGCTCTTGCCCAGCTTGGTGATGGACGGAGCGATGAAGCCGATGATGATCAGGGGCACGCAGAAGTTGATCAGCTGGCCCATGATGTACTTGGCGGTGCCCACCACGTTCTCCACGGCTCCGGCAAAGGGCAGGGTGGAATTCTGGGGCACCAGCAGGCCGCAGACGATGCCGATGACGATGCCGATGAGCAGTTTCAAGGGCAGACTCATGGATTTTTTGGTTTTTTCCATTTTGTATTACCTCTCTTTTCAAGTGCGAACAAGTTCGCAAATTTTGACGGGTCGTTTGTCCGGGTCACTTGTCACAGGGCTGCCCGGTCATGATGCGGATGATCTCCCGGTCGGTCTCCCGCATACCGAGCCGGCCCAGCCGGCCGATGTTGGCGATGGTCTCTTCCACGCCTTTTGTGACGATGCCGTCGCCGCCGCGGAACTGTTGGCCGCTGCGGAACATGCTGTAGCCCAAAATGCCGTTTTCCACCGCCATGGCGATCTTGGCCGCGCAGGAGGGCTTGGCTCCGTCGCAGACCATGCCGGAGATGGTGGCGAGGGCGTTGACCAGGGTGTGGGATATCTCCCGGTAGCCGCCGCCGTTGAGGTAGGAGATGGCCGCTCCCGCGCCGCAGCCGGCGCTGGCCGCGCCGCAGTATGCGCTCAGCCGGCCGATGCCGGTCTTCAGATGCAGAGTGAGCAGATCGCTCAGCGTCACGGCCCGGACCATGGTGTCGTGGTCCACATCCAGCTCCTTGGCGTACACCACCACCGGCACGGAGGCGGTGATGCCCTGGTTGCCGCTGCCGGAGCAGATGATCACCGGCATTTCGCAGCCGCTCATCCGGGCGTCAGACCCGGCGGCCGCCATGTAACGGGCCCGGACCTTGACGTCGTCGCCGTAGTGGTCCCGGAGCACCTTTCCCACATTGGCGCCCCAGTCATGGGTCATGCCCTCTTGGGCGATGGCGTAGTTGTACTCGATCTGCCGCTCCACCATCGGCCGCACATCGTCCACGTCCATGGTGTCCACGAAGTCCACGATGCCCTCCACGGTCATACAGCTGCGGTCGGTCAGGCCGTCCTCCTTGGCGGACTCGTCCACCACGCCGGACTTCAGCAGCACATGGCCGTTGCGCTCGATGAGCACGATGTTGGTGTGGTAGTCCATGATCCGCAGCCGGACCGTATCCGATCCGGCGGTGAGGGTGAGGATGATGTCAAAGATCACATCTCCCTCCGCCGGGAGCACCCGCACAGAATGGGTCTCCAAATATGTACGGATCGCTTCCTTCTGCTCATCCGACACCTGGGAGATGACCTCCAGGATCTTGTCCGCCTGGCCGGCCACGGCTCCCGCGGCGGCGGCGGCCTCGATGCCCTTCAGTCCGCCGGTGTTGGGCACCACCACGCTCTTCACGTTTTTGATGATGTTTCCGCTGGCCTCCACGGTGATGGAATCCGGCTCTCTGCCCAGCACCTCCCGGGCCTTGGCGGCACCGTAGGCGATGGCGATGGGCTCGGTGCATCCCATGGCCGGGACCAGCTCTTCCTTCAGGATCTGGACATAATTATGGTATCTCGGGTCAGTGCGTTCCATTTGGTATCCTTCCCCTTCCGGTCCCGGACCCGGTCCGGCGCTTCCCTCCCATCCGTCCGCATACGACGGACAAACCGCGGCGGGACCAATTTGTGTTTTTCTGAAAAGAATCTTATCACCTTCCCACAAATAAGTCAATACGTACAAAATTTTTTCTATCAATCCCCTATATTTTGCAGCTAATTCTATAAGTTGATATTCAATTAACACTAGTTTGGTGGGTTTTTGCATTTAGCGAAGTAGCGTATTGTCTACAAAAGAAAAACAAACGGACGCTCCGAAGAGCGTCCGTCCCTGTTTTATTCTCTCTATCCCTGGGCTTTCTGCTTGAGCCTGTACAGCAGGTTCAGCGCCTCCAGGGGGGTGAGGGTGTTCAGATCCAGATCCCGCAGCTGCCGCGCCAGCTCGCCTCCCGCCATGTCCATCATGGACACCTGTTCCTCCGGGACGGCAGGGGCGGCGGCCAGCGCCGGGGCGCGGCCGGATTCCATCTCCGCTAGGTACTGTTTCGCCTTTTTGATCACCGGGTCCGGCACCCCCGCCAGCTTGGCCACCTCGATGCCATAGCTGTCATCGGCGGAGCCGGGAACGATCTTCCGCAGGAAGATCAGGCTCCCCCCCTGCTTCTTGGCGGTGATGTTGTAGTTCTTCACCCCGTCCAGGCTCCCCTCCAACGCGGACAGCTCGTGGTAGTGGGTGGCGAACATGGTCCGGGCCCCCAGCCGGCGCTTATCGGCGCAGTACTCCAGCATGGCCCGGGCGATGGCCATGCCGTCGAAGGTGGAGGTGCCCCGGCCGATCTCGTCCAGGATGAGCAGGCTGGCCCCGGTGGCGTGGCGGAGGATCTCCGCCATCTCCGCCATCTCCACCATGAAGGTGGACTGGCCGCTGGCCAGATCGTCCGACGCGCCGATACGGGTGAACACCCGGTCCGTCACGCCGATGACGGCGCTCCTGGCGGGGACGAAGGAGCCCATCTGGGCCATGAGGACGATCAGGGCCGTCTGGCGCATATAGGTGGACTTACCGGCCATGTTGGGCCCGGTGATGATGGCCACCCGGTCGGTGGTGTCGTTGAGGTAGGTGTCGTTGGGCACGAACAGAACGTTCTTCTGGGCCTGCTCCACCACCGGATGGCGGCCCTCGGCGATCTGCACGGTCCGGCCCACGTCCACCTCCGGGCACACGTAGCGGTTCCGGGCGGCCACCTCCGCCAGGGAACACACCGCGTCCAGCTCCGCCACGCTGGCGGCGGCGGCCTGGATGCGCTCCACCTGGGCGGCCGTCCGCTCCCGGAGGGCCGAGAAGACCCGGTATTCCAGGTCGGCGATCCGCTCCCGGGCCCCCAGGAGGGTGTTTTCCAGCTCCTTCAGCTCCGGGGTGAAGTAGCGCTCGTTGCTGACCAGGGTCTGCTTGCGGATATAGTCCTCCGGCAGCGGGGCGTCCCCGGCGGACCGGGGCACGTCGATGTAGTAGCCGAAGACCTTGTTATAGCCCACCTTCAGCTTTTTGATGCCGGTCCGCTCCCGCTCCCGGGTCTCCAGCGCCACCACCATGTCCGCGCCGTTGTCCCGCACGGACCGGAGCCGGTCCACCTCCGGGTCCGCGCCGGGCCGGAGGATGCCCCCCTCCCGGACGGAGAAGGGCGGCTCGTCGGCGATGAGGGACAGGATATCGTCCCGGACCGCGTCCAGCGTATCCATCGCCCCCGCCTGGCGCAGCAGGGCGCTCTTCGCCTCCCCCAGAAGGGCCACGATCCGGGGCAGCTGGCTGAAATAGGTGCCCAGGGCCAGCAGGTCCCGGCCGTTGGCGGTGCCATACACGCACCGGCCCACCAGCCGCTGGATGTCCCCGATGTCGTGGAGCGCCAGGCGCAGCTCCTGGCGCAGGATGGCATTGGCGTGCAGCTCCTCCACCGCGGCCAGCCGGCGGCGGATGGCCACCGGGTCCAGCAGCGGCCGCTCTACCCAGGACCGGAGCAGCCGCCCGCCCATGGGGGTGCGGGTCCTGTCCAGCACCCACAGCAGGCTCCCCTTCTTCTCCCCGGTGCGGAGGTTCTCCGTCAGCTCCAGGTTCCGCCGGGTGGCATAGTCCAGCTCCATATACCGCCCCTGGCCGAACCGGTCCAGACGGCGGATGTGGGAGAGGTCGAATTTCTGGGTGTCGATGATGTAGCTGAGCAGCGCCCCCGCCGCCAGGGTCTCCGCCGGCGAAATCACCTCGCCGAAGCGCTCGTAGACCAGCTCCCGGCACTTGTCCGGGCCGAACCGGTCCGGGGCGCTGGTGCGCATGCAGTCGATGCGCCGCAAGAGCCCGTCGACGGTCTGGTCCGCCTCCGCCCCGGCGGAGAGGACCGCCTCCCGGGGGGAGAACCGGCCCAGCTCGTTGGCCATATGCTCCGCCGCCTCGGAGGAAAAGCCCTCCACGCAGAACTCCCCCGTGGAGATGTCGCAGAAGGCGGCGGCCCCCTGGCCGTCCTCCAGCCACAGGGCGCAGAGATAGTTGCTCTTGCCCTCCTCCAGCATGGAGCTCTCCGTCACCGTGCCGGGGGTGATGACCCGGATGACCCCCCGGTCCACCAGGCCCGTGGCGGCGGCCGGGTCCTCCAGCTGTTCGCATATGGCCACCTTATATCCCTTGGCGATGAGCCGGGCGATATAGGCCTCGCTGGAGTGGTAGGGCACGCCGCACATGGGCGTCTGCTCCTCCGCCGGCTTGCCCCGGTCCCGGGTGGTCAGCGCCAGATCCAGCTCCCGGGAGGCCAGCTTGGCGTCGTCGTCGAACATCTCATAAAAGTCGCCCAGCCGGAAAAACAGCAGGCAGTCCGGGCACTGCTGCTTGATCTCGTAATATTGCCGCTTCATGGGGGTCATCTCAGCCATGACGCAAACTCTCTCTTTCTGTTACTTCTTCCTGGCGCGCTCCGGCGGCCGCTATATCACTTCACCGTATTGCGCAGCAGGCCGATCTTCTCGATCTCGCATTCCACCACGTCGCCGGGCCGCAGGAATTTGGGCGGGTCGAAGCCCATGCCCACCCCGGCGGGTGTGCCGGTGGCAATGATGGTCCCCGGCAGGAGGGTCATGCCGGCGCTCAGCTCCGCGATGGTGTCGGCGATGGAGGTGATCAGCTCATCCGTCCGGGCGCGCTGGCGCTCTTCGCCGTTCACCCGGCAGACAATATCCAGCGCCGGCGGGAAGGGGATGTCGTCGGCGGTGACGATGCAGGGCCCTATGGGCGTGAAGCCGTCCAGGCTCTTGCCGAAATACCACTGCTTGTGGCCGGTCTGCTGGTCCCGGGCGGACACGTCGTTGAGCACCGTATAGCCGAAGATATGCTCCGCCGCCTTCTCCGCAGGGACGTCTTTCGCCGTCTTGCCGATGACCACCGCCAGCTCCGCCTCATAGTCCAGCCGCTGCACCAGGCCCGGATGGCTCTCGATATACCCCTCCGGCGCCACCGCCTGGGTCACCCGCTTGGAGAAATACACCGCCACGGGCTTTTCCTTGGTAAAGGCCTCTTTGTCGTACTGGGCCGCCTCCCGGGCGTGGGCCAGGTAGTTCATGCCCAGGCAGATCACGTCCTGCCGGGGCCGGGGGATAGGCGCCAGCACCTCCACATCCGCCAGGGACACCGGGTCCCCCGCCGGGACCAGGGCCGGCTGTCCCGCCTCGATGGCGGCGGTCATATCCGAAAAGGGCAGCGGCGCCACGGCGTCGCCCTCCGGCGTGAGCGCGCCCACCTTTTCGATCCCGTTTTCCCGATAAGTGATGAGCTTCATCGTATATTCCTCCTTTACTCGATTTGACCGTACAGCGCCCAGGTGGTGCTGTCCGTGATCTTCACATCCAAAAACTGTCCCACCAGGGCCGGATCGCCGGCCAGGTGCACCAGCCGTCCCCCCTTGGTCCGGGAGGACAGGTCATAGGGCTCCTGCCCCGTCGCCCCGTCCACCAGCACCCGGACCGTCCGGCCCACATAGGCGGCGTGTTTCTCCGCGGAGATGCGGTTGGCCGTCTGCACCAGCCGGTCGAACCAAACCTGCTTCTCCGCCCGGCTCACCGGGTCGGGCATGGCCGCCGCCGGGGTGCCGGTCCGGGGAGAATAGATAAACGTGAACATGGCGTCGTATCCCACCTGCTCCACCAGGGACAGGGTGTCGGCAAAGTCCGCCTCCGTTTCCCCGGGGAAGCCCACGATGATATCCGTGGTCAGCACCAGGTCCGGCATGGCGGCCCGGGCCGCCGCCACCTTTTCCAGATACCCCGCCCGGTCGTAGCGCCGGTTCATCTGGCGCAGGATGCGGTCGGAGCCGGATTGGAGGGGCAGATGGATGTGGTGGGCGCAGTGCTCGCTTTCGGCCATGACCCGAAACAGCTTTTCCGTGGCGTCCTTGGGGTGGCTGGTCATGAACCGCAGCACATAGTCCCCCGGGATAGCGTCCAGCGCCGCCAGCAGAGCGGGAAAGTCCGTGTCCTCCTCCAGGCCCTTGCCGTAGCTGTTCACGTTCTGGCCCAGAAGGGTGATGTCCTTATAGCCCAGCCGGATCAGCTCCCGGGCCTCGGCCAGCACGTCCTCGGGCCGGCGGCTGCGCTCCCGGCCCCGGACATAGGGCACGATGCAGTAGGAGCAGAAATTGTCGCACCCGTTCATGATGGACAGCCAGGCCTTCACCTGATTGTCCCGCTGCCGGGGCAGGCCCTCCGCCACCACCCCTTCGCTGGGCGCGGCGGCGATGAGGCGGCTCTTGGCGCCCCGGCGGCCCCGGCGCTCCATGGTCTCCAGCAGCAGCTGGGGGAACTGCCACAGCTCGTGGGGGCCGAACACCAGATCCACCACCCGATAGGACCGGCGGATGCGCTCGCGCATGGTTTCCTGCTGGGTCATGCACCCGCCCACACAGACGAGAAGCTCCGGGTTTTTCGCCTTGTTGTGGGCCAGAGCGCCCACATTGCCCAGCACCCGCTTCTCCGCGTGCTCCCGCACGGCGCAGGTGTTCACGGCGATCAGATCCGCCTTCTCCTCGCTGCCGGTCAGCTCGTAGCCGCACTGGACCAGCCACCCCCGCAGGATCTCGCTGTCAGACTCGTTCTGCTGGCAGCCATAGGTGTCCACCAGCGCGTAGTGGGGCCGGTGGGCGATGAGGGCGCGCACGCGCTGGCAATACTGCTCCTGCTGGAGCCGTTCCTGGGTGGTGATCTCCCGGCGTTGGTACATAAGCTGTTCTCCGTCTGTTCCATATTGCCTGTCCCGGCCGGGAAAGCGTCTGTCCCGGCCATAACATAGCACTTTATATTATCATTTTTCTGTGCTATAATCAAGGCAATATAGATAAAGGAGTCATCTATGGGTGTGATCAATCTTCTCTCCCCTCTGGTGGCGGACATGATCGCCGCCGGGGAGGTGGTGGAGCGGCCGGGCAGCGTGGTGAAGGAGCTTTTGGAAAACGCCGTGGACGCGGGCGCGCGGAACGTGACCGTGGAGATCCAGGGCGGCGGCGCCACCTGCGTGCGCGTCACGGACGACGGCTGCGGCATGGCGCCGGACGACGCGGGCAACTGCTTTTTGCGCCACGCCACCTCCAAGCTCCACGACGAGCGGGGGCTGGAGGCCATCGCCACCATGGGCTTTCGCGGCGAGGCCCTGGCGGCCATCTCCGCCGTGAGCCGGATCGAGCTCCTCACCCGCCGGGCGGAGGACGCCGGCGGCACGTATGTATCCGTGGCCGGAGGGGAGATCCAGGATATGCACGCCGCCGGCTGTCCCAAGGGCACCGTGTTCACCGTGCGGGACCTGTTCTACAACACCCCCGCCCGGCTGAAATTCATGAGATCCGACCGGGCGGAGGGGTCCTGGTGCGTGCAGCAGGCCCTGCGGGTGGCCCTGGGGCGGCCGGAGGTGTCCGTGCGGTGCGTCAAAGACGGCAAAGAGGAATTTTTCACCCCCGGCGACGGCCGGCCGGAATCCGCTCTCTATGCCCTTTTGGGCCGGGAAACGGCCCTGGCCATGCTGCCGGCGGAGGGCGAGAACGAGGGCGTGAGCGTGTCGGGCTTCGTCAGCTCCCCCGCCTCCGGACGGGGCAGCCGGGCCATGCAGTTCTTCTTCGTCAACGGCCGGTCCATCCGCTCCCAGAGCCTCCAGGCCGCCCTGGAGCAGGCCTATAAAAACACCCTCATGGTGGGGAGGTTCCCCGCCTGCGCCCTGTATATCCGTCTGAGTCCCGGGGCGGTGGACGTGAACGTCCACCCCACGAAAAACGAGGTGAAATTCACCTCCGAAAAGCGGGTGTTCGACGCGGTGTATTACAGCGTCCTCGCCGCCCTGCAGGGCGAGCGGGACACCCTGCAGATGCGCCTGTCCGGCTCCACGGAGAAGAAGCTGGCCCCCCGCCAGGCCCCGCCCGAGCCCGGCCCGGCCAAGGCTCCGGCCCGGGACCCCCGGCCGGAGCAGATGGAGATGGCCCTGCACAGCCCCCGCCCCGCTTACGGTCTGGGCGCGTCGGTGGTCTATACCCCCCGTCCGGTCCCCGCCAAGCCCGCGGCCTATACCGCCGCGCCCGCCCGGTCCGGACCGGCCGCGCCGCCGGAAAAGGCCGCCGCCGTCCCGGCGGACCGGCCCGCTCCCCCGTCGGAGGACCCCGTCCGGGTGGCCGGAGAGGTGATGCGCACCTACATCATCGCCGAGCAGGGCGACAAGGTGCTGTTCATCGACAAGCACGCCGCCCACGAGCGGATGGTGTTCGACCGGCTGAAGGCCCAGGGCGGCGCCTGTATGAGCCAGACCCTTCTCCAGCCCCAGACCTGGCGGCCGGAGCCGGAGGATCTGGACGTGCTGGAATCCCACGGGGAGACCCTCAGCCAGCTGGGCTTCGAGCTGGAGCGGCTGGGGGACGACGGGTGCATCGTCCGGGCCGTGCCGGAGGATCTGGACCCGGCCCAGACGGCGGCGGCGCTGGAGGAGATATGCGACAAGCTGCGCCGGGGCGGCAGGGATCTGGCCCGGGACGGCATACTGCAGACCGTGGCCTGCAAGGCCGCCATCAAGGCCGGCTGGGACACGGACCCCCGGGAGATGCAGGTCCTGGCGGAAAAGGTGGCCTCCGGCCAGATCAAGTACTGCCCCCACGGCCGGCCGGTGGCCGTGACGCTGACAAAAAAGGAACTGGACCGGCAGTTCGGCCGGATATCATAACGCCGATATCTCTGCTGCCCCTCATCTACTCTCTGCAGACCCGGAGGTCCGCTCCTATGTACGACCTTATCGTCATCACCGGCCCCACCGCCACGGGCAAGACCGCCCTGGGGGTGGCGCTGGCCAAGCTGCTGGACGGGGAGATCATCTCCGCCGACTCCATGCAGGTCTATCGGGGCATGGACATCGGCACCGCCAAGCCCACCGCCGGGGAGATGGACGGCGTGCCCCACCACATGCTGGACGTGGCGGACCCCGCCCAGCGCTTTTCCGCCGCCAAATACGCCTCTATGGCCGCCGCCTGCGCCGAGAGCATCGCCGCCCGGGGCCGGCAGGGCATCGTGGTGGGCGGCACGGGACTTTACATCGACGGTCTGATCCGGGGCACGGATTACGCTGCCGCCCCCTCGGACCCGGACGTCCGCCGGGCCATCGAAGAGGAATACGACGCCCTGGGCGGGGAGGCCTTTCGCCAAAAGCTGGCCGCCGTGGACCCAGAGCGGGCCGCCGCGCTGCACCCCAGGGACAAAAAGCGGCTGGTCCGGGCCTGGGAGGTGTACGCCCTCACAGGCAAGCCCATCTCCTGGCACGACCGGCAGTCCCAATTGGCCCGCCCCCGGTATGGGGCCTACACCGTGGCGCTGGATTTTGCCCGCCGGGAAGTGCTTTACGACCGGATCGAGCGCCGGGCCCGGGCCATGTTCGACGCCGGGCTGGTGGAGGAGGTCCGCCGGCTGCTGGAGGCGGGCGTGGGGCCGGACGCCACCGCCATGCAGGCCATCGGATACAAAGAGGTGGCGGCGTATCTGGCCGGGGCGTGTACATTGGACCAGGCGGTCAGCCAGGTCTGCCAGGCCTCCCGGCGGTACGCCAAGCGCCAGCTGACCTGGCTGCGCGGCCGGCCGGAGGTGCGCTGGCTGCGGTGGCAGGCGGAACCGGACCGGGCCGCCCTGGAGGCCGCCGCCCAGGCCGTCGCCGACGGTTTCCGACAGAAACTGCCCTCTCTTCCCGCCGGATTTTGACCCCGGACTCGACACGGTCCGACGGCATTTTCCACGTATGCCGCCGTAAAATAGGCGCTGTACAACGGTTTTGTACAAATTTACTATTTTGCGGGGCGGCAGACTGTGATACACTATAATTTAACGTCTGCACCGTCAGCCCCGGAAGGGATGGACAAGATGCAGAAAGCACAGAATCTTCAGGACATTTTTTTGAACCAGGCGCGCCGGGAACGGATCATGGTGACCGTGTTCCTCGTCAACGGCTTTCAGCTCAGAGGCACGGTCCGGGGCTTCGACTCCTTCGTGGTGTTCGTGGACTCCGACGGAAAGCAGCAGATGATCTACAAGCACGCCATATCCACCATCGCTCCGGCCCGGACCATTGCCATGACGGAGGAAACTGTCTGACTTGAAAAAGACCGACGCCCTTATCCGGATCACTTCGCTGCTGGTATTCATCGCCCTGGCGGCTTATTTCACCGTGTACGTGGCCCAGCGGGCCATGAACCCGGTGCAGACCTCTCTTACCGTCACGGCCACCATGAGCGATTCCGCGCCCATGAGCGGGCTGGTGATCCGGGACGAGCTGCTGATTAACAGCCGGGAGCTGTACATAGACGTGACCGCCGAAGACGGGGCCAAGGTGGCCGCTGGGGAGACGGTGGCCGTGGCGTACAGCTCCGAGGAGGCACTGGAGAGGGCCTCCCGGCTGAACGCCCTGGACCGGGAGATCGAAGAGGTGTCCGCCGCCCTGACCCGGGCCGGCAGCGTCCAGGTGGAGGGCGACCGGGAGCAGTCGGTCTATAACGCCATCACCGCCCTGTCCGGCAGTCTGCGGGGCGGGGATCTGTCGGATGTGGACTCCCGGGCCAGCGCCCTGGCGGGGCTGCTCTTCCCCACGGACACGGGCCTGACCGCCACCGACGAGTACCTGCAGCAGCTGAAGGACGAGCGGGACCAGCTGCGCCGCACCAGCGCCGGGGACACCCAGCAGATCACCGTCAGCCAGAGCGGCACCTTTTCCGCCGTGGTGGACGGCTACGAAGGGGTGAGCCCGGACTATGTGCATGACATGACTCCCAGCCAGCTCCGGGAGCTGATCGCCGCCGACCGGGTGCTGGACAGCGGCTCGCTGGGCAAGCTCATCACCTCCTACAGCTGGTATTACGCCGCCATCCTCCCCCGGGAATACGCCCGGGAGATGCTGGCCGGCAGCCAGGTCCAGCTCTCCTTCGGCCGGTACTACAACGGCACCGTCCGCGCCGAGGTGGAGTGGGTCGGCCGGGCCGAAGGGGACAGCCAGCTGGTGCTGTTCCGGATGGAAAAGGGCATGGCGGACATGCTGGCCGTGCGCAGCGTGGCGGCGGAGCTGATCTATGAGGAATTCACCGGCCTGCGGGTGCCTTTGAAGGGGCTTTACCGCTATTACGCCGGATACGTGTCCGACGCGGACGGACAGGCCCTGACCCCGGGCCAGGCCGTGACTCTGACCCTGGGCGGGCGGGAATATGCCGCCTTCGTTTCCGAGGTGGGTTCGGCCAGCCGGTACGGGGATCTGCTGCCCGGCGTGGAGGCGGGCAGCGAGGAGGACACCCGGCCTCTCCGGCGGCTGGCGGTGTTCTGCTGGCCCTGGGACGACACGGGCCCCGCGGACACCTCCGCCGGGGTGGGCGTCGTCACGGCCCCGGAGCTGGCCGGGCCCATCCAGACCTCCAACTACTACGATTACCGCCAGCTGGCCTTCGTGGGCGCGGAGCTGCTGCCGGACGACGACGAGAGCAAGTGGGTCGTGCCGGACCGGCTGTGCGTGTTCACCATGACCGGGATGCAGGCGGAGCGGAAGATCGTGGAGCTGGTCTTCGCCGGAGAGGAATACTGCCTGCTGTCCTCCAGCGGCACCGACGCCCTCCGGGAGGGCAACGAAGTCATCGTCCAGGCCCGGGATCTCTATAACGGCCGGGTATTTTAGGAGCGCAACCATGGACCTTTCATTGGAACAGAGGATCGCCCTGGTCCGGGAGAACATCGACCGGGCCGCCATGGGCCGGACCGTGACCCTGGTGGGCGCGGCCAAGACAAAGCCGCCGGAGCTGATCGCCCGGGCCGTCCGGGCGGGCCTGGAGGCCATCGGGGAGAATTACGTCCAGGAATTCCGGGACAAGTCCGCCGCGGGCGCCTACCAGGGGGCGGCGGTACATATCATCGGCCATTTACAGCAAAACAAGGTAAAATACGTGGCCGGGCAGGTGGACATGATCCAGTCGGTGGACTCCCCTGCCCTGCTGGCGGCCATTGGAAAGCGGGCCGCCTCCCTGGGCCGGACCCAGGACGTGCTCATCGAGGTGAACATCGGCACCGAGCCGGGCAAATCCGGCGTCGCGCCCCAGGCTCTGGACCAGCTGCTCTCCGCCGCCGGCGATACGGCGGGCGTACGGGTGCGGGGGCTGATGGCCATTCCTCCGGCAGAAAATTCCAGGGCTTATTTTGGCGCTATGTATAACCTTTTTGTTGACATTGCCGCAAAAAAATACGATAATGTCCTCATGGACTTTCTATCCATGGGTATGTCGGATGATTATGAAGACGCCATCCGGCAGGGCGCAAACATGGTCCGCGTCGGATCGTTCATCTTTGGTCCCCGCAACTACATCTGAAGCAGGAGGCACACCATGGGTTTTCTTGACGAACTGAAAAAGCTGACCAAGCCGTATGACGACGAGGAGGAATTCTTTGGCGGGGACGTTCCCGGCGGAGAGGATGACGATCCCACCATCGTCGCCCCCAGAGCCTCCAGCGAGCAGCGGCAGGAGCGGCGCAATCCCTTTGACGATACAGACGCCCCCCTCTTTGACGAGAGGACTCCGGCCAAAAAAGAGAACAAAGTGGTGAATATCCATACCACCACTGCCGTGCAGGTGGTGCTCTCCAAGCCCGAACGCTTTGAGCAGGCCGCGGAGATCGCCGACCATCTGCGGGAAAAGCGGACGGTGGTGATGAATCTGGAGACCACCAACAAGGATGTGGCCCGCCGGCTGGTGGACTTTCTGTCCGGCGTGGCGTATGCCAACGACGGAAAGATCAAGAAGGTCGCCATCAATACATATATCATCACCCCCTTCAATGTGGACATCATGGGGGATCTGATCGACGAGCTGGAGAACAACGGAGTCTACATCTGATCCATCGCGCCTGCATATTTGAGAAAGGATAGGGTTTTGGATATGGTTACAGCAAAGGATATCCAGGAAAAAGCATTTGAACGGGCCGGAAAAGGCTATAATATGTCCCAGGTGGACGAATTTCTGGACGAGCTGGCGGCGGATTTCACCTCCCTGAGCAAGGAGAACGCCGCTCTGAAGGGAAAACTGAAGGTGCTGGTGCAGAAGGTGGACGAGTACCGCCAGACTGAAGACTCCATGCGTCTGGCCCTGCTTTCCGCCCAGAAGCTCTCCGCCCAGATCGAGTCCGACGCTCGGGTCCGGGCGGACGCCATGCTGGCGGAGGCCCAGGACCGGACCGATAAGCTGACCCGTCAGGCGGCCGACGGCATCGCCAACGAGGAGGCCAAGCTGGAGGAGGCCAAAAAGGCCACCAACCGCTTCTTTGACCATATGCGCACCGTCTGCCAGAAGCAGATCGAGTTTTACGACAAGCTCAGCCAGATGCAGCTGGTGGGCGGCGAGGAGCGTCAGCCCGAACCGGAGAGCGAACCGGAGCCGGAGAGCGCGCCCCGGGCCGCCAAGCCGCTGGATATGGAAGAGGCCGTGCGCAGCATCGCCGCCTCCGCGGCGGAGGCCGCGTTGGACGAGCCGGAGCCGGAGGAAGAGGCGCCCCAGGAGGAGCCCCCCGAGGAAGAGGAGGAGCCCACCCGCCTGTTTCCCGCCGGAGGCCGCGGCCAGCGGAGCAAGAAGAGAAAGCGCAGCTTTGACGATTTCAGCTTCGACGAAGATATCTGATCTGTGATCCCTCAGGGCGGAGCGAAGAAGCTCCGCCCTTGCAAACTATATTCAGCCTGGAGAGAAAAGATATGCCCACCGACTTCAACGCCACTGTCAACCTTCCCAAAACCGATTTCCCCATGCGCGCCGGCCTGCCCAAGCGGGAGCCGGACATGCTCAAGGCCTGGGAAGAGCTGGACCTGTACCATGAGATGCTCAAGCGCACCGAGGGCCGGCCCCAGTTCGTGCTCCACGACGGCCCCCCGTTCTCCAACGGCAGCCTGCACATGGGCACCGCCCTCAACAAATGTCTGAAGGATTTCATCAACCGCTACAAATCCATGGCCGGGTATCACGTGCCCTACACCCCCGGCTGGGACAACCACGGCATGCCCATCGAGTCGGCCATCATCAAAGAGCAGAAGCTCAACCACAAGGCCATGAGCGTCAGCGAGTTCCGCAACGCCTGCCACGCCTATGCCGAGCACTACCTGGACGTGCAGCGCCAGGGCTTCAAGCGCCTGGGCGTGCTGGGCGACTGGGACCGCCCCTACCGGACCATGGACCCCAAGTTCGAGGCCCAGGAGGTCAAGGTCTTCGGGCAGATGTATGAGAAGGGCTACATCTACAAGGGCAAGAAACCCGTCTATTGGTGCCCCAAGGATGAGACCGCCCTGGCCGAGGCGGAGATCGAGTACTCCGACGACCCCGTCACCACCATTTTCGTGAAGTTCCGGGTCAAGGACGATCTGGGAAAGCTCAGCGCCATCGAGCCGCTGGACAACGTCTATTTCGTGATCTGGACCACCACCACCTGGACCATCCCGGGGAACCTGGCCATCTGCCTGAACCCCGCCTATGACTATACCCTGACCCGCGCCTCCAACGGCGAGGTCTACATCATGGCAAAGGAGCTGGCGGAGGGCGTCCTCCAGAAGGCAGGCCTGGAAATCAAGGAGGTCCTGGCCACCTTCAAGGGCGCCGAGCTGGAGCTGATGACCGCCCAGCACCCCCTCTTCGACCAGACCAGCCTTGTGATCCTGGGCGACCATGTGACCCTGGACGCCGGCACCGGCTGCGTGCACACCGCGCCGGCCTACGGCGCAGACGACTTCTTCGTCTGCCAGAAATATCCCCAGATCCCCTCCGGCCGGGACCTGGTGGTCAATGTGGACGACACCGGCCGCTTCACCGCCGACGCCGGAAAATATGAGGGGCTCAGCGTCCTGAAGGCCCATGAGCCCATTTTCGCGGACCTGGTTTCCTGCGGCGCCATCCTGGCCTCCGAGGACATCACCCACTCCTATCCCCACTGCTGGCGGTGCAAGAACCCCATCATCTTCCGGGCCACGGACCAGTGGTTCTGCTCCGTGGACGCCTTCAAGGAGGACGCGGTCCGGGCCGCCCGGAAGGTCAAGTGGAACCCCGACTGGGGCGCGGACCGGATGGAGAGCATGATCCGGGAGCGGGCCGACTGGTGCATCAGCCGCCAGCGCCGCTGGGGCCTGCCCATCCCGGTGTTCTACTGCGGTGATTGCGGCAAGCCCGTGTGCACCCCCGAGACCATCGAAAACGTCGCCGGGATATTCGGCGAAAAGGGCTCCAACGCCTGGTTCGACCTGTCCGTGGAGGAGCTGCTGCCCCAGGGCTTTGTCTGCCCCCACTGCGGCGGCAAGGTGACGGAGAAGGAGACCGACACCCTGGACGGCTGGTTCGACTCCGGCTCCACCCACATCGCCTCCATGGAGTTGGACAGCCCTGGCGTGTGGCCGGCGGATCTGTACCTGGAGGGCGGCGACCAGTTCCGCGGCTGGTTCCAGTCCAGCCTGCTCACCGCCGTGGCCACCCGGGGCCAGGCCCCCTATAGGGCGGTGCTGTGCCACGGCTGGACCGTGGACGGCGAGGGCCGGGCCATGCACAAGAGCCTTGGCAACGGGGTCTCCCCCGACGAGCTCACCGCCAAATACGGGGCGGACCTGTGCCGCCTCTGGGCCGCCAGCGCCGATTTCCGGCTGGATATGCGCTGCTCCGACGCCATTTTCAAGCAGCTCAGCGACAAATATCTGAAGATCCGCAACACCGCCCGGTTCATCCTGGGCAACCTGGACGGGTTCGATCCCGACGCCGATCTGGTGCCTTACGAAGAGCTGCTGCCCATCGACCGCTGGGCTCTTGGCCGGGCGGCGGCGCTGATCGAAAAATGCCTGGCCTGCTACGACCGGTATGAGTTCTGGTCCGTCACCTACGCCATCCACAACTTCTGCGTGGTGGACATGTCCAACGTGTATATGGACATCGTGAAGGACCGGCTGTACTGCGAAGCTCGCCGCAGCCCCGTCCGCCGGGCCGCCCAGACCGCCCTGTGGTACGTGCTGGACTCCATGGTCCGGCTGCTGGCGCCCATCCTGTCCTTCACGGCGGACGAGATCTGGCTGGCCATGCCCCATCGGGCCGGCGACGACAGCCGCAACGTGATGCTCAACGATATGCCCTCCGGCCATGCGGAGTGGAAGCTCAGCGAAGAGCAGGCCGCTTTCTGGGACGACAGCCTGCGCCTGCGCTCGGACGTGAACAAGGCCCTGGAGCTGGCCCGGACGGACAAGACCATCGGCAAGCCCCTGGACGCCAAGGTCATCCTCCATGTGGGCCCCGAGGCCGCCCAGACCATGGCCCGGGTGGCAAAGCAGCCTCTGGAGAGCTTCTTCATCGTGTCCGAGGCGGAGATCTCCCCGGGCGAGGGCCCCGGCTGGGCCGGCACGGAAATGCCCGGCGTGAGCGTGGAAGTGGAGCCCTCCCGCCTGCCCAAATGCCCCCGCTGCTGGACCCACAGCGCCAGCGTGGGCAGCGACAGCGAGTATCCCGAGCTCTGCGCCCGGTGCGCCGGCGCGCTGAAATATACCCCCGGGGCGTGAGCCTCCGCTCCGCTCTGGGCTGACAGACAGACAGTAGGAGGAAACTTCGGTGCTATACGCGATCGTGGCTTCCCTGGTCCTGATCCTGGACCAGGCGGTGAAACTGTGGACCACAAAGAACATCGTCCCCCTGGCCATCGGGGATGAGTGCGTGGAGCTGATCCCCGGCGTGCTTCACATGACCAATGTGCAAAACACGGGCGCCGCTTTCAGCATCCTGGCCAACGCCCGCTGGCTCTTGGTGGCGGTGTCGCTGGTCTTCATCATCGGCATCATCATTCTCATCAGCTCGGAGATCATCTCCACCAACTTCGGCCGCTGGACGGCGGTACTGGTGATGGCCGGCGCGCTGGGCAACTGCATCGACCGGGTCTTTTACGGCTATGTTGTGGACATGTTCGAGATCGAGCTGTTCAACTTCGCGGTCTTCAACGTGGCGGACATCTTCATCACCGTGTGCGGCATCCTGTTCTGTATCCACGTGATATTCTACCGGGAGCCGGCGGAGGTGGCCGCGGCGGTGCCCAAAAAGCCCCGCCCGGAGCGGCCCGCTCCCTTCAGGCGGCCGGCCAAGGCCGCCCCGGCCCGGACCAGCGCCAAGACCAGCGCCCGGACCGCCGAGCCGGAGGAGGAGCGTCCCGCCCGGCGCACCCGGCCCGCCCGGCAGCCCAAGGAAGATCCTTACGCCAACATCCCCCGGCGGGGCGAACACCGCTCCCTGGCCGACGAGCTGAAGATCAGCGACCCCAGCGATCCCTTCGCGGAGTGGGATTTCGGCGCGGAGGTGGAAGCTCCCGCCGCGGCTAAGAAGCCCGCCCCCGCCCCGGAGCCCGCCCCCGCCCCGAAGACGCGGGCGTCCGCCGGCGCGGCCCGCGCCCAGGCTCAGGCCCAGAAAAAACCGGCTCCCGCGCCGGAAGAGGACGACTGGGACGATCTGGACTTCCAGCAGCAGACGCCCGCGCCCCGAAAACCGGCGGCCCGGACCCAGGCTCCCGCCCGTCCGGCGGCGCAGCCCGTCCCGAAGGCCCCCGCGCCGGAAGCGCCGGCGGAGGACACGGAGGAATACTCTCTGGAGGATATCCTGGCGGAGTTCCGGGATCTGTGATGGACAAAAACGACAAGATCATAACGATAACGGCAGAGGAGAGCGGCGAGCGGATCGACGCTCTCCTTGCCCGCCAGGAGGAGATCCGCAGCCGCTCCGCCGCGGCGAAGCTGCTGGAGGAGGGACTGGTGAGCGCCGGGGGCGTCCCCGTGCGGAAAAACCACCGTGTTTCGGCGGCGGAAACCTTCACCGTGATCCTCCCCGAGGCGGCCCCGGCCCGGGCCGTGGCGCAGTCCATCCCTCTGGACGTGGTATATGAGGACGGCGACGTGATCGTGGTGAACAAGCCCCGGGGCCTGGTGGTGCATCCCGCCCCCGGCCACCCGGACGGCACGCTGGTGAACGCCCTGCTGGCCCACTGCGGGTCCAGCCTCTCCGGCGTGGGCGGCGAGCTGCGGCCGGGGATCGTCCACCGGATCGACAAGGACACCAGCGGTCTTATCATTGCGGCGAAAAACGACCGGGCCCACCAGGCGCTGGCCGCCCAGCTCAAGGACCGGAGCCTGTCCCGGGTCTATGACGCGGTGTGCCACGGCTCTTTCCGGGACAGCGCCGGCACGGTGGACGCCCCCATCGGCCGGGACCCCCGCAACCGCCAGCGCATGGCGGTCACGGACAAAAACGCCCGGCCCGCCGTCACCCACTGGCAGGTGCTGACCCGGTATGACCGGTACACCTATATCCGCTGCCGCCTGGAGACCGGCCGCACCCACCAGATCCGGGTCCACATGGCCTATACGGGCCACCCCCTGCTGGGGGACACGATCTATGGCGGCCGCCGGGACAAGGGCATGCAGACCCAGTGCCTGCATGCCCGGGGCCTGCAGTTCATCCACCCGGCCACCGGCGAGCCCATCCAGCTGTGGACCGACCTGCCCGACTGGTTCAGCCAGGCGCTGTCCAAGCTGGGCCCGCCGATCGATTGAGGTCATGCCCATGCTCCCACTGTTCATATATCTGATCTTCGGCCAGCTCCTGGCCTGGCGGGTCCTGCCCGAGCTTCGGGCGGCGGTAAAATGCTGGCTGGGGCTGGTGTTCGGCTGCGTGGCCCTGATGTGGCTGCCCTGTCTGGGCGCCTTCGTCTGGGGCTTCACCTTCCGCGCCCAGATCGCCGCCCTGGCCGCTGCCGCCCTGGGCGCGGCGGCGCTGCTGCCCTGGAAAAAGGCCCCGGCGCTGTGGAAGCGCCGGACCCTGCCCGCCCCGCCGGCACTGACCCGGGGCGACGGGGCGGGGCTGCTGCTCTCCCTGCTGGCCACCGCCTTTTGCGGATATCTGCTGCACACCCACGTGCTCATGCCCCACGACGACGGCAGCCTCTGGGTGGGCCAGAGCACTTACGGGGATCTGGCCATGCATCTGGGCTTCGTGGAAAGCCTGTACCGCCAGGGGACCTTCCCCCCGGAGTACAGCATCTTCCCCGGCCAGCAGATCGATTACCCCTTCCTGGTGGACGCCGCCTCCGCCAGCCTGCGCTTTTTCGGGCTGAGCCTGCGCATGAGCGTGATCGTGCCCAGCCTTTTCATGCTGCTGGCGGTGTTTTACGGCTTCTGGCTGCTGGCGGACAAGCTGGCCCGGAAGCTGGCCCCCACGGTCACCGCATGGCTGCTGTTCGTATTCAACGGCGGGTTCGGCTTTCTGTACTTTTTCGGTGGGAAATACAACCTGACCACCCTGCTCAGCGGCTTTTACGTGACCCCCACCAACCTGGTAGACGAGGATCTGCGGTGGGTGAACGTGGTGTGCGACATGCTGATCCCCCAGCGGACCACCATGGCCGGCTGGTGCGTGGGCCTGGCGGCCATATACCTGCTCATCACCGTGCTGGAAAAGTCCGTGGCCGGAGAGAACTGCCGCCGGACGACCCTGGCGCTGGCGGTCACCGCCGGGGCCATGCCCATGATCCATACCCACACCTTCCTGGCGCTGGGCGTGCTGTCGGCGGTCTGGTTCTTCGCCTGGATCGGCAAGGCAAAAAAGGCGGGCGCCGCCCGGGTCCTGGTGAGCAACTATGTGCTCTACGGGGCGGTGTGTCTGGCCCTGGCGCTGCCCCAGCTGTTCCGGTGGACCTTCGACGCGGCGGGGACCGGGCGGCTGATCTGGTTCAACCCCGGCTGGGTCCATGGCGATACCCCGTGGCTGTTCTTCTGGCTCATCAACGGCGGGGTGGTGTTCTGCGCCATGCTGCCGATGATGGTCTTCCTGCGGGGGGACCGGCTGCGGCTGTTTCTGGGCGCGGCGGCGCTGTTCGTCCTGGGCAATCTGGTGGCCTTTCAGCCCAACCCCTACGACGACAACAAGCTGCTGTACATCTGGTACATGATCGTGGATATCCAGGCCTGCGCCTGGATATGGGAGCTTCTGGAGCGGACGAGGCCCCGGGCCCTGGCGGCCGCCGCCGGGGCGGCCTTCGTCGTCCTGGGCACCCTGTCCGGCGCCATGACCATGCTTCGGGAGGCCGTCAGCGAATACCAGCTCTTCAGCCCGGAACAGGTCCGCGCGGCCGACTACATCACCGCCGAGACCCCGGCGGACAGCCTGTTTCTGACCGCCACCGCCCACACCAACCCGGTGTCCGTGCTGGCCGGGCGCAGCATCCTGTGCGGGCCGGGGATGTATCTGTATTACCACGGCGTGGACTACGCCGACCGGGAAGCGCAGGTGGCGGAGATGTACAAGGGCGGAGAGAAATTTGAGATCTTCGCGGAAAAATACGGCGTGGACTATGTGTATATCAGCCAGACGGAGCGGTCCGCCTACGCCGTGGATTACGACTATTTTGCCGGCGCTTACCCCCTGATCTACTCCCAGGACGGCGTCAGCATCTTCCAAATCTCGTAGATCTGTGTTATACTGACAGCGCTGTCCCCGATCCGACACATAGCGCCCCCTTGGAGGAACCTACTTATGAAAAGAACCATCGCATTGATCCTGTTCGTCCTGCTTCTCACCGGCCTGGCCGCCTGCAGCCGGGAGGAGAGCGACGTGGCCCAGACCCCCTCGCCCACGGTCCCGGCGGCCTCTTCCAGCTCCGACACGTCCCTGACGGGCCAGAAAGAGCCCCCCGCCTCGGGAACGGACGCCGCCCCCTCCGGGAATTATGCGGCGGCCCTGGAATATGTGGGCCGGCCCGTGTCGGAGCTGTACGCCGCCCTGGGCCAGCCTGTGGAGACCCCCTCTTACGGCCCCTCCTGCCTGACCGAAGGGGCGGAGGACGGCATCCTCACCTATGAAGATTTCTATGTCTGGACCGTGCGCACCGCCGACGAGGAGCTGGTCCACGACGTGTACCCGGCGGAATGACCATGCCGGAAAAGCTCCTGGCCCTGTATCGGAAATACAGGGAGATCATCAGCTACCTCTTCTTCGGCGGCCTGACCACCCTGGTCAGCTGGGCCACCTACGCCCTGGGCGCCGGGCCTTTGGCGCTGGGCGTCACCCCCGCCAACATCTTCAGCTGGATATGCGCCGTTTCCTTCGCCTTCGTGACCAACAAGCTGTGGGTCTTTGACTCCAAAAGCTGGGCCTGGCCCGGCTGGCTGAAGGAGGCCGGGTCCTTCTTCGCCGGCCGGATCTTTTCCGGGGTGGTGGAGCTGGGCGGGCTGCCGCTGCTGATGCGGCTGGGCCTGGACCAGGCGTTGTTCGGCGTCGAGGGCTTCGCCGCCAAGATCGTTATCAGCGTGGTGGTGATCGTCCTCAACTACGTCATCTCCAAGCTCTTCGTCTTCCGAAAGAAGAAATCATAACAAAAATCCCGCCGCGGCCATAGGCCGCGGCGGCGTCTTTTTATCGATCTGTCAGTCCCAGCGGGGGCCGTCGTCGTGGGGCTCCTCGTGGAATTCTTCCTGGCCCTCCTCCTGGGGCGGCTCCTGGTGGCTCTCCTCCCCGGCGGGCTCCTCCTCGTGGATCTCCACTTCCACGTCCGCCTCGGCCTCTGTCTGGTCCACCACCGACTCGAAGGATACGTCCTTCTGCGCCGCCTCGATGGCCATGGCCGCCTGGATCTGGGTGATCTCCTCCTCCATCGACGCGATGGTCGCCATGGCCATGTCGATCTGCTGGCTGACCTGGGCCAGGCCCTCCTCCGGCGCGTCATGGTGAGCCTCATAGTACAGCTTCCCCAGCTCGGTGTAAGCCTTCTTGATGGTGTCCTTCTGGCCGGAGATGTCCATGTTCAGCTTGGCGATGCGGCTGACCTGCTTCGTCTTGGTGGCCGCCGCGCTGGCAACATCCTTGGTCTTTTCCGCCGCCTTGGACGCGAACGCCCCCACCTTATCCATGAAATCACTGAATCCCGACATTTGAATGCCTCCTTTTTTATTTCTTATTCTATTCTATTTTCTTTGCTTTTTCTTGTTTTTCCTCTGGTAGTTTTTTATTCGCCCTCCGGCGGGTCCCCGTCCTCCGGCTCCTGGGAGGCAGCCGGCGCCGGCTCGCCGTCCGCGCCGTCCGCGCCGCTGTCCGGCTCCGCCGCCGGCGCCTCTTCCTCCGCCGGGCCCGCCGCTATGGCCGCCGCCCGGTTCACCCACAGCTTCTCCGGCCGGCACCGGCCGCTGCGCAGGATCGCGATCACCGCCACTGCCGC
Source organism: uncultured Oscillospiraceae bacterium (assembly GCA_947626905.1). Lineage (GTDB taxonomy): Bacteria > Bacillota > Clostridia > Oscillospirales > Oscillospiraceae > CAJOIG01. The sequence goes on from CANQUE010000009.1 coordinate 32,464, forward strand.
CGCCAGGCATGTGACCGCCGCCAGCAGCTGGCTGACCCGGATGCCGCTGCTGCCGATATACAGCGAGTCGGTCCGCAGGCCCTCGATCCACATCCGTCCCAGGCCATACCAGCCCACATAATACAGGAAGAACTGTCCGTCAAAGCGGCGGACCGTCTTTTGGGAAACGGTGTGCAGGCCGATAAAGCCCAGCAGGTTCCACAGCGACTCATACAAAAACGTGGGATGTACATAGATGGTGCTGCCGTTCAGCGTCAGCCCCATCCGGCAGAAGATATCGGTCTCGTACCCATAGGCCTCCCGGTTCATAAAGTTGCCCCAGCGGCCCACGCACTGGCCGATGAGAAGGCCAAAGCTCACCAGATCCAGCATGGCCAGCGGGGAGATCTTTTTCACCCGGCAGACCACGAACACCGTGATCACCGCGGCGATCACGCCGCCGTAAATGGCCAGGCCGCCCTCCCAGATCTTCACCATGTCCCAGAGGGTCTCATAGCCCCCGTAAAACACCACATAGTATACCCGGGCGCCGATAATGGCCAGGGGCACGGCGAACAGAAGGTTGTCGATCAGGTCGTCCTGCTTGATGCCGAATTCCTCGCTCCGGTGGTAGCAGTATGCCACCGCCAGCAAAAACCCGCAGGCAATGATCACCCCATACCAGTAAAAGGTGTGGCCGAACAGGACGAAGGAGTTGGACGGACAAATGGACCAGTCCCCCAGCAGAGGGAAGGATATAGACGCGGATGACATTTTTACGCTTGTTCCTCCTTGGGACAAATGATGGAAAGGGCGAAACGCCCGGCGGCCAGATGCTCCGCCGCCCAGGCCGAAACGTCGGCACAGGTGATCCCGTCCAGTACGCCGGGCGTTTCGAAAAGGTCAAATCCGGCGAAGCATCCGTCCGCCATGGACTCGGTCAGTTCAAAAAAATCGTCCAGCATCCGGATAAAGCCGCCGTATACGGCCTTTTTCTGCCGCAGGAAAAAGGCGGGATCGATGGGCCGCTCCACCGCCGCCGTCAGCTGGCTCAGGACGGCTTCCGGGCGGTCAGACTCCCCGCTCAGGATGAGGAAGCTCTGGCCCGCGGCGTGGTCGAGCTCAAAGAAGAAGCTGTCGTTCAAAAGGCCCTTTTCATACAGCTCCAGATAGGCCGGGGCGCTTTTCCCCCACAGGCACCGCATCGCCAGCTCCGCTGTGAGCCGCTCCCGCAGGGCCTCCGGCCCCTTTGCCGCCGGGCCCAGCTTTGCCCCGGCGCAGAACAGCGGCACAGAAACCTCCATGGTCCGCCGCCGGCTCTTCTCCACCGGCTCCACCCCCGGGTCCGGGCCATAGTCCCGGGCCGGCGCCGCCGCCCGGTCCCCGGGCAGCGCTTCCAGCGCGGCCCGCTCCACCGCCTCCGGGTCCACATCCCCCGCCACGCAGAGGGCCATGTTGGCCGGAACGTAAAAGGCCCGGTGGCAGGCGGCCAGGATCTCCGGCGTGACATCCTGGATGGACGCCACCGTGCCCACCACATCGCTGCCCAACGGGTGGCCGCCGAACAGCAGTTTCAGGCAGTCCTGATAGACCGCCCAGGACGGGTCGTCCTCCCCCTCCACGATCTCCTGGGCGATGATGCCCCGCTCCTTTTCCACGGTCTGCCCGGTGAAGTAGGGGGTAGAAACGAATCGCAGCAGGGTGCGGAGATTCTCCTCAAACTGTCCGGCGCAGGTGAAATGATAGCTGGTGACGGCGTAAGACGTATAGGCGTTGGAGTCCGCTCCCCGGCCGGCAAAGATCCCATCCACGCTGCCGTCCGGCATGTCGAACATCTTGTGCTCCAGATAGTGGGCCACCCCCGCCGGGGTGTCATAGCGGCGGCCGTCCAGGACGAAGCGCCGGTCCGCGCCGCCGTAATTCGTCACGAAGGACGCCCGGCACTTGCGCCAGCCGGGCTTGGGGACCACACACACGGCCAGGCCGTTGGGCAGCGTGGACGTATACGCCGCCATGCCCAGGGCGGGATAGTCAGTTCTCTTCATCCTCTTCCTCCCGGCCGCCGCTGAGGAAATACACCGCGTCGCACGCTATGCCCGCCGCGGCCTTCATCACGTCGGCCCTCGTCACGTCCTCCGCCAGCGCCGCCAGCTCCTCCGGACCGTAGTCCAGGCCCAGCAGGTTCTGCTCCAGCCAGAAGCTCTCCAGCCGGTCCGGCTGATCCGTCAGCGTCAGCAGATCGGCGCTCACGCCCATCCGGGCCGTGCGCAGCTCTTCGTCGGTGAACGCGCCCTCTTTCACGGCCCACACCTGGCAGTCGATCTCGTCCTTCGTTTTATCGTAGTCCGCCGGGTCGATGCCGCTGTTCACGATCATAAGGCCCTTCATCACATCCAGCGCCGAATGCACGTAATAGCACAGGCTCATCCTCTCCCGCACGTTTACAAAAAGCCGGGAATTGACATAGGCCGCGCCGCCGCCCCCCAGAAGGGCGTTCATCACCCGCAGCGCCGCCATGTCCGGTTCCTCCATGGCCTCGCCCAGCCGGTAGCCCAGGACCAGTTTCCCCTGCTCCACGTCCATCCGCTCGGCAAACGTCCGGGGCCCTTCCTCCACGGTGTTCAGGCGCACATCCGTCCCGATGTCCAGATCCAGCTCGCCCCTGGGCAAGGCGGCCAGCGCGTCGGTCAAGGCGGCGGCCACCCGGTCCGCCGGGGCCGAGCCGCAGTAAAAGATCTCTATGGGACTGGCCGCCAGCAGAGCCCGATAGTGCCGGGTCAGGGCCACGTAGCCGATGGCCCGGGCCGTTTCCTCGTCCCCCAGCGCGTCCACCGCGTAAGCCTCCCCGGGGCACATCAGCCGGAGCAGGCGGCTCTGGGCATAGGCCGCCCGGTCGTTGACCAAGGCCCGGATCTGATGCAGCAGCTTTTCCCGCTCGCTCTCCACATACTGGGGCAGCAGCAGCCCGCCCCGGGTGTTGGGCGCCAGCAAAAGCTCTCCCAGCAGCGCCGTCATATCCTCCAGCGGCTCCTCCCCCGGCGGCAGGCAGGCCCCGTCCACGAAGTCCGCCGCAAAGCCGACGGCCTGGATCTCCCCCAGCTTCCGCACAGAGGGCTCGATGTGGGCGCCATACATCCCGTCCAGCCGGGCGGCCAGCGCGGTCAGGTCCGGCGAGGCCACCGTGCCCCGGCGGAGCACCCCGGGCAGGAGGGCGTTCTGGGCGGCGGTCTGACGGTCCAGCCCGGTGAGCAGATGCAGGCTGAGGATCGACGTTTTGAATTTGTCCGTGCCTATATATGTCAGAAAAACGCCGGGCAGCAGTTCCCGCCGGGTCCGTTCCATCCCACTCACCCTCCGATCTGGAATATATTGCCACCGCCGCCGGAATATCACTCTCCGGTCATCTGTGTTTTGCGGTAGTATAATGGCTGCTTGCGGTCATTATAGCATATCCGCCGCCGTTTGAAAATGACAATATTGTGAACAATGAGGCAGGCGCGCCAGGCGCCTGCCTCTGTTACTCAACCGTGACTTTCCCGTCTTTGACGGTGATCTTCCGGCCGCAGATGTCGGCCTCATAGCCGGCCCAGCCGGACGGGAGGTTGGGCCGGACGGTGAGCCGGCCCCTCTCCAGCCGGATGCCCAGCAGATCCTCCAGCACCACCCGGAAAAACCATCCGGCGGAACCGGTATACCAGCTCCACAGCGCCTGGCCGTAGTGGTCCGAATCGGCGGACACATCCGCCGCCATCACCCAGCTCTCCGCCCCCCACGACTCCGGGGGATGCCTGGCCGGGAGCAGGTCCAGCAGCATGGCCGTCCCCACATCGGTGGACCCCTCCTTCAAAAGCGCCGACGCCAGCCACACCGCCCCATGGGTATACTGTCCGCCGTTTTCCCGGAACCCGGGACCGCAGGAGCGGATATATCCCGGGTCCCGGCCCTCGTCCCCGAAGGGAGGCGAGAACAGCTTCACCAGCCCGTGGGCCCGGTCATAGAGCCGGTCCACACAGGCCCCCAGGGCCGTATGGACCCGGGCCCGGTCCGCCTGAGGGCAGAAGGCCGCCCAGCTCTGGGCGATCGAGTCGATCTCACAGCCCGCCGCGCCGGCCCCGCCCAGGGGCGCGCCATCCTCCCACCAGCCCCGCAGGTACCACTGGCCGTTCCAGCTGCGTTCCGCGGCGGCGGCGTACTCTTTCGCCGCGGCGGCGTACCGGCCGGCATCTGTCTGGTCCAGCCGGTCCAGAAGCCCGGCGAACCGCCCGGCGATGTGGACGAAGAACCAGGTCAGCCACAGGCTCTCGCCGCCCACCTTGTCCATCCCGTCGTTCCAATCTCCGGACCCGGTCCGCAGCAGCCCGTGGGGGCCGTGGCCCCGGGCCAGCACGCATGTCATGGCCTGGCGGGCGTGGTCCAGCACAGAGCTGTCCTCCTTGCTCCGGCCCGGCCGGAAATACCGCTCCCGCTCCTCCGGAGCCAGAGGCGGCGCCTCCAGCCAGGGGGCCCGCAGGGCGCACAGGCCCTCGTCCCCCGTCTTTTCCACATACTCGCACACCGCCCATACCAGCCACAGCAGGTCGTCCGAGCAGCGGGTGCGTACGCCCCGGGGCCCGGCGGGGCCGTCGTGCCACCAGTGGAGCACGTCCCCCTCCCGGAACTGCCGGGCGCAGCAGGTCAGGATATGGCTCTTGGCCCGGTCCGGCGCGATGAGCAGAAGGTTGGCGGTGTCCTGGAGCTGGTCCCGGAAACCCAGGGCCCCGCCGCTCTGATAGAGGCTGGTCCGGCCCATGATCCGGCAGGCCAGGGTCTGATACGCCGCCCAGCCGTTCATCATCCGGTCCAGGGCCGGGTCCGGCGTATGCACCCGCACCCGGCCTACCAGGGTCCGCCAGCTGTCCCGGACCCGGATCAGCTCTTCGGCGGCCCGGGCCGGGTCCGCCAGAGCCCGCAGGGTCTCGGCGCTCTCGAACCCGCAGACCAGCACGCTCACGCCGCCGCCCTTCCAAAGCGCCCCGAAGCAGGGGCGCAGGCCCGGACCGGTCCGGCCGTCCATCCGGCCCGCCAGCCACGCGGCCTCGTCCCCGGTGAAGCCGGACAGCTTTTGACTGCACACCGCCCGGAACACCTGCCCCGGCGCCTCGGCCCGGGGATTCATCGCCGTGAGGCAGCCGTCCTCATATCCCGTGATCACGCAGGGGATATCCGGTGCGCTGGCCGTGAGGGCCAGGGGCAGATGCCAGCCCAGATAGGTCCCCTCGCCGCCCTCGATGAGCATGATCCTGGCCCTGCTGCCACAGGGGACGAAGGCGGTGAGGGCCAGGCCCTCCTGCTCCCAGCGGGTCCAGCCGAAGCCGTTGGTCACCTTGCACGGTCTCTCCCCGGCGAACAGGCTCCGCCGGCCCTGGGCCGTCACCAGCTCCAGGGTTTCCCCGCCAAAGGTCTCCGCCGGATCGTTGCGCCAAGGGTCCACCGGCCGCTCCCGGGCGTTCTCCAGCCACATGAACCCGCCGCCGCAGTCCGCCGCCAGGTATCCGAACGCGCCGTTGGTCAGCACATTGCACCAGGCCCTGGGCGGCAGGGGCGGTGTCTGATAGCTCACCGTGCCCCCCGGGCCATATTCCACCGCCGGGACCCGGCCGTCCCGCACCGGCGCCCGCCGCCAGGCAGGCAGCGGGGCGTACCGCCGGGGCGGCGGCTGGCTCACGATCGCCGCCGCGGCGGCGATATCCTCGCCCCCGGAGAACCACACGCCCCCGTGGGCCCCCTCAAAGGCCGCCAGGCCGTATTTTTCCAGATACCGGCGCAGCTCGTCCCGGCGGGGATGGAGATAGGCCCCGTCCTCCCCGGTGGGGATCACCAGATCGAAGGCCACGCCGCAGGCGGTGAGCAGCGCGTGGCGCTTGATCATCCGCTTGGCCTGGTCCAGACGCTCCGTCTCCCCGGCGTATACGATGGGCAGATCGCCGGACAGGCCCTTTTTCCACAGGGCCTGGCGGGTGGAATCCGGCCGGGCCGCCACCCGGGGATCGCACACGTCCCCGGCCAGGTCGAAGGCCGCGGCCAGTCCCTCCGGTCCCATGCCCAGCAGAGCGCCCATGGACCCGGCCATATCCGCCGTGCCGCCGGTGAGGATGCGCCGGGCGCCCTCCTCCGCCTGGCGGGCGCTCTCGCCGAAGCACAGCGCCAGGGACGCACACCCGCCCTCCGGCAGCACGCCCCGGACCGACACCGGCGAGAGCATCTGCCATCCGGCGCCGGAGGCCAGGCTCAGATCGATGGTGGCCGCCAGACACAGCCATGCCTCCGGCACGCTGCCCCGGGCCAGCCGCCGCACCAAGATAACGCCCCGGTGGACCGTCACCTCCAGCCCCAGCCGCCAGAAGGCGGGATGGGCGGCGTGGTCCGCCCGGGGGGCCAGCACCGGCTCGAACCGCACGGTGAGCCGGCCGCCGCTGGGGCCGGTGACGCGCCGCAGTTCGCCCCGCTCCCCGCTGGCCACCGCCAGGGACAGGGTGGTCACCCGGTCCGCCCGGCGGGCGGTGAAGGTCAGCGCGCCCCCCTCGTAGCGCCAGGGATACAGCGTTCCCTCCCGGCGGGATGGCCCCGCGGGGATGCCGTCCACCGCCACCTCAAAGCCCTCCTCCCGGTACATCAGCAGCCCCATGCTCTGCGCCCGGCACCGGCCGTCGTCACAGGCCGCCAGGGACCACACCCCGTTGGACATGGGAAACCAGGCCGGGCTGGCGGGCACATGGCCCGGGCCCTCCCGGCGGAAGGCGGGATGGTCCGGCCGGCTCTCCGGCGGCCGGACCACAGCAGAGCGGCTGCGGCGCAGCACCGCCCCGCTCAGGGGCACCCGCTCCTCCAGCAGCGGCCGGAACGCCGCAAAGGCCGGCTCTTTCATGAAATACCGCCGGAGCATCCCGCTGTTCAGGCAGTTGGCCGCGGCGCCCAGGCTCATACCCAGGTGGTGGCTCATAAAGCAGGCCACCGTCCGGCCGCTCTTTTCCGTCCGGCCGCTCTTTTCCGTCCGGCCGGGGGTCAGATCCAGGGCCTCGTAAAATCCGTACCGGCCCCACATGCCCATGGCCTTCAGCCGCCGCAGATTCTCCACCGCCGCCTTGGGGTGGACGCACAGGGCCAGAAAGCTGGCGTAGGGGGCGACGACCAGCTCGTTGTCCATATCCCGGCGCAGGGCCAGCGCCGCCGCCCCATGGGCCTTATAGCGATAGTCCATCCCCGCGTCCAGAGAGAAAAACGCGCTCTCGGAGCTGCCCCAGGGCGCCTTGATCTGGCCCGGCCGCCGCCGCTGGGCATACAGGCAGAACCGGGCCGTTTCCCACAGCATGGAGCCCTTCACCAGGGGCAGGAACAGCTCCGGCATCAGATACTCGAACATAGACCCGGACCAGCTGGCCAGCCCCCGCCAGCCGTCCAGCGCCAGCCGCGCCCGGCTCAGGCTCTGCCAGTGGCGCACCGGCACGTCGCCCCGGGCGCAGGCGATGAAGCTGGTGAGCCGGGCCTCGGAGGCCATCAGATCATAGTGTCCGGGACCGGGCTCCGCCGCCGACGGGTCCAGGCCGATGCGAAACAGCTTCTTCTTTTCATCGTACAGCGCCCCCAGATCGGTCCCGTCCGCCAGGGTCCGGGCCCGGTCCGCCAGGTCCGGCCGGCCGTGGGCGGCCAGGCCCGCCGAGAGCGTATACAGGCACGCGCACAGGTTGCCGCTGTCCACCGTGGACACATAGGCCGGCTGCAGCGGCGCGCAGGTGCGGGTATCGTACCAATTGTAAAGATGGCCCCGCCACTTGGGCAGCTTTTCCACCGTGGCCAGGATGTGCTCCGCCAGGGCCACCGCCTCGCCCTCCGGCGCCACCCCCAGCTCCATGGCCGCCAGCGCGGAGGTAAGGGCCAGGCCGATGTTGGTGGGAGATGTGCGCCGGGCCACCCCCTTGGGGGGCTGGATCTGGATATTGTCGGGGGGGAGCCAATGATCCGGCCGGGTGCACAGCCCGGCGAAATAGCCCCAGATCGCCTGGGCAGCCCGGAGCAAAAACTTCCTGTCCCCCTCGGTCAGGCCGTTTTTCGGCGGCCGTTCCCGGCCGGACAGGCGGGCAAAAACAGGCGCGCAAAGCCACACCACCCCCGCGGCCTTTCCCGCGGGGCCGGGGGCAAAAAGCCCCATCGCCAGGCCCAGGGCCAGGTCGAACCACACCGCCGGCGGGATGTCCCGGCCCTTGTCCGCCTGGGCGGCGGGGACCCACTGGAGCATATTCCGGCGGCTCACCGCCATGCGCCACAGGGCCGTGACCGCCGCCGAGGCACAGGTATACCCCTCCCAGGGCAGGAGGATCAGCCGGACAAAAAACCGCGTCAGCGATCCGCCCAGACCCCGGAGCACCCCGCTGCGGCAGCGCAGGCGGGCGTCCCGGGTCCTGGCGAACAGTCCGGCAAAGGCGTCATGGACCGCGTCCGCCCCCAGGCATCCCAGCGTCAGCCAGGCCGCCGCCCGGCAGGACGGCAGCCACATCCCCAGCACCAGCGCCGCCAGGGCCGCCGGGGCCACCATGCTCCGGCGCAGGCTGTCCAGCAGCCGGAACCGCTCCAGCAGCGGCAGGTCCTTGCCCTCCCCCAGCAGCCAGGGCAGGTTCTGCCAGTCCCCCCGGGTCCAGCGGTGCAGCCGCCGGAACCAGGCCGCCGCCGTCACCGGCGAGCCGTCCGTCAGCTCCACGTCCCCCACATAGGCGCCCCGGAGATAGGCCCCCTCCAGCGCGTCGTGGCTCAGGACCCGGTTGTCGTCGAACCGCCCGTCCAGACAGGCCAGATAAGCGGCTATGTCTACCACGCCCTTCCCGGCGAAGCCGCCCCGGTCGTACAGATCCGTGAACAGCTCCCCCGTAGGCGCGCCGTAAGGATCGGTGCCGCCCTGCCCGGCGTAGACCCGGGCAAAATCCGTGGCCATGGCCCGGTCCAGCTCTACCGCCATCCGGGGATGGAGCACCCCGTGGCCCCGGACCACCACGCCCCGCTCCACCACCGGCGCTTGCAGCGGATGCATGGCCGCGCCGATGAGCTGCCGGGCCGCGCCGGGCACCAGCCGGGTGTCCGCGTCCAGACAGAGGATATACTTTGCGTGCAGCTGCCGCGGATCCCCCGCCAGGCATTTCAGCCGGTTGGGCCGGCCCTGGAGCAGACGGGCCAGCTCCAGAATGGCCCCCCGCTTCCGCTCCCAGGGCGCATAGACCCGGTCCGCCTTATTCCAGGCCGGGTCCCGGCTGATGAGGAAAAACCCGCCGCCGTATTTTTTGTTCAGCGCCTCGATGGCCCGCCGGGTCTCCTCCAGCCGCCCCGCCGCCGGCGAGGGAAAGACCGGGCTGTCAGGCAGATCGGCCAGCAGGGCGAACAGCAGCTCCTCCCCGCAGTCCCGGCTGGCCAGCCTATACTCCTCCAGCCGCCCGGCCAGCCGCGGCCCGATCCCATCGCCTCCAAGCAGCGCGGACACGGCGCATACCGTCCGGCCCGCCGGGCCCACGCCCTCTTCCAGGGCCAGCCGGGGCAGCCGCCGGGGGCGCACAACCCGCAGCAGCACCGAGTCCAGCGCCACCCGGACCAGCTCTGTCAGGGGCAGCAGCGCCAGCAGGGCCGTCCAGGGGCTGCCGGACAGGTATCCCGCCAGCACCGCCAGCGCGCCGGGCAGAAAGATCCGCCCGGCGATATACCCCGCGCCGGTGCGCCGGTTGTCGGGAAACAGGATCTCGTGCAGTCCGGCGGCCAGGGCCGTCCGGGCCGCCTCCTGCGCGGGCACGCCCTGCTTTTTCGCCAGCTTCTGGACCCGCTCCCGGTACTGGGCCCGGCTGATCTCATCCATGGCCGGATATACCCGGTCCTGCCGGAGCAGCGCGTCCACCGGGTCGGAGATCTCCAGCGCGGCGGTCAGATCCATGTCCGCCAAGGTCCGCAGGCTGGTGAAAAGCTCCCCCGCCCGGGTCCGGTCCACCTCCGGCTGCGCCAGCTCCTCGATGAGCGCGGCGCGAAGAGCGGCCCCCACCAGGGCCGCCTCGTTTTCCGGCATTTCTCTGCCCTTCCGCGCGCCGGTGAGAAAGGCGGCGATACGCTCCTCTGTCACCGGTCCGGCGCAGGCCAGCTTCCGGCACAGGCTCACCAGCGCCGCCCCGTCCCGGCCCCGCTCCAGGCGGCCTCCCGCCCGGAAAGCGGCCATGGCCAGGTCCGCCTCCCGCCGGGCCAGGTATTCGTTGTCGGCGAACCATTCCGGCTGGCCGGGGTCCTTGGCCTTATCCGCTATCTCCGCCATGGCCCGGCGCAGCCGGGCGGCCGTCCGGCGGCCGGACACGGTCTTGTTGATGGGGATGCTCCTGGCCGCCTCTTCGCCCCATCCGGCCAGGCGTTGTGTGCTTATCTTTTCCATACCTGGGATTTTTCCCGGGCCGGCGGAGGAATATACGGCCTCCGGGCCCGGCGGGCCGAATGGGGCCGCCGAAGCGCGCCGCGGCGCGGAAAGCCTATTGCCGGGAGCCGCCGTTTGCGGTAAAATATACCGGGAGCCAAATACCGGCACGGTCAAAAAAATACCCGGCGCGATCACGCGCCGGAAGAGGTGAAGACGATGGCATCCGATCGGATCGACTTGGGCAAATGGGAGTGGACAAGGCAGCCGGCCGCCTATTCCATCGGCAGCGGCCGCCTTGAGGTGATCACAAAGCCCCATACCGACCTGTGGCAGCGCACGTACTATCATTTCCGCAACGACAGCGCCCCCCTTTTTCAGACGCGGACCCGGGAAAAGTTTTTCTCTTTCACGGTGAAGACCGCCTTTGAGAGCAAGCGCCGCTTTGACCAGTGCGGCGTGGTGATGTACCTGGACAGCGAAAATTGGCTCAAGGGCTCCGTGGAGTATGAAAACGACACGTTCCAGCACCTGGGCAGCGTGGTCACGAATCACGGCTACTCGGACTGGGCCACCACCGCGATCGACGCGTCGGTCAAGTCCATGTGGTACCGCCTGAGCCGGCGGGCGGACGATTTCCGCATCGAGTGCTCCTCGGACGGCGTCCATTTTTCCCAGATGCGGGTATGCCACATGTGGGAAGCGGCCGACGAGATCCGCTTCGGCGTCTATGCCTGCAGTCCGGAGGACTCATCTTTTAAGGCCGTGTTCACCGATATGGAGCTGACGCAGTGCCGGTGGCCTGCCCACGACGGCCAGCCGCCGGATGAGGACGGCTGACGCCTGGCCGGCGGCCGGCAGGAACAGGAGGACAGGTGAAACTATGTTCGGAAAGAAAAAGAGGCCCAAGTACGACCGGACCGGCAAAGAGCCGGTCATCCGGGCCAGCATATGCACCGGCGAAAAAGTGGCCGGGTACCGTCAGACCGCCACAGGCCGCTTCGTGGAGGTCATGCTGATCCGCAACGACGCCGACCTGGAGCAGTTTTTGCGGGACTATGGCTTCGACAAAAGCGAGATCAAATACGAGTGGTGAGGACAGGACGAGAGCCGGCGCCGGCAGCGCATGACGCGCCCCCATGCGGGGGCGCGTCATATATTTACGATTCCATCTGCTTGCCGAGAAATCCGCTGACCGTGGTGGCCAGCTTTAGCTCCACATCCCCTGGCCGCACACCGTCCGGCCGTTCCAGGAACACCACGCAGCCCAGCACGTCCCCCTCCGAGAGGATGGGCACGGCCACCGCCGCGGCGGGGGCGTTCTCTCCGTCGATGACCGCCACCCGGCGTCCGCCCGGCTCAGACCGATAAGCCCGCCGGCCCTCCATGATCTCTTCCAGCTCCGGGCTGATATGCCGGTCCAGCAGCTCCTTCCGCCCGGCCCCGGCGGCGGCGATCACGCTGTCCCGGTCGCATACCGCGGCGGGATACTCCGCCGTCTTGTGCATGGACTCACAGATCTGCTCGGCAAAGGAGCTCATCTCCCCCATGGGAGAGTACTTTTTGAATATGACCTCCCCGTCCTTTTCTGTATAGATCTCCAGCGGGTCACCCTCGCGGATGCGCATGGTGCGGCGGATCTCCTTCGGTATGACCACCCGGCCCAGATCGTCGATGCGCCGCACGATCCCTGTTGCTTTCATCTTTATCCTCCTGTCATTCTTTTGTTTGACAGGATTTATTATCCGCAAAAGTCCCAGACCTATACAAACAGCCGAAATTTGGCAGAAGCGGATCTCTTAAAGAATTCTTAAGGAATAAATACTAAATTTGTAAGACAAATCCGGTGCTTTCATGGTATGATAGAATACAGTGAAAGGGAGGGCCGTTCCATGAAGGCAGATTTTTCCGTGAAGCAGAGAGTCCGCTACGAGGTGCTGGCCATATGTCTGCTGGCGCTGGTGGCGGCGGTGGCGCTCCTGGCCCGTCCTCTCGTCCGCCATTCCGAGGCGGAGGCGGAGGACGGCGATCAGATCCAGCAGGCCAGCAGCGTCCCCGTCCCCATGGAGATCCCGGAGGATATGTTCGAGTGGAAGCCGGGGCAGTATGTCCATGTGGAACGGGGCTCCTCCACCTCCAACGACATAGACGAGAGCCTTTTCGACGACCTGTCCAAAAAGACCGCCGACGGGCTGGTGACCTGGGCCCAGATGGCCTGGGAAAACCAGTGGGGGTACGTATGGGGCACGTTCGGCACCGTGCTGGACGAGGATCTGCTGCAATACAAGATCGAACAGTTCGGCAAAGACGTGGAGGATTATGAGGCCATCATCCGGGAGAAATGGATGGGCCGGCGGACGGTGGACTGCGCCGGGCTGATCAAAAGCTACGGCTGGTATGACCCGGAGCAGCACGGGATCGTCTATTGCCACGGGGACATGCCGGACATCGGCACCGACGGGTTCTATGAGGCGGCGCCCGACAAGGGGCCCATCGACACTCTGCCGGAGATCCCGGGGCTGCTGGTATACGCCGATGGCCACATCGGCGTCTATGTGGGCGACGGCTGGGCCATCGAGGCCATCTCCCACGCCGGAGGCGTGGTAAAGACCCGGGTGGCGGACCGGCCCTGGACCTACTGGCTGAAAAGCCCCGCTATCACATATTGAAAAATCCAATATTTGTGTGTATAATGGCTGCATTGCAGCCATTATACTTTTTATCCCACGCTGTTTTGCTCCCGCCTGCGGCGGAACCGCAAAACATAGCACGCTGGTCTGCATTGCAGCCATTATACTTTTTATCTGCTTTTTTACCCAGCAGTTTTTCATCAGAAGAGAGGGACCGACATGACCAGAACGAAGATCGCCCAGCTATGGAAGGATGCCGCCGCCCTGGCGGGGGACATCACCGTCTGCGGCTGGGCCCGCACCATCCGCGACCAGAAAAATTTCGGCTTCATCGACCTGAACGACGGCAGCTCCTTCAAGGGCGTGCAGATCGTGTTTGAACGGGCCGTTTTGGACAATTACGACGAGATCGCCAAGCTGAACGTAGGCGCGGCGCTGGTGGTGACCGGCACCCTGGTGCTGACCCCCCAGGCCAGGCAGCCCTTTGAGATCAAGGCGGCCTCCATCGCCGTAGAGGGCGTGTCCGCCCCGGACTATCCCCTGCAGAAAAAGCGCCACACCGTGGAATACCTGCGCACCATCCAGCATCTGCGCCCCCGGACGAATCTGTTCTCCGCCGCCTTCCGGGTCCGGTCCGTGGCGGCCCAGGCCGTGCACGAGTTCTTCCAGAGCCGGGGCTTCGTATATGTGCACACCCCCATCATCACCGGCTCCGACTGCGAGGGGGCCGGCGAGATGTTCCAGGTCACCACGCTGGACATCAACGACCCGCCCCGGAACGAGGACGGCTCGGTGGACTACACGAAGGACTTCTTCGGCAAGCCCACCAACCTGACCGTGTCCGGCCAGCTGAACGCGGAAAACTTCGCCATGGCCTTCGGCGACGTCTATACCTTCGGCCCTACCTTCCGGGCGGAAAACTCCAACACCCAGCGCCACGCGGCGGAGTTTTGGATGATCGAGCCGGAGATGGCCTTCTGCGACCTGGAGGGAGATCTGGAGTGCATGGAGGCCATGGTGAAGTACATCATCAACACCGTGCTGGAGAAATGCCCCCAGGAGCTGGAATTCTTCAACAGCTTTGTGGACAAGGGGCTTTTGGAGCGGCTGCGCCATGTGGCGGCCAGCGACTTTGCCCGGGTGAGCTACACCGAGGCGGTGGAGCTTTTGAAGCAGTCCGGGGCGGAATTCAAATATCCGGTGGAGTGGGGCATGGATCTGCAGACCGAGCACGAGCGGTACCTGACGGAACAGATCTACAAAAAGCCCCTGTTCGTCACGGACTATCCCAAAGAGATCAAAGCGTTTTACATGCGCCTGAACGACGATGGCAAGACCGTGGCGGCGGCGGACTGCCTGGTGCCCGGCATCGGGGAGATCATCGGCGGCAGCCAGAGGGAGGAGCGGCTGGACATGCTCACCGCCCGGATGGCCGAGCTGGGGCTCAAAGAGGCCGATTATTGGTGGTACCTGGACTTGCGGCGCTACGGCTCCTGCCGCCACGCCGGCTTCGGTCTGGGCTTTGAGCGGATGGTGATGTACCTCACCGGCATCAGCAACATCCGGGACGTGGAGCTGCATCCCCGCACCGTGGGCAACGCGGAATTCTGATCCAAACAGCGGTCGGGACCGGCACAGAGCCGGTCCCGATCTTTTTATTCTTTGCGCCCCTTTACGGTCCGGACCAGCAGCCACAGGCACAGCAGCAGCATCGCCGCCCGGGGCAGGATGGCCGTGCTGTCCCCGGTCCGGGGAGCTGTTCCTCCCCCGGACCCGCCGGTCCCGGCAAAGGGCAGGGTCCCTCCCGGTCCCACCGGGATGACCGGCTCATTCGTGGGGACAGGTTCCTCCGTAGGGACGGGCTCCTCCGTGGGCGCAGGTTCCTCCGTGGGGATAGGCTCCTCCGTAGGGATAGGCTTCTCCGTGGGGAGAGGCTCTTCCGTGGGGAGAGGCTCCTCCGTGGGGACAGGCTCTTCCGTGGGCATAGGCTCTTCCGTGGGCATGGGCTCATCTGTGGGGCTGGGTTCCTCCGTGGGGACGGGCTCTTCCGTGGGGATAGGCTCTTCCGTGGGGATAGGCTCCTCCGTGGGGGCGGGTTCCTCCGTGGGGGCGGGTTCCTCCGTGGGGGTCGGGGCCTGGTAGGAAAACACCGGGTAGCCCCGGTTCAGCCCCCGGCTTCCCGCCGGGGCGAAGGCGCTTCCCAATACGCCAGGGAACGCCTCGCTCTGCATCCGGGCGGTGTCCGCCCCTTCCACGCCGCCGGGCCAGCCGCCGCTGCCCACGGCGGGCAGGGGCGCCGTCAGTTCCCCGTCGAACCAGGCGTTTTGCGCCGTGCCGCTCTCCCACGCCCCGGCAAAGGCCCCCGCGTCCGCCTCCCCGGCGGCGATCGGCCCCGCGGCATAGGCGTTGGTCACGGACCCGCCGCCGATCCGGCCGGCAAAGCCTCCCACATAGATGCCCCGGTCGTTGATATACAGTCCGGCCGTGGAATAGCAGTTGTCCGTCCGGCAGCCGGACAGGGAGCCCGCCAGCCCCCCGGCGTATACGGGCCCGTCGAAGGAGCCCGCCGCGCCCAGACTGCCCCGGGCGGCGCACCGGTCCATGACCGTGCCCTCCGCCGCCCCTACCACGATCCCCGCGGCCAGCTCTCCCCCGCCCGGCGGCGCCCACGCCGTGGCGGTGACGTCGGCGGCGACGGTGACGTTGGACAGCACGCAGTCCTCCGCCCGGCCAGCCAGGCCTCCCACCGTCTGCCGCCCGGAGGCGGACACCGCCGCTTCCAGCCACAGGTCCTGCACCACGGCGTTTTTCAGCGCCGCGAAAAGACCCGCGCCGCTCCCGCCGGGGCCGGCGGCGACGGTCAGACCCACGATGCCGTGGCCCTGGCCGTCCAAGATCCCCTCGAAGGCCCTGTCCTCTCCGCCGGGGCCCGATCCGATGGGCTCCAGGGCATAGCCGGTCATATCGATGTTTCCGGCCAGGACCACCCGTCGGCCCCGGAAGCTCTCGCCGGCGCGCACGCTCTCCCCAAAGGCGATCAGATCCTCCGGGCCGGCCACAGTCAGCTCGGGCGCCTCCAGCGCCTGGGCGGCCGACGGTCCCAGGAGCAGCAGCAGGAGCAATATGAGCAAAAGACCGGCTATGCGGCCGGCCTTTTTTCGTCCGATCTTCATTTTTCATTCCCCTCTCTGCAAACTGCGAGGCGGTTTTGCCTCATCCCATTGTATACAAAGAAGGGCTTGTTTGTTCCGCCCGTCCCGCCGGGCGGCGGCGTCACATCAGGGGCGCGGCCAGCTTCAGGATGGACGCGGCCAGGCGGGTGATCAGCTTCTGCCGGGCCACATCCTGGCCGGTGATGAGCCGACACTGGGGGAAGGTCTGTTCAAAGTCCCGCAGCACGTCCCCGATGGCGGGGACCTTGTACAGATAGACCGCGCATTCAAAATTCAGATACAGGCTCCGGTAGTCCAGGTTGATGGTGCCCACCACGGCCCGCGTCCCGTCGGCCAGAAAGACCTTGGAGTGGATGAAGCCGGGGGCGTACTCATAGATCTTTATCCCCGCGCCCACCAGCTGTTTGTAGTGGCCCTTGGCCAGAAGGTTGGCGTATTTTTTGTCCGGGATGCCCGGCAGGATGATCCGCACGTCTACCCCCCGCCGGGCGGCGAAGGTGAGCGCCGAGGCCATCTGGTTGTCCAAAATGAGATACGGGGTCATGATATACAGCCGCTCCCGGGCGGTGTTGATCATGTCCAGGTAGATCATCTCTCCCGTGCGCTCGTCGTCCATCGGGCTGTCCCCATAGGGGATCACGCACCCGGGCAGGTCCTCCCGCCGGGGACCGGGCGCCAGCAGATAGGGCTCGTAGATCCGCTCCTTCTCCTGGATGTTCCACATCCGCAGGAACATCAGCGTCATGCTCCGCACTCCGTCGCCGGCGAGCATCACCGCCGCGTCCTTCCACCGGCCGAATTTCTCCCGGCGGTTGATGTACTCGTCCGCCAGATTCACCCCTCCGGTAAAGCTCACCTTCCCGTCGATCACCAGGATCTTCCGGTGGTCCCGGTTGTTGTAGGCGGTGGAGATGAACGGCCGGATCGGGGCGAACACCTTGCACTGGATGCCCCGGGCCCGGAGGGTCTTCGGATAGCTGGCCGGCAGGCGCATCAGCGAGCAGGTGCCGTCATACACCATCCGCACGTCCACCCCCTGCTCCGCCTTGCGGGTCAGGATCTCCAGCACCGTGTCCCACATCTGGCCCTGTTCCACGATGAAGTACTCCAGGAAGATGAACTTTTCCGCCTTCTCCAGCTCCCGGAGCATGGCCTCATACTTGGCCTCCCCGCTGGGGAAATAGGTGACGGCGGTGTTCTCGTATACGGCGTAGCCGTTGCGCCCGGCGGCATAGGACGCCAGGGGATAAAACCCCGGCTCCTCCCGCTTCAGCCGCTCCATCAGCTGCTTCTGCTCCGGCATGAGGGGCGCGCTGTCCGCCACGATCTTCAACAGCAGCTTTTTCTCCTGCCGGTGGCCCACGTCAAAGGTGATAAACAGGTACAGCAGCACCCCGAACACCGGCACCAGGGCGATCACGATGCACCACGTCAGCTTCACCGTGGGGTCCTGGGGCGTGTTGAGCAGGTATGCCAGGAACACCCCCGTCAGGACGGTGACCGTCCCGGACAGATAGATGCTGTACTGCTGCAGGCGGCCGAAGATCACGAACAGAAAGCCCGCCTGCGCCAGCAGCATCAGCACGGCCACGGCGCCACGGCCAAAGGTCATGCTGAAAAATCCCCGGCGGGGCCGGGTATTGCGGTCTATATCCTCCCTCGCGTCCATTGCGATCGCCTCCGTCTTCGTTGCCATTATAGTGCCATGTTTTCCCGGAAAAATCAAGTCCGGCGGGCCCGCAGAAAAAATGTTCCCCGGGTATTGACAGGGCGGCCGGCATATGCTAATATATGAACAGTCATTCATATGTTTGTTTGAAAGGGTGATCTCTATGGACGCCGACATCGAGCGCTGCGGGTTTTTGTGCGTGCACGAGGACACGGTAAAGCAGGTGCTGGAGCAGCTGCCCGCGGACGAAAAGCTGTACGATCTGGCGGAGCTATTCAAAGTCTTCGGCGACTCCACCCGCATAAAAATATTATACGCCCTGTTTGAGGCGGAGCTGTGCGTGTGCGACATCGCCCAGCTGCTGGGGCTGACCCAGTCGGCGGTGAGCCACCAGCTGCGGGTGCTGAAGGCCGGGCGGCTGGTCCGGCCCCGGAAGGACGGCAAGACCGTGTTTTATTCCCTGGCAGACGACCATGTCCGGACGCTGATCGCCCAGGGCATGGAGCACGTCAACGAATAAAAAATCCATTGGAAAAGGAGATATATGCCATGAAAAAGACCTTCAAGCTCATCGACCTGGACTGCGCCAACTGCGCCCGGAAGATGGAGGACGCCATCAAAAAGCTGGACGGCGTGGCCGACGCCAGCGTCAGCTTCCTCACCCAAAAGATGACCGTGGACGCGGACGAGGCCCGCTTTGACGAGATCATGCAGCGGGTGGTCAAGTGCTGCAAAAAGGTAGAGCCGGACTGCGAGATCGTGCTGAAATGAGCAGTCTGACGAAAAAGGAAAAGAAGGCCCTGGCCCGTATCCTGGCCGCCGGGGCCCTTCTCATCGCCGCGGTGCTGCTCCCGGTGGAGGGGCTGTGGGCGCTGCCGGTGTTTTTGATCCCCTACGCCATCGTGGGGTGGGACGTGCTGTGGAAGGCGGTGCGGAACATCGCCAACGGCCAGGTATTTGACGAGAACTTCCTCATGGCTCTGGCCACCGTAGGGGCCCTGGTGCTGGGAGAATACGCCGAGGCGGTAGGCGTCATGCTCTTCTACCAGGTGGGAGAGCTGTTCCAGACCCACGCCGTGGGCAAGTCCCGCCAGTCCATCGCCCAGCTCATGGACATCCGCCCGGACAGCGCCAACGTGCTCCGGGATGGGGCCTTCGTGGAAACGGACCCGGAGGAGGTGGCCGTGGGGGACGTGATCCAGGTGAAGCCCGGGGAGAAGGTGCCTCTGGACGGCCGCGTGCTCACCGGCACGTCCACGCTGGACACCGCCGCCCTCACCGGCGAGAGCGTGCCCCGGACCGTGCGGGAGGGGGACGAGATCGTCTCCGGGTGCGTGAACCTGTCGGGCCTGCTCACCGTAGAGGTGACGAAGCCCTTCGGGGAGAGCACCGTGGCCAAGATCCTGGAGCTGGTGGAGAACGCCGCCAGCAAGAAGGCCGCGGCGGAGAACTTCATCACCCGCTTCGCCCGCTGGTATACCCCCGCGGTGGTCATCGGCGCGGTGTGTCTGGCGGTGATCCCGCCGCTGATCGTAGGCGGCTGGGCCAACTGGGTCCGCCGGGCGCTGATCTTCCTGGTCATAAGCTGCCCCTGCGCGCTGGTGATCTCCATCCCCCTGGCCTTTTTCGGCGGCATCGGCGGCGCCTCCCGCCAGGGCATCCTGGTGAAGGGCGGCAACTATCTGGAAAAGCTGGCGAAGGTGGAGCTGGCCGTGTTCGACAAGACCGGCACGCTCACCCGGGGCGAGTTTGAGGTGTCCGGCGTCTGGCCCGCCGCCGGCGTGACGGAGGCAGAGCTGCTGGAACAGGCGGCCCTGGCGGAGCAGTACTCCGGCCACCCCATCGCCCAGTCCCTGCTGCGGGCCTATGGCCGCCCGGCGGACCCCGCCCGGACGGCGGAGGTCTCCGAGACCGCGGGCCAGGGCCTGACCGCCCAGGTGGACGGCCACACCGTGGCCGCGGGCAACGGCAAGCTCATGGCCGCCCTCGGCGTGACGGTCCCCGGCCAGGAGGACGCCGGAACGGTGGTCCACGTGGCCCGGGACGGGCAGTATCTGGGCCGGATCGTCATCTCCGACGGGATCAAGCCCTCCGCCCCGGGGGCCATCGCCGCCCTGAAGGAGCGGGGCATCCGCACCGTGATGCTCACCGGCGACACGGAACGGGTGGGCCGGGCCGTGGGGGCGGACCTGGGTCTGGACGAGGTCCACGCCCAGCTCCTCCCCGGCGACAAGGTGGACGCCGTGGAGGCCCTTCTGGCAAAAAAGTCCCCCAAGGGCGCCCTGGCCTATGTGGGCGACGGCGTCAACGACGC
The DNA here is from genome assembly GCA_947626905.1 of uncultured Oscillospiraceae bacterium. Classification (GTDB taxonomy): domain Bacteria; phylum Bacillota; class Clostridia; order Oscillospirales; family Oscillospiraceae; genus CAJOIG01. Next base: position 52,634 of record CANQUE010000009.1, read on the forward strand.
GCCGGTGCTCAGCCGGGCGGACGTGGGCGTGGCCATGGGGGCCATGGGCTCGGACGCGGCCCTGGAGGCGGCGGACGTGGTGCTCATGGACGACGACCTGGGCAAGCTGGTCACGGCCATGGACGTGGCGAAAAAATGCAGCCGCATCGTGGTGGAGAACATCGTCTTCGCCCTGGGGGTAAAGGGCCTGTTCCTGCTGCTGGGCGCGCTGGGCATGGCCAACATGTGGGAGGCGGTATTCGCCGACGTGGGCGTGGCCGTGATCGCCATTTTGAACGCGGGGCGGATGCTCCGCAGCAAATGACAGGAAACCCAAATGAATGTGACCTTCGTAAATCCCGGGGCGGATTATATGCTCTCGCGGATCATGGAGTCCCAAGCCGAAGG
>CANQUE010000010.1 GCA_947626905.1 uncultured Oscillospiraceae bacterium
ATCAAGGTGGGCGCGGCCACCGAGACCGAGATGAAGGAGAAGAAGCTCCGCATCGAGGACGCCCTGAACGCCACCCGCGCGGCGGTGGAGGAGGGCATCGTGGCCGGCGGCGGCACCGCCTACATCCTGGGCGCCAAGGCCGCGGCCAAGGTGGCCGAGGGCATGGACGGCGACGAGAAGACCGGCGCCAAGGCCGTTGCCAAGGCTCTGGAGGCCCCTGTGATGCAGATCGCCGCCAACGCGGGGCTGCAGGGCGCCGTGATCCTGGACAAGATCATGTCCAGCGACGTGCCCACCTTCGGCTTCGACGCGGCCGCCGAGGTCTTCTGCGACATGATCGCCGCGGGCATCGTGGATCCCACCAAGGTCTGCCGCAGCGCGCTGGAGAACGCCGCCTCCGTGGCGGGCATGGTGCTGACCACCGAGAGCCTGGTCACCGACATCAAGGAGCCCCCCGCGCCCGCGGCCGCTCCCAGCCCCGACATGGGCGGGATGTACTAATCCCCAATAAACGCAAAACCTCCCCTGTCCGTCCGGACAGGGGAGGTTTTTTGTCCGCTTTCAGCGGATGAAGCTGTAAAGGATATCCAGGGCGAACAGCCCCGCGGGAATCAGGGTCATCAGGGCGAAGGTGCGCTTTTTCATGCTGGCGGCCAGATGGGTGGCCAGGGGCACCAGCAGATACACCAGAAACAGCCCCGACAGGCCGAAAAACAGCACCGACCGGGCGCAGATATAGCCGTTGATGTTGCCCCAGTTCCAGATCTCCGTGTTGTAGTCCCACAGCCGGGTCTGCCGGTAAGTCCACAGCAGCCAGCCCACGGTGTATTCCAGCACGCCGGAGGACACCGTACCCAGCAGGAACACCGCCAGGGGATGCTTGCGGAAGCGGTAGGCGAACAGGAGGATGAAAAACGAGCCGTAGGCGTAAATGGGGATCCAGGGGCCCAGGGTGGTGCCCCGCTTGACGAAATAGCCCAGGTCGATCCGGTAGAAGAAGGTCTCATAGATGAAACCGAATATGCCCCCGCAGGTACACAGGAACAGGAGGATCACGAATTTTTCCCAGCGGGTGAAATGGTGTTCCGCCCGGGCCCAGGCCCGGACCGTGGCGACAGGATGCATGGGGCGCCTCCTTTATAAGCTGTAGTTTGTGCGGCGGCGGAACGCCCGCTCACGATGGGGCGTCCGGCCGGGCCCAGGGCTGGAGCAGGTCGGTAAGGTCCTCGTGACCGGCGTAGTTCAGGCCGAGGACATAGCCGCCCGGCTGGCTGGGCAGGCTCCCGGCGGGGAAGGACAGCGACAGGTGCTCCGGCAGCAGAAGGACGTATTCCGGCCGGAAGGCGGCGCGCATCTCGGCCAAAAGGACCTCGTCGCCCACGTCGGCCTGGGCCAGGGCGGCCTCCGCCAGCGCCTCCGCGCCGCAGGTGAACAGCGCCTCCGGGGGGATGGGCTCTCCCGTGGCCCGGTCGAAGGCAGCGCCCAGCTGGTCCTCGGTGACGGTCCCGTCCTCCAGCGGCTGGGTCACGGTGGTGATGAAGAAAATAATGCTCTCGTTGGACATGGCGGGGGAGATGGTCTGGCCCAGCCGGCGGGACAGATAACCCTGGGGGTCCGCCTGCCAGGCGGCATAGGCGCTCTCCAGCTGCGATCGCTCGTCATAGAGCAGGCCCTGTTCGTCATAATAGGCCCGGATCTTCTCCCAGGCGGCGTCGGAAAGCGTCTTGTCCACCCCGGAGACCATCGTGTTGTCCGGGCCGGAGCAGTCCTGCACCGTGAGCAGCTCCCGGTGGCCGGGGAGCATGTACACCATTTCGCCGAAGCCCTGCCATATCCCCAGCGCCGTCCCGTCGGAGAGGGCCGTGGTCTTTCCCGTGTCCACGATCCGGACGGAGACTGTTTCGGCGTCATAGGCCTTGCAGGTCCAGCCCTCGGCGGCGTTGGTGAACGAGCCGTTCCGCCGGCCCCGGGTCACGGTGAGGGCGGCGTCCGGGCACCGGCCGGCCAGCATATCCTCCCGGGCCAGTTCCCCGGGCAGGAAAAATTCCGTGTCCTCCGTCAGGTGGAAGGCGGTGCGCGTCCCGTCCGGATCGGCCACCACCAGCAGGCCCGGGTCCGAGTCCGCCGTGAAGCCGGCGACCGTTTTTTCCCCGCAGGCGCACAGCGCCGCCAGCGCCGTCAGCGCCAGCAGCAGCGTCAGCATCCGTTTCATGGCAACGCCCCCTTCCTATCCCATGATAGCACGGCCTGGCCGCCAGCGGCTTCGGGGAATTTGATGTTGCGGCGGCATCCGGCGCTGTCAAATGCACCAGGTGCTGTACGCGGTGCCCTCCGCTTTCAGCGGCGAGGGCGCCGACAGGCTCGCGATCTCGTTATACCGTATGGAGGCGCGGTTTTCCTCGGCCACCCGCTCATATTCTTTGTTGATCTCTTCGGTCCAGCCCGCCTTTGCCGCCACGTCGAAGAGCTGCTGGGCCAGCTTGGTGTCCTCGGGCACGCCCTTGCCCAGCTCGTACAGACACCCCAGCAGGTAGATGGCCCGGGGCTCTCCGGCCTTGGCGGCGCTTGTGAGCAGCCTGGCCGCGTGCGGATAGAGGGGCTCGTCGTCGCGCGTCAGGCCCTTCATCAGGGCGACCGCGTAAAACATCTGGCAGCGGGGGTCTCCCAGCCTGGCGCCCTCCGCGTACCAGCGGATCGCCACGGGGAGGTTCGCGTCCTGGGTCTGCTTATAATCTCCCACCATCCCCATGGCGTAGGCGTCCTTATATCGATCGGCAGCCCCATAGAAAAAGCCGTACTCAAACAGCTCCGGCCGGTGGAGATGTCCCTCGTGCAGCATCCTGCCGACCATACAGAGGGCGTGGCCGTAATAGGGATTGCAGTCCTTCAGGGCCTGTTCGCTCTTCGCAAGGTCATCTATCTTAAGGAATTTCTCCGCCGCGGCGTCATACTCCCCGCTCTCATAGGCGCTGTCGCCCTCCGCGCTGAGCTTTTTCACCAGCTTGCGGTGCTCCGCCGCCCGCTGCCTCGCGATCTCCATGATCTTATTCAGGTCACGGGTGTAAAACTCCGGGTGCTCGGCCTTGTCGGCCTCGATGGCCTTCAAAAGCTCCTCGTAGTATGCCCGGTCCTCCGGGTCGTCCCAGCCCTGGGCGAAGGCCTTGTCATAGTATTCTTTTGCTTCTTTCAAGGCGATCCGCCAGTAGGTCACATGGTCCTTGTCCGTGGTATACTTCGCCTTTTCCCGTGTCAGGGGGATGCCCCGCACCGCCGTGAAAAAGTTCTTGCGCGCCTCGCGCACCTGGGCTTCCATGATGCCGCCGAAGGCCGCCTCGCCGAGAGCACGATAGGCCTCCGGGGAGGTATGGGGATAATCCTCCAGCCTGGCGCTGCACTCGCCGAATATGTAAAGCGCCTCGTAATCCCGTTGTTTTTTGTACTGCTCCACATATGGCTGCAGCATCTTCACGATCTTGCGATAATTGTGCGCGGCAAAGGATGTCTGTTTGGCAAAGAGCTCCTTTGCTTTTTCTGCCGCCCGTTCCGCCTTGTCCATCGTATTTTCCTCCGCAGAATGATCTCAGGGTCTTGGGTATGAGAAAAGCCCGGAAAATAGCGTATTTCCGGGCTTTTTTCGCATATTGCAGCGCTCGATCAGCGCTTGGAGAACTGGGGCGCGCGGCGGGCGGCCTTGAGGCCGTACTTCTTGCGCTCCTTCATGCGCGGGTCGCGGGTGAGGAAGCCGGCGGCCTTCAGAGGGGCCCGGTATTCCTCGTTCACCAGCAGCAGGGCACGGGCGATGCCGTGGCGGATGGCGCCGGCCTGGCCGGTGACGCCGCCGCCGGACACGGTGGCCTCGATGTCCACCTTGTCGGTGGTGCCGGTGGTCACCAGGGGCTGACGGACGATCAGCTTCAGGGTCTCCAGACCGAAGTAGTCGTCGATGCTGCGGCCGTTGACGGTGATGACGCCGGTGCCGCCGGGGATCAGGTGGACGCGGGCAACGGAGCTCTTACGCCGGCCGGTGCCGTAAAGGTACGGACGCTTGGACTGATAGGTAGCCATTAGTTGCTGCCTCCTTCCACATACATCTCAGGCTTCTGGGCCTGGTGGGTGTGCTCGCTGCCCTTGAAGACGCGCAGCCGGGTCAGCTGGTTCTTGGCCATGGCGTTCTTCTGCAGCATGCCCCGCACGGCCAGACGCATGGCCAGCTCGGGCTTGGACGCCATCAGGCGGCTGTACTGGGTCTCATGCAGCCCTCCGGGATAACCGGAGTGGGTGCGGTAGTATTTCTGCTCCAGCTTCTTGCCGGTCAGGACGGCCTGCTCGGCGTTGATGATGATCACATAGTCCCCGCAGTCCACGTGGGGCGTGTAGTCCACCTTCCGCTTGCCCCGCAGCAGGTCGGCGGCGATCACCGCGGTCTTGCCCATGGGCTTGCCGGCGGCGTCCAGCACATACCACTTGCGGACGACATCGGCAGGCTTCACCATAGTCGTGCTCATTCGTTTTCCTCCGCATATGCAAAATGTTTTTTGACAGTCGTTCACACGCCCTCCGGGAAGGCGCTTTCTCTTTATAGCACAACCGAAAGAGCATGTCAACAGAATTTTTTAGTATTTCTATGTTTACTCAAAAATACTCATTATTTCGCCGGATATCTCCCGATATCTCAAAATGGATTTTCTGCGTCCGGCCGCTTGATGGGGCGGGCCGGGTGTGCTATACTGGGCAAAGAAACAGACAGGGAGGGACCGGTATGAGCGAGCTGAATACAAGACTGCTGTTTTTCCAGCATGAGGACAACTGGCAGGATATCAAAAACGCCACCATGAACACCATCGGAAAGGAAAAGGGAAAATATCCCGACTCCGAATGGAAGCGCAGGCTCATCCTGGCCGAGCACTCCCCCATCCGGAAGATGAAGTTTTCCTGGCGGTGGGTGGATCTGCCCTATTGGGTCAGCGTCCATTTTGTCCGGCACAAGATCGGCATCGAGCACTTCGTCAAGACCCAGCGCTCCGACCGCACCGGCGTGGACCGGACGCAGATCCCCCAGGGAGCCCCGGTGAGCCATGAGTGCGAGGCGGACGCCCAGGCCCTCATCACCATCAGCCGCAAGCGGCTGTGCTCCAGCGCCAGCCCGGAGACCCGGGCGGCCTGGCAGATGGTGAAGGACGCGGTGGCCCAGGTGGAGCCGGAGCTGGCCAGCTGCATGGTCCGGGAGTGCGTGTACAGGGGCTTTTGCACGGAGATGTTCGGCTGCGGCTTCGACAAGACCGAACAGTTTCAAAAGGAGCGGGAGGCCTATATCAAGGGCCTTTGAGCGGACAGAGAAAAAACCGGGACCGGCATTGCGCCGGTCCCGGTTTTGGTATGCCGGAAAGACTTATTTCAGCTCGGCGATGACCTCGATCTCGCACAGGACCTGCTTGGGCAGATCTTTTACCGCCACGCAGGAGCGGGCGGGCTTGCCGGTGAAGTACTTGCCGTACACGCCGTTGAAGGCGGCGAAATCGCCCATGTCGGCCAAAAAGCAGGTGGTCTTCACCACGTCCTCAAAGGTGAGTCCGTTGGCGGCCAGGATCGCGCCCACGTTCTTGCAGGACTGCTCGGCCTGCTCTTCGATGGTGGAGCCTACGATCTGTCCGTCGGCGGGGGACAGGGGGATCTGGCCGGAGGCGAACAGCAGGCCGCCCGCGCTGATGGCCTGGGAATAGGGGCCGATGGCGGCCGGGGCGTTGGGGGTGGAGGTCTTCTTCATGGGAGTGTCATCCTTTCGTTTCGTATTTTGTATACAGGCTCCGCCGCCTATTGGGTCAGCAGAGGATAGCCTTTGGAACAAAGGGCGTTTTTGATCCGGGCCACATGGGCCTCGTCCCGGGTCTCCAGCACCATGGACACGGTACAGGCGGCCACGTCGGCCCGGGCGTCCTCCCGGGCGTGGCGGATGCTGACGATGTTGGCCCCGGTCTGGGACACGATCTGCAGCAGGGCGATGAGGCTGCCGGGCTTATCCACCACCCGGGTGGTCAGATCCACGATCCGGCCGGACTTGACCAGGCCCTTGGTGATCACCCGGGACAGGGTGGTCACGTCCACGTTGCCCCCGGATACCACGCACACCGTTTTCTTCTCCGAGAGATCCACCTTGCTGAACAGGCACGCGGCCACGCTGGCGGCGCCGGCGCCCTCCGCCACCGTCTTCTGATTCTCCATGAGGGAGAGGATGGCGGCGCAGATCTCGTCCTCGGTGACGGTGACGATCCCGTCCACGTATTCCTGGCACAGACGGAAGGTCAGCTCTCCCGGCGTCAGGACATGGATGCCGTCGGCGATGGTGTCCTGGTCGGGGACGGTGACGATGTGTCCCGCGTGGCGGGAGGCGGCCATGGACCCGGCGGCCTCGGCCTGTACGCCGATGATCCGGCAGGAGGGCTTCAGTGTCTTCACCGCCAGAGCCACGCCGCTGATGAGCCCGCCGCCGCCGATGGGACAGACGACCTGCTCCACGTCGGGCAGCTGCTCCAGGATCTCCAGGCCGATGGTCCCCTGCCCGGCGATCACATAGGGATCGTCGAAGGGGTGGGCGAAGGTATAGCCGTGCTCCTGGGCCAGGCGGGCGGCCTCCCGGGCCGTGTCGTCGTACACCCCGGGCACCAGCACCACCTCCGCGCCGTAGCTCCGGGTAGCCTCCACTTTGCTGATGGGCGCGCCGGCGGGCATGCAGATCACCGAACGGATGCCCAGCTTCGAGGCGGACAGGGCGATGCCCTGGGCGTGGTTTCCGGCCGAGCAGGCGATGACGCCCCGGGCGGCCTCCTCGGGACGGAGGGAGCGTATCTTGTTGTAGGCGCCCCGGAGCTTGAACGCGCCGGTGAGCTGCAGGTTCTCCGCCTTGATATAGAGATTCTCCCCCAGGCGGGGAGCGCTTTCCAGGGGCGTGCGCCGGGCGATGCCCCGCAGGGCGGCCTGGGCGTCCAGGATCATGTCAAAGGTCAGCATCGGTCCACCTCTTTACAGGTTTATGGTCCAAAGATCCAGAATTTCCACATGGCGAAGGCCTCCCGGACCGCGTAGTTGATGAAAAGGCTCGGCTTGGTGGTCCGGGCGGCCACCAGCACCGGCTCGCAGCCCAGCTTCCTGGCCATGCAGCCCAGCCGGTGCAGATGGTACTCGCCGGAGAGGATGGCTACCCGGGGGTTCGTTTCCGCGGGGGAGATCAGGGCAAGGGAGTTGGCGAGGTTCTCGTAACTGCTGCCAGCCTGTTCCTCCAGAATGAGCCGGGCCGGGTCCACCCCTCTGGCGGTGAGCCAGTCGAACATGGCCTGGGCCTCGGACAGGTCCTCGCCCGGGCCCTGGCTGCCGGACAGGATCGCGTCGGAGCCGGGGTTGGCCTCCAGCCAGACGAGAGCCTGGTCCAGCCGGTCTGTCAACGAGAGGCTGGGGATGGAACCGTTCACCCCCGCGCCGCAGACGATGAGATGGGGCGCGGATGTATCCGCATCGGAGCGGCAGTCTGCCAGCACAGGGATCTCCGCCACTAGAAACAGGACAAGACCGACGGCCAGCAGCGCGGACATGCCCCGCCGCCACCAACGGGCGGCGGCGGTCTTCTTCGGGGCCAGGACCCCGTAAAACGCGAAGCATGCCGCCAGCCCCCAGAATACCAGGGCGGTCATAAGGTAGCCGACCAAGCAGAACCCAAAGACCGCGCCCAGCACAAGGCATACCGCCGCCAGGGAAAAGAGTATCCGCTGGGCCTTCGTCAGATCCTTTGTCATTCCGCCAGCTCCTCCCACTGGGCATATAAGCCGTCCAGCCGCTCCTGCAGGGCGGATCTCTCTTCGCCCAGCTCCAGCAGTTTCTGATAGTCGGACGCGTATTCCTCCTCCCGGGAGGCGACATGGGCCAGGGAGGCCTCCAGTTTTTCGATCTCCCGCTCCAGTTTGGCCAGGGCCTTGGCCGGATCGGCGGGCCGGGCCGGCCGGGGGGCCGCCTTGGCCTTGGGCTCGTGGCGCCGGAGGGCATGGTCCAGCTCGGTCTGCCGGGCTTTGTACTGCTGATATTCGGTGTAGCCCCCAGCAAAGTCCGTAAGGGTCCCGTCCTTTATCTCCCAGATGCGGGTGGCGAACCGGTCGGTGAACCAGCGGTCATGGCTGACGAACAGGAGCGTGCCCCCGTAATCGTCCAGTGCCTGTTCGATCCACTCCCGGCTGGCGATATCCAGGTGGTTGGTGGGCTCGTCGAGGATGAGGAAGTTCACGTCCGCCTTCATCAGCATGCACAGCCGCAGGCGGCTCTGCTCTCCGCCGGAGAGGCTGCCCACGGTCTTGAATACGTCCTCGCCGGTGAAGTTGAAGGCCGCCAGCCGGTCCCGGGCGTCCTGGGGCTGGGCCCGGTCGTCGTAGATGAGGGTGTCCACCAAGGTCCGGTCGGGGTGGGAGAAGGTCACCAGCTGGGGCAGATAGGCCGTGCGGACGGCGGGGCCCAGGCGGGTATAGCCCCGGTCCGGGACCTCTTCCCCCAGGATGAGCTTCACCAGGGTGGACTTGCCGCTGCCGTTGTCCCCCATGACGGCCACCCGCTCTCCGGGCCGAATCAGCAGATCCAGGTGGTCGAACAGGCGCTTTTCCCCGAAGGACTTGCCCAGATCCTGGGCCACCAGCACCTCGTCGCCGAGAAATTCCTTCTCCTTGAACCGGGCCTTCAGCTTCCGCTCCGTCTGGGGGCGGGGGGCGGTCTGGAGCCGGGCGATGCGCTTTTCCATGGAAAAGGCCCGCTTATAGAGCTTGTCGTTGCCCAAGAAGGCCCACAGCCGCAGATCCCGGGCCGCCTGTTCCAGGTGGGCGATCTGCTTTTGGTTTTTTTCGTATTGCCGGCGCAGCTCCTCATAGCGGCGCTGCTTTTCGGCGATGTAAAAGCTGTAGTTGCCCGCGTAAAAGCGGCATACGCCCCCGTCCAGCTCGATGGTGCGCTGGACCACCGTGTCCAGGAACCACCGGTCGTGGCTGACGGTGAGCACGGTACCCTTGAACCGCAGCAGAAAATCCTCCAGCCACTGGGTGCTCTTCAGATCCAGGTGGTTGGTGGGTTCGTCCAGCAGCAGGATGTCCGTGTCCTCCAACAGCAGCCGGGCCAGGTTCACCCGGGTCTTCTCCCCGCCGGAGAGGCTGTCGAAGCTCTGGGAGCGCATGGCCGGGCCGATGTCCAGGCCGTTAGCCACCCGGTCCCGCTCGTAGTCGGTGGCATAGCCGCCCAGCCGGTCATATTCCGCCGCCAGTCGGTCATATTTTGCCAGGGTGGAGGCGGAGCTGTCCGTCTGCATGGCCGCCTCCAGGGCGGTCATCCGCTCCCGGAGCTGATCCAGATGGCGTACGGCGGAGCGCAGCACATCCTCCACGGTATAGCCGTCGGGATATACGGGGATCTGGGAGATGAGGCCGATCCGCTTGTCCGCGGCCAGGACCACCTCTCCCTCGTCCGGCTCCAGAGCCCCGGTCAGGATGCGCAGCAGCGTGGTCTTGCCGGCCCCGTTGGGGCCCAGCAGCGCCACCCGCTCCCCCGCCTGGACATCAAAGCTCACATCCAGCAGGACCTGCACGCCGCCGAAGCTCTTCTTTATATTTTGCAGGGATATGTCGATCATATAATCGGTCTGCCTTCTCTTGATCGCCCCATGCGGGGGGAAAATTCAGCCGCCGAGGACCGCCACCGCCTTTTGCAGCACCGTGCTGGCGATGGGGGAGGCCACGTAGTACCCGCCGCCGGCCCGCTCCGCCAGGACCACGAAGGCCAGCGGCGCGCCGGGGTTGGTGATGAACCCGGCGAACCAGGCGTGGGTGCCGCCGTATGTCTCGGCGGTGCCGGTCTTGGCGTGCATCTCCAGGCCCGGGTAATTGCCCGCGCCGTACTCGTACTGGACGTTGTAGCTCATCATCTCCGACAGGGTGCGGGCGGTGGAGGGGTCCATGAGCTGCTCTGTGGCGGGCTTGCTGCCGGCGAAGAGGACGGGCTCCACGCACACCCCGCCGTTGGCGATGGCCCCCATGAGGCGCAGGAAGGCGTAGGGGTTGATCAGGTCCTCATACTGGCCGATCCCGGCCCAGGCCGCGTCCCCGTCGGACTGGGCGGCGGGCACGCTCCCGGCGGCCGTGGGGATGTCCTCCGACAGGGCGTGGGGGGAGGTGAGGCCGTAGGCCTCGGCATAGCGGGCGATGGTCTGGCCCCCCAGCTGCCGGGCGATCTCTCCGAAGGCCACGTTGCAGGAGTGGGCCAGGGCCTGATCCACGGTGATGGTGCCGTGGTGGCCGGTGCATACGATCCGCTGGCCGCCGATGATGGTCTCGCCGGTGCAGGTGAAGGTCTGCTGCCAGAGGTCGGGGATCTGTTCGATGGCGGCGGCCAGGGTCACCAGCTTGAACACGGACCCGGGGGTGAAGGTGGAGCTGATGGCCCGGTTGATGAACGCGCCCTCATAGTCCGGGTCATCCAGGTCGAAGGTGACGCCTTGCTGGGGGTCCCAGCCGGGCGTGGAGGTCATGCAGAGGATCTCTCCGGTCTGATAATTATATACCAGCACGGCGCCCTTCTTGCCGCTCAGCGCGTCGTAGGCCGCGGCGGATATCTGTGGGTCCAGGGTCAGCTGGATGGTGCCGCCCTCGGTGGTGGTCCCGGTGAAGAAGGAATAATTGACCAGCTCCGGGCGGCAGTTGGACAGGATGCTGGTGCCGATGTTTCCCGCCAGGTCGCCCACCACATGCAGGCATCCCCGGCGCACGGAGGCATCGTCGGCGTAGGTCAGGCCGCCCTCCCCGGCGGCGGCCAGCACCGCCCCGTTCCGGTCCAGGATGGCGCCCCGGTTGAGCACGCCCTGGGTATATACGCTGTCGTTGGCGTAGAAGGAGGCCCATTCGCCGCCGTCCCGGACCAGGCGGAACAGGTATATGCCCATGCCGCCCACCATGATGGCCGCCAGCAGCAGCACGGCAAAGGCCCGGCGAGTCACTTTTCTCATTCGCGTCCTCCCCGGGGATCATACCCGCCGTCATACCAATCGCCGTCCTGACCGTCATATCCGCCGTCTTCCTCCCAGCCGTCCTCTTCGCCGTCCCCGGCGCCGGCCACGCCCGCGCCGCCGGAAAACCGCTCCGGACGCATCACGGCAAAGCTGGCGTTGGCCCGGGTGTCGCAGCCCTTGACGAAGGCCAGCATCATCCAGCAGCCCAAAAGGCTGCTGCCGCCCACGGAAACGAAGGGGAACGTGACCCCGGTGAAGGGCAGGATGTCCATGGTGCCCAGCACGTTCAGGATCATCTGCGTCATCATCATGCTCACCGTGGCGGCGGCGGCGATCACGAAATAACTGGAGCGGCCCGCGGAGGCATTTTTCACCACGAATCCGGCCATGGCCAGCAGGCTCACCACGCAGCACAGCGCCGTGATCAGGCCCAGCTCCTCGCTGACCACGGCAAAGACCATATCGGTCTCCGCCGCGTAGATATCCACCAGCCAGCCGTTGCCGGCCCCCTGGCCGAACAGGCCGCCGCTGGCGGCGGCGCTCATGGCCCGGACCTGCTGGAAGCCCTTGTCATAGATGTCCTCCCACACGTGGCCCCACATGGCGAACCGGCTCAGGGTCTCCGGCTTCAGCGACAGCACCACCATCACCGCCAGCACCGCGCTGCCCACCGCCAGAAAGGCCGTGGCGAAGCTGCCGGAACGCATGAAGGAGATCACCAGGAAGGTGACGAAAAACACCAGCGCCGTGCCGAAGTCGCCCATCAGGGCCAGCAGCCCCACGCAGGCGGCGGAAAAGCCGATGTAAAAGATCAGGTTCCGGTCCACGAACAGCCGGTCCAGGGTGGCCGCGCCGGCGTATATGTACAGCACCTTCACCAGCTCCGACGGCTGGATGGTCAGCTGGCCGCCCAGCTCGATCCAGCTGTAGGCCCCGTTCCGGGGCGTGGCCAGCAGCCGGGTGGCCGCCAGCATCGCCACCGCGGCGATGAAGGCGTACATCCGCACGCTCTTGACCCGTCCCAGGTCCCGTATCCACAGGCACAGGAACACGTAAAGGCTCACCGCGGTCAAGAACAAGATGATGTACTTGATCATGTCGTCCGGCGTCTTGGACGCAGCCACGCTCATGCCCACCGAGGTCAGGAAAAAGGCCAGCAGCTCCGGCTCGAAGCCGGTCTGGCCCGAGGCGCGCAGCACGATGAAGTAGGCCCATTGCACCGCGGCCACCACGCCGAAGGCGATGGCTACGCCGGCGCCGGCGCCGGGGTTATAGGTGAGCTGCTGCAGCAAGAGCAGGATCTGGAACACCGTCAGCAGCAGCAGCGTGGCCCCCGGACGCACCCGGCGCCCGGGAGCGTGGCGGTATTTGAGAAGGCTGGCCCGCTCCTCCTCCGTCAGATCCACGAACCGGGCGGCGGCGGAGCCCATGGTGAGCACGTCCGCGTCCTGGATGGGCGCGCCCCCCGCCGGCACCAGGTCCCCGTTCACGAAGGTCTGGCCCCGGCCCAGATTGTATATCTTCCAGCCTCCGGCGGCGTCCCGGATCAGACAGGCGTGCAGCCGCTCCACGGAGGGATCGTTCACCTGGCCGTCCACGCTCTTGGCCCGGCCCAGGATGCACTCCCAGTGGCGCAGAGGCACCATGATGTTGCCGGGCAGATAGAGATAGGCCCAGGTCTCCGGCTCATACCGCTCCCGGAGCATACTGCCCACGCACCGGGCCACGATGACCGCGGCCACCAGCGGCAGGATATACCGGCTCATACGCGCCAGGGCCGGCGCGGTCTCGCCAAAGAGCGCCGTGATCAGTTCCAAGGGTCCTTTCCTCCCTTCTTTCCCGTGGATCTTGTCCGGACGCCTGGAAGAATGTGGGCGTCCGGGCCAAGAATCTTATTGACATTATACATTCCTGTAACTAAAATGTAAACTATGAAGAGAAAAACACTTTTCTGGGCCGGACTTTTTGCCCTGCTGGCCGTGGCGGGCGGGGCGGTGGCCCTGCTCCGCGGGGGCGGGACCGTGGCGGTGGTCACGGTGGACGGCCGGGCGGTGGACCGGGTGGATCTGGCGGCGGTAGCGGCGGCCTATGAGCGGACCTATGAGACCCCGTGGGGGTGGAACACCGTCCGGTTCTCTCCGGGCCGGGTGGCCGTCGTGGACGCGGACTGTCCGGGACACGACTGCGTGAAGCAGGGGGATATCGCCGACGGGGCCATCCCCATCGTGTGCCTGCCCCACCGGCTGGTGATCGAGATCGAAGAATAAGATGTCAAAGACGCGAAAACTTGTGCTGATGGCCCTGCTGACGGCGGTGGAGCTGACGGTGTGGGTCGCCGAGGGCCAGATCCCCGCCCCCATCCCGGTGCCGGGGGTGAAGCTGGGGCTGGCCAGCGTGGTGACCCTCACGGCCATGTCGGTGCTGGGCCGCCGGGAGGCGGGGTGCATCCTGCTGGGGCGCATCCTGCTGGGGAGCCTGTTCGCCGGGAGCTTTTCGGCGGTGATCTTTTCCCTGGCGGGGGGCGCGGTGAGCTGGGCCGTGATGAGCGCGCTGCTGGACCGGTTCCCGGAGAAGCTGCTGTGGGTGGTCAGCGTGTTCGGCGCCATCGGCCACAACCTGGGCCAGCTGCTGGCGGCGGTGGCGGTGACGGGAACGCCCTCCCTGTTCTGGTATGGCCCCGCCCTTCTGACGGCGGCCATCCTCACCGGGACCTTTACCGGCCTGGGGGCCATGTATCTCGTCCGGGCCCTGCGGGCTTATGAACACAGACGTAAATGAAAGGAGCAAAGTTCCCATGACGATAGACAGAAGATCCCTCAAACGCTCGGCCAGGGACGCCATGCGCCTGGCCCGTCCCGCTCCCTTTTGGATCTCCCTGCTGGCCACGGCCATCGTGATGCTGCTGGGAGGGCTGGGCATGAGCCTGGACGGCACTCTGGCCTCCCTCAGGACCATGCTCGCCGCCGCCATACAGGGGGGACCGGTGAGCTATGTGGCCCCGGTGGCCCGGGGCGGCACGTTCGGCTCCATCCTCAACGCCGCGCTGGAGATCATGACGGCGGTGGTGAGCGTAGGGTTCGTGGTGTACGCCATGCGGGTATGGAGAAGGCTGAGCGCCTCGGCGGGGAACCTGTTCGACGGGTTCGGCCTGTTCTTCCGGGCGGTCCTGATCCAGATCCTGCCCTCGGTGCTGGTGGGCCTGTGGTCCCTGGTATATGTGGTGCCCGTGACCGGCCTGGTGGCCGCCACCGGCCACAGCTGGTGGATGTTCGCGGGGCTGCCGCTGATGATCCCCGCCCTGCGGGCCGCGTATTCCTACCGTCTGAGCGTGTACATCATGCTGGACCGGCCGGATATGGGGTGCTGGCAGTGCGTGGTCATGAGCAAACAGCTGATGCAGGGCCACAAATGGGAGCTGTTCGTGCTGGAGCTGAGCTTTTTGGGCTGGTACCTGCTGGCGGCGGTCATCCCCATCGGCGGGCTGCTGCTGATGATCTGGGCCAACGTCTATCAGCAGGTGACCTTCGCGGGCTATTACGACGCCGTGGCGGGGGTGGCCCCGGCGGAGGACATCCCGCCGCTGGACGTGCCTCCGGCGGTGTGAGAAGCGAAAAGCAGCAGATGGCGTATCTGCTGCTTTTCCACACTCAGAATTCCGAGGAATAGGCCCGGAACTGGACCGGTTTTGGTCGGTATCGTATGCCGGACACGATGCCCATGGCGGCGAACATGGTGAACAGGCTGGACCCGCCGTAACTGAAAAAGGGGAGGGTCAGACCGATGACCGGGGTCAGGCCGGTGCACATGCCCACGCTGTTGAACAGCTGGAAGCAGATCATGGAGGCCATGCCGATGCACACCAGCATACCGAAGGTGCTGTGGCAGTGCAGGCCCACGTATACGCACCGGAGGATGATGGCCGTCAGCAGCAGGATCACCACCACGCAGCCCACCATGCCCATCTCCTCCCCGATGCAGGCGAAGATGTAGTCCGCGTGCTTGCTGCGCAGGGCGCTGGACTGGGTCTGGGCGCCCTGGCCGAGGCCCGTGCCCCACAGCCGTCCGGCGGACAGGGCCAGCTTTGCCCGGGTGGGCTCCCAGCTCAGATTGAAGCCGGAGGGGTCGATCGTGTCCTGCATATAGGGCAGGAGGATGCGGTTTTTCTGGTTGTCCGAGAGCACATAGTTCCACGCCAGGGGCACCGCCAGGGCCATCGCCGCGCCGCCGAACAGGAACCAGTACAGCTTGATCCCCGCCGCGAACACCAGCACGGCGAACACGAAGAAGAACACCAGCGCGTTGCCCAGATCGCTGGAGATCACCATGTAGAGGGCGAACAGCGCCCCCAGGTGGGCCACCAGCTGGAAAACGGATAGGGGCGAGTTCAGGTTCCGGTATTCTTTCAGATAGGACAGGTGCTTGGCCGTGAGGATGATGTAGATGACCTTGATGACCTCCGCCGGCTGGATGCCGATGCCCAAAAACCGCAGCCAGGCGCGGTTGCCGGTGTCGTCCTTATAGCCGAGGGGCGTCAAAAGGGAGAGGATCAGCCCGAACTCCACCACCAGCAGCAGCGGCCACTGGTCGGCGAAGATGTCCGCGTCGATGACCGTCAGGACGAAATACAGCACGATGCCGATGATCATGGCCAGCAGCTGGACGTATATGTAAGAGGAGCCCATGGTCCGGGTGGCGCTGGAGATGGCGACCAGCCCCATGATGGCCGAGGCCAGGCAAAGGGTGAACAGCAGCATATCCGCCCGCTTGAAAAAATCGCGGATCAGAGAGGCTTTCGACTGCAACGGGAGCATCCTCCTTTCTCGGCGGGGAGGGCGCAAAATGTGCCCTGCCGCCCGATCTCGGCCCTGCCGGGAGCAAAACCGCCTCAAATTATAGCACATAACTGCCCCTGTGGCAAATGAAGAAATTATTAAGATGAAGGAGCGGCCTCATGGAAGAGCACGCCGGACACCGGGAGAGGATGCGCAGCCGCTTTCTGCGCTATGGACTGGACAATTTTGACGACCACAACGTACTGGAGCTGCTGCTGTTTTACGCGCTGCCCCGGCGGGACACCAATGTGATCGCCCACCGGCTGCTGGACGCGTTCGGCACACTGGACGGCGTCTTTGACGCCACGGCCGAGGCGCTGATGGCTGTGGAGGGGATGGGTCCCGGCGCGGCGGCCCTGATCCGGCTGGTGCCGGAGGCCGCCCGGCGGTATTTCCTGGCCCGGATGAAGCCCGGCCAGATCCTGGCCGACAGCGCCGCCGCGGGCCGGTATCTGGTGCCCCGGTTCCTCACCAGCCGGGACGAGGTGATGTACCTGGTGTGCATGGACGCGAAGCTGAAGGTGCTGGACTGCCGGGAGGTGGCTTATGGGAGCGTCACCTCGGTGACGGTCAATCCCCGGCGGATCGCCCAGGTGGCCCTGGGACAGAACGCCTCCGCCGTGCTGCTGGCCCACAACCACACCAGCGGCATCGCCGTGCCCTCCCAGGAGGATATCTCCGTCACGCTGCGGCTGCGGGACATACTGGCGCAGGTGGGCGTGACGCTCACCGACCACATCGTCGTGGCGGGGGACGACTTCGTTTCCATGGCCGACAGCGGACTTTTGACCGGGCGGTGAACCGGCGGATGCAGGATCTGCCGGCGGAGTTGCACAGGGGCGGCTTTTATGCAAAAGCCAATGAAAATTGTGTGATTATGTCAAACTGTAAATTGATACAATTTGTTTCTGGACACGATACAGGAATTTGAAATATTTGGTAATTATCCGGTTTTAGGCGGTGCTATAGGGGGAAAATGCCTGTTGAAATCTCTGTTGGAAATGTCGATAACTCTTTGCATTATAAATGAACAAAAATAATTATGTAAAACGGATCGAATGGAAGCGGATTTGGGAAAATACCGAAATAGCAGGGAATTTTCCCGGCGCTGTGTTTGAATATAGCCAGCCGGATGAAGAGAGCCGGCGGGGAATATGATGGGATATGTTCATTTTTTGAAAGGATAATACGGTCCGTAATCACCGCTCCCCGGGAGATTGGTTATTGACTTCCCCGGAGGGCTATGCTACAATACGGACGCGCAAAACGCTAGTGTAGCTCAGTCGGTAGAGCAGCTGATTCGTAATCAGCAGGTCGTGTGTTCGAGTCACATCACTAGCTCCAGGATGTGCCCGGAGGCCAGCGGTTTCCGGGCACGATTTTTTTGCCCGGCCGGCGATTTGGAGAAAAGTGCCAGTTGACGGCGGCGAGCAGATACAATATAATGTTAGGGATATATTACCCGAACGCGGTTTGCGGGCCGCTCAAAAAATTTTTTTGAAAAAAGTGAAAAATCCTGAGCTGTTTTTCCGCGCCGCGCCGTCTTAATAGGAAAAGGGTGTATCAGTGGAAGAGGACAGCGGCCCGCGCCGCCGTGCTTTTCCATGAAAGTGAAGGTCGGACATCCTTGCGAGCCATCGGCTCACGGCCTTTTGAAAGGAGAAATCAAAATGATCAAGAAGCACCGCAGACTCATGGCCGCTCTCCTGTGTTTGGTCATGGTGCTCTCCCTTGCCGCGTGCGGCACTGCCGGCACGGCGGAGGAGCATGACCATGACCACGAGAGCGAGATCCAGGCCCCGGCATCTCCTGAGGTGACCAGCCTGGAGGATGGGACCGTGCCGCTGGCCGAGGGCCCGGAGGGGGCCCCCGAAATGGCTGACGGAACGGGCAATGATCTCGCGGCCGTGCAGAGCGATCCTCAGCCTGCCGACGACGCGCCCGCCGCCCCTCCCGAGCAGGTACAGGAAGATACTCCCGAGCCGCAGCCCACCACCTCGTCCGGCGGTGGAGAGTCCGGCGGCGGACAGTCTGGCGGCACGTCCGGCGGCACGTCCAGCGACGATGTGGCCGCGGACGGCCACGTGCATAACTGGGTGACGAAGTCGGAAGTGGTCAGCAACGACTGCTACTACGGTCCCACAGAGCGCATCTATGACGAGTGCACGATCTGCCATGTGACCGCCCATACCGCTCTGCGGCCCAGCTCGTCTTGGCCCAAGAAGGAGCACACCTGGGTGACCAGCTACACCGAGCATGGCGCCTGCCCCAAGAAGTCCATCGTCCACAAGACCTGCAGCGTGTGCGGCTTCAGCGAAGTGGAGTACATCGGCGGAACGACCAAGAACGGCGACCACGAGTGGGGCCCCTGGAGCGAGGCGACCGGCACGGTGTGCACCGGCACGGTCCGGGAGCGCCGTTGCACCGTCTGCGGCACTGTTGAGACCCAGAGCAGCGGCAGCGGCAGCCACGCCTGGGTCTGGAAGGAGACCCCGGCCAGCTGCACCGCCCCCGGCACCAAGTGGCAGGAGTGCACCCGCTGCGGCGCCACGCAGAACCAGCAGACCACATCCCCCAAGGCCCATAAGTGGGAGGCGGACGACGGCAACTGCGCCACGCCCATCAAGTGCGCCCTGTGCGGCGCCATCGTGCAGCCGGCCATGACCCACAAGTATTCTTCTACTTACAGCCACGACAACGTGCAGCACTGGCGGCAGTGCACCAACCCCGGCTGCACCCAGAGGACCGACGTGGGGGCCCACAAGGGGACCACTTCCAACGACTGTACCCGGCTGTCCTCCTGCTCGGTGTGCGGGATCGCGGGCGGTTCCTCCGGCATGAGCCATAACTTCGACGGCAGCGGCGGCTACATCATCTCTTCCACCAGAGGCCACCAGATCCGCTGCGGCAATCCCGGCTGCACCCAGGTGTCCACGGAGCGGCCCCATGACAAGCCCGGCACCGTGGCCAAATGTGGGGAGGAGCTGGACTGCGTGTGCGGCTATCCTCTGGTGAGAGGCAGCAGCAGCCATAACTTCGGCCCCTGGACCGCCACCGCCTCCGGCCACAGCCGGACCTGCAAGACCTGCGGTTACGTAGAGTCCAATACCCATACGTCCACCAGCACCGGCACGGGCAGCTGCACCGCCACCATCAGCTGCAGCGTCTGCGGCTATGTGCTCAGCCGGGGCAATGGTTCCCACTCCTTTGGCGTGTGGATGTCCAACGGCAGCACCCATTACCGGACCTGCACCCATCCCGGATGCACGGCCATAGAGAGTTCCGCCCATACCGGCGGCAAGGCCACCTGCACCTCCGCGGCGGTGTGCAGCATCTGCGGCGCGACCTACGGCTCCAAAGCGGCCGGCACCCATGTGGGCGGCACGGAGCTGCGCAACGCACGGCCCGCCGAGGTGGGCAAGGCCGGCTATACCGGCGATACCTACTGCCTGGGATGCGGCAAGATGATCAGCGCCGGCACTACCATCAAGGCCCTGGAGGAGGACCACAAGCACAGCTTCTCCAGCAGCTGGCGCAGCGACAGCGGCAGCCACTGGCATCAGTGCTCCTGCGGCGAGCACAAGGATGAGGCGGCGCACAGCTTCTCCAACGGCAAATGCACCGTCTGCGGCGCGGCGGACCCCGATTACAGGGTCTGCTCCGGCGGCAGCCACGTGGGCGGCACGGAGCTGCGGGATGTGAAGGCCGCTGAAGTGGGCAAGACCGGCTACAGCGGAGATCTTGTGTGCACCAGCTGTGGCGCGGTCATCAGCAGAGGCCACACGATCGCGGCCCTGAAGGAAGACCACGAGCACGAATACTCCGTGACCTGGCGCACCGACGGCACCAGCCACTGGAGAGACTGCCCCTGCGGCGAGATCACCCGCAAGGCGGCCCACACCTTCGTCAACGGCGCCTGCTCCGTCTGCGGCGTGGCCGATCCCAACGCGAAGGAAGCCGCTCATACCCACAGCTTCGGCAGCCTGCACAGCAACGGCCAGTACCATTGGCGTGAGTGCACCACCTGCGGCTTCCAGGCGGAAAAGGCCGCCCATGTGATGCTCAACGGCGCCTGCATGACCTGCGGCTACAAGGCGTCCAACATGGAGAGCGTGCAGGACGTAAAGACCCAGGACTGGTTCTATGAGCCGGTCAAGCAGGTCCTGGAGGCCGGCCTTCTCAGCGGCGGCAAGAGCGCCGGTGAGACCACCAGCTTCAAGCCGGAGGAAAAAGTGGTCCTGGCGGAAGTGGTGGACGCCATCTACCGCCTGGCGGGCAGCCCCGCCGCGGCCTCTGAGAACCGGTTCACCGACGTGGGCGAGGACGATTACTTCGCTTCCGCTGCCACCTGGGCGACGGAGAACAGCATCGTGGACATCTTCGGCGAGAGCTTTGAGGGCGATAAGGCCACCACGCTCCAGGAGATGATCACCTTCCTGTGGCGCTTCGCCAAGACCGCCGGCTGGGATGTGGAGACCTCTGACGAGGTAGAGCTCCCCAATGCCGAGGAGATCGACGACTATGCCGCCGAGGCCATGGCTTGGGCCGCCGAGGCGGGCCTGATCGCCGGCATCGACGAGAGCGAGGAAGCGGCGATGAGCCCTGACGGCGTCGTGACCAGAGCCGAGGCCGCCGCGATCCTGGCCAACTTCATGGAGATGATCGAGGAGAATGGCCTGCCCGAGATCGAGAATGGCGTCGAGGAGATCGAAGGCTAACGGATCATCGGAGATCTGAACCGTATCTATAGCATGAAAAAGACCGTTGACCCACCGGCTTCCCGGTGAAAGTCAACGGTCTTTTTTCGTATCCAGCTTTATGGGCGAGGCGATAAATGAGAGATCAACCCTCAAACGCGAACAGATTTCCAAGCGGAACAGAAAAGCCTAACGACTGATACATTTTGATGTCGCAATCTGCGCATCCAACGGTGAGAGAACCCACACCGCTTTGTTGATAAGCAAATCTGACCAACTGCCTTGCGATCCCTTTGTGCCGGTATTCGGGGACGATGTAGAAATCCTCAAACACGCCTCCTGTTTGGTAGTTAAACGTGGAATAGGTCGGCGTGATGGAGCAGCAGGCGATCAATCTATCCTCATCAGTACACCCGTAAAAGATGATCTGCCCCTTTTTGATCGCCTCAGAAAGACTGTCAAAGTTCTCATCCGTAGGCGGTCCTTCTCCGATCTCCTGTTTGTAACCTATGTGAAGCGCTTTGAGCCCGTCCATATTGCCATTCGTTATGCGAATATATTCCATCTGTTCTCTCCATTTCAGATCCCGATCGGTCGATAGTTCACATTTTTATGACCGGCCCGGAAAAGCGGGGCGACGGTCTCATGGAAAAGATCAGAGATCGATCTGGGTCACCGCGCCGTCCAGGCGTTTTTTGTAGGCGGACACGAACCGGTGGCCCCGGTCGCCCCATTGGGTGAGATGAAACACCAGGAAACGGGTCTCGTTCGGCTGGCCGCCGTCATAGCCGAAGATCAGAAAGCGGTCCCGGCTGCGCACAGACCGGCGGCGCACGCCGCCGCCCACCGCGGCGCCCAGAGGGCCCAGCAGCATGGCGCCCGCCACGGCGCCGCCGGCGCTGGAGACATACTGCCGCTGGACTTCCTTCCGGGTGAGAAGGGACGCGGAGCGGACCTTTTCGTGGGGAAGGGTGAAGTCGTGGTTCAGCGCGGAGATGTGCAGGGCGCTGTCCCAGTAGGATATCCGGCATTTTGCCCCGGCCGGGATGCCCAGGCCGGATACGTGGGCGAAGGTGCCGGAAAAGCGGGGCCCGTCCGGGATCGAAACGGGGGCGGCCTCCTGGGGAGGGGGATCGGACCCGGCGTCGGAGGAAACCGGGGATGGCTCTTGCTCCGGGGAGGGTTTGCGCCGGATCGCGGCCCAAAGACAGACCGCCAGCGAGATCAGCGCCGCGCCTGCCGCCGCCATGGCCACGTCGGGAAACGGTCCGTACAGGGCCCAGGCGCAGAAGGCGAAAAACACCGTCCCCGCCGCCCCGGCTACGGCCAGGACGATCCGCGCCGCCACAGACAGTCCTCTCATGGGCCAGCTCCTTTCATTTGCCCACGCAGAAGCGGGCGAAAATGCCGTTGGTCACGTCCTCCCGCACCGTCCGGCCGGACAACTCTCCCAGAGCCGTCATGGCCCCCTCCAGCTCGGTGAGCACCGCGTCGGGGGGGAACCCGGCGGCCATGGCTTCCCGGGCGGCGCGGACGTAATCCAGCGCCCGGCCCACGGCGTCCGCCTGGCGGGGATTGGTCAGCGTTTCGCCCGGGGCCACAGGCTCGTCGGGGCGGAACAGGTCCGCCACCGCCTGCTCCAGCCGGTCCAAGCCCGCGCCGGTACGGGCGCTGACCGGGATGGCGTCCTGCCGGGACCAGAGGGCGGGCAGATCGGATTTGTTTTGCAGAAGGATATGCCGGGGGGCCTGGCGGGCGGCCTCCAGGACGGCGTCATCCTCCGCCGTGAGGGGCCCGGAGCCGTCCAGTACCGCGATCACCAGCTCCGCGGCCTGCGCCGCCTGCCGGGCCCGGGCCACGCCCTCCCGCTCCACCGGGTCCCCGGTGGGGCGCAGGCCGGCGGTGTCCAGCAGCCGCAGCAGCGTCCCGCCCAGCACGGCCTTCTCCTCGATGGTGTCCCGGGTGGTGCCGGGGATGTCGGTGACGATGGCCCGGTCATAGCCCAGAAGAGCGTTCAGCAGGGAGGACTTGCCCACGTTGGGCCGGCCGATGATGGCGCAGGGCACGCCGTTTTTCATCAGCCCGCCCCGCCGGAAGGTGGCCAGCAGGGCCTTCAAGGCCTGCTCCGCCTGTTCCAGCACGGCGGCGTAGTCCGCCATTTCAAAGGGTTCGATGTCCTCGTCCGGATAGTCGATCACCGCGTGGTAGTGGGAGCAGATGGCCGTCAGGCGCTGGTATATGCCGTCGGTGCGGCGGCGGATGGCGCCGTCCAGCTGGGCGGCGGCGTTGGCGGCGATCTGGGGCGTTTCCGCGTCGATCAGGTCGATGACCGCCTCCGCCTGGGTCAGATCCATCCGGCCGTTGAGGAAGGCCCGGCGGGTGAATTCCCCGGCCTTGGCCTGGCGGGCCCCGGCGGCGAAAAGGCTCTCCAGGGCCTGGGCCAGCACCACCGGGGAGCCGTGGCACTGCAGCTCGGCGGTGTCCTCGCCGGTGTAGCTGCCCGGGCCCCGGGACACGGTGGCCAGACACTGGTCCAGCACCGCCCCGTCCGGGCCGGTGAGCCGCCCCAGCACCAGCTTCCGGTCGGGCCGGGCGCTCATGGGCGCGCCGGACAGGGGGGTGAACACCCGGTCCAGCACGGCCAGGGCCTGCGGACCGCTGATGCGTACGATGCCGATGGCCGCCAGCTGGCGGCCAGTGGAGATGGCGGCGATGGTGTCAAATACGCCGCCCTGGCGGGCGGCGTGGAGGTGGTCTGCGTTCATTGCTTTTCCCTGTCGTCTTCCTGGGCTAGGTGATAGGTCAGGACCAAAAAGCTGTCGGAGAAATGGATGCTCTCCACCAGCGGCCCGTCCTCTCCTACCTCCAGCTCTGTGTTGGTGAAATTCCAGATGGCCCGGATACCGGCTTCCCGCAGTATATCGGTCAGGGTTTGGGCGGCGTGGCGGGGCACGGTGAGGATGGCGATGTCGACTTTGTGTTCCCGGACGAAATCTCCCAGCTGCGCCACGTCATAGACGGGGAAGCCGTCGATCCTTGTGCCGATGATCTCCGGATCGATATCGAACGCTCCCAGGAAAGTATAGCCCTCAATGATAAAATCGAAGTTCTGCACCAGCGCGGTGCCCAGCTTTCCCGCGCCCACCAGGATGGCGGAATAGCCCCGATAGGTGCCCAGGATCTGGCCGATCTCCTTGCGCAGGGAGTCGATGTTGTAACCATAGCCCTGCTGCCCGAATTCGCCGAAGCAGGAGAAATCCTGCCGGATCTGTGACGGCGTCAGCCCCATCTGGCGGCCCAGCTTGTCGGAGGAGATGCGCTCCTCTCCCTTGCCGGCCAGGTCGTCCAGCTTCCGCAGGTACCGGGGCAGCCGTCGGATCACATTGTTGGAAACGTTGCTGCGTTTCACCTTACTGACTCCTTCCTGTGATGAATACCAGCGTTAAATCCCATCCTATTCATTTTGAATTTACCATATTTTTGGAGAAGTTGCAAATGATATTGTAAGCGGAAAAGAAAATATGCTATAATGAACATATTGAAGCCGGGGCGGGTGAGCATATTAGACAAAGCCCGGCACAAGCGGGAGGCGGATGGAGCGTCGAAATGGCGGAGAAACGGTTGAGCCACGCGTATATGCTCCTGGGTCCGGAGGGGCCTGGGCGGGACGAAGACGCTCTGCGCCTGGCGGCGAAGCTGCTGTGTCCGGAGCCGGACGCCCCCTGCGGCCGGTGCCGGGACTGCCGGAAAGTACTGGCAGGCGTCCATCCGGACGTGATCCGGGTGGGGCGGGAGATGGCCGGGAAGGAGCTGCGCCGGGATCTGGTGGTGGGCCAGATCCGCGCCATGACGGCGGACGCGGCGCTGGCGCCCAACGAGGCGGCCCGGAAGGTGTACATCATCTCCCCGGCGGACCGGATGAACGCCCAGGCGCAAAACGCCCTTTTGAAGGCGCTGGAGGACCCGCCCGGCCACGCCTGCTTCATCCTGTGCGCCGAGGCGGCGGACGCGCTGCTGCCCACGGTCCGGTCCCGGTGCGTCCGGGCGGAGGCGGCCGGCGGCGGGAGAGAGCGGCCCGAGGGCATGGACGAGCTGGCCAGGGCCTATCTGGAAACGGCAGCCGGCGGCGACAGAGCGGCGGTGGCGCTGTACTGCATGAGCCGGGCCAAGCTGACCCGGGAGCAGACGGAGGCCTTTGCCGGCGCGGTGAAGGACGCCCTGTGGCAGATCCTGTGCGGCAGAGCGGAGGACCCCGGCCTGGGCAGGAACGCCCTGTTCCGGCTGGCCGGGCTGATGGACAAGACGGAGGACTATCTGCGGCATAACGTGGCGCCCAAACAGATCTTTGGGCTGCTGGCCGTGGAAACTTTAGAGGAGACCTGTACATGACAGAAGTAGTGAGCATAAAATTCCGCGGCCGGGGAAAGACCTATTATTTTGACCCGGCGGGGCTGACCTTGGCCACCGGCGGCAAAGCGGTGGTGGAGACCTCCAAGGGCCTGGAGATCGGCACGGTGATCCAGGGGAACCACACCGTGGACGACGGGCAGGTGGTCCAGCCTCTGCGGCCTGTGGCCCGGGCGGCCACGGAGGACGACCTGCGCATCGAACAGCTGTGCCGCCAGCGGGAGCGGGAGGCGTATACCATCGGCCGGCAGAAGATCGAGGCCCACGGTCTGGATATGAAGCTGGTGGACGTGGAGTGCAGCTTCGAGGGCACGAAGATCATATTCTTCTTCTCCAGCGAGGGCCGGGTGGATTTCCGGGAGCTGGTGAAGGATCTGGCGGGGGTGTTCCGCACCCGCATCGAGCTGCGGCAGATCGGCGTCCGGGACGAGGCCCGGATGCTGGGGGGCCTGGGCATATGCGGCCGGCCGTTTTGCTGCGGCACCTTCATGGACGAGTTCAAGCCCGTATCCACCAAGATGGCCAAGATCCAGAACCTGAGCCTGAATCCCACCAAGATCTCCGGCTGCTGCGGCCGGCTCATGTGCTGCCTGCGGTATGAACAGCCGGCCTATGAGGAGCTGGTGAAGAACGTGCCGAAAAACGGCGCGTTCGTGGAGACCCCGGACGGTTACGGAAACGTGAACCAGGTGAATATCCTGCGCCAGACGGTGCGGGTGAAGCTGGACGGGGAGGGGGACGATGTGTTCCGCCAGTACGACATGGACGAGGTGGCGGCCATCCCCGGCGGCAGGCCCCGGGACGGCAGCCAGCCGCCCCATGTGCTGGTGCTCAAGCCCAAGGAAACCCCGGAGCCGGAAATAGAGGCCGATCCCTGGCAGATGCCGGAGATGATCGTCTCCGCCCCGGCAGAGGAGCCCGCCCCGGAGAGGGCCCGGTCCGCCGGGCGCCGGGAGCGGCCCCGCCGGTCCCGGCGGGAGGACGCCCAGCCCGCCGGAGAGGGAGGCGAGGGGGCCAAGTCCCGTCAGGCCCGTTCCGGCCGGCCCCGCCACCGGAGCGGCCAGAACAAGGGCGCGGACAACCGCCCCGCCGGGCAGGCGGCCGCCGCCGCGGAGAAGGGCCATCCCGCGAAAAAGAACAAGCCCCAGCGGCCCAAGACGGACATGCCCGCGCCCCAGGAGCAGCCCCAGAAGGCGGCCCACGGCAAAAACTATTATAACCGCCGCCGGCCCCATAACCGCCGTCCCAAGAGCGAGGGCGGCCAGAATCGGGAGTGAGCCGTGGACAGACGGAAGAAGGCCGGCTTGCTGGCCGGCGTGTTCGCCGGGGCCCAGGCGGTGCTGCTGGCGGCCATGGCCCTGGCCCGGCCGAAAAAGGACAGGCCCCGAAACGAGAAGAACGGCAACAAAAAAAGCTGACCGGCAGGTCAGCTTTTTTGTATCCGGGTCCTTGCCCCGGGCGGGGATCAGTGGTTCTTGCCAGCCATGCCCAGGTGGGCGGTGGCGGCGGTGTAAGAGGCCATCTGTTCGTCCATCCAGGACTGATAGGCCTCGCCGCGCATCTCATTGTCCATCTGGTACTGAGCGTAGGTCAGATCGCTCTGGCCCACATAGTACACCACATGGGTGCCGGTGTAATTGGGCCCGTCGTAGGAAACGACGGTGGTGTCCCCGGGCTTCCGGCCCTCCTCGAACAGCCAGTCGTTGATGGGATCGACCATGGTGTTTTTGGCCACGTTCTCATAAAGTCCGCCGTTGGAAACGGAGCCGGAGTCGTCGGAGTGGTCGGGCACCATGGCGGCAAAGCTCTCCTCGGTGGCGTCGCCGTTCTGCCACAGGGTATACACGCCCATGGCCTCTTCCGCGGCGGCGTCCTTCTCCTCCTGAGAGAACTCGCCGTCCCCGTCGGAATCCACCGCCTCGATCAGGATGTGGCGGAAGGAGGCCATGGGATAGTCGTTGTCGTCCCGGCTCAGGAACATGACCACATAGTGGTTGTCCCCGTCCTCCACGCTGGTGGTGTCGCCGGCCTGGCGGGCGCTGTCCGAAAGCCAGTCGGCGTAAGAGCCGTTCAGGCTGGAGCAGGTCAGGTTCTGTTCCGTGGGCTCGTCGCCGTCGGTGTTATCGGCGAGATAGGCGGCGAACGCCTTCTGATCGGTGCCGTCAAGGGCCTCCGCCATGGCGGCGGCGTCCAGCTCGCTGTCGGCGGCAACGGTGTAGGAAACGAAGTTGATCACGTCCAGGCTGCCGTTCTTCTCGGCATAGTGCGCATCCAGCTGCTCAGGGGTGTATTCATAGCCCTCGTACACCGACTGGGAATAGGCGCTGGCCACATAGGTCCGGTACAGCTCGGTGCGGATCATGTCCATGTCCACGCCCTTGCCGTAGCAGAGATTGATGAACTGCTCCAGATTGGAGTAGCCCAGGTCCTGCCAGCCATTTTCCAGAGAGGCGATCTCGTCCTCATAGGCGGCCTGCTGCTCGGCAGGCAGAGTGAAGCCCTCGGCCTGGGCCTTGTCGTTGAGCATCTGCACCTGGGTCATGCTGTTGACGGCGGCGTCCAGGAAATAGTCCCGCCAGCTCCGGCCCTCGGTATATTCCTGATCCGCCAGGCTCTGGCTGGGATCGAAGAACATGCTGATGTAGTTGCCGTAGCTGTTGTAAAAGCTCAGGTAGCTGGTGGAATAGTAGTAGTTCAGCTGCGCCACGGAGTATTTCTCCCCGTTGATGGTGACGGCGGTGGTGTGCCGGCTGGGCAAGGCGGAGTTGAACAGGAACACGAAGGCAAAGAACACCACCAGCAAAGCGGCCACCACGGAATAGAGGATGGTGTTCTTGCGCTGCTGGGCCTTCTCCTTGGCCAGGGCCACGGAGCGCTTGTCCGTTCCGGCCTCGATGTTCTGCTTGCGGAGGAGCTTGTCTTTGGATGCACTCATGTTGTAGACACCTCTTGCGGAAGTTTTCTTCAGAATCTTAGTCATTATAGTACAGGCCCCGGCGCGTTTCAAGTTTTTTCTTTTGTCATGCAGGAATGTTTACAATTTGAAGATGAATTATGTAAACTAACTTGCAAATCATGTCCACATCCTGTATACTATGAGAGAAACGGAGGGATATGACATGCCCATAACAGATAACGACAAAAACCTGCGGCTGGCGGTGCTCATCGACGCGGACAACGCCCCCCGGGACTGTCTGCAGGGGATCATGGAGGAAGTGGCCATTTACGGCACGCCCAATCTGAAAAGAGCGTATGGGGACTGGTCCACCCGGAACCTGGCCGGATGGAAGCAGGCGCTGCTGGACAATTCCGTCACACCGGTGCAGCAGTTCGCCTATACCAAGGGGAAAAACTCCACCGACTCGGCCATGATCATCGACGCCATGGACATCCTCTATTCCGGCAATACCGACGGGTTCGTGCTGATCTCCTCGGACAGCGACTTCACGGGCCTGGCCCGGCGGCTGCGGGAGGCGGGCCAGTTCGTCATCGGCATCGGCGAGCAGAAAACGCCCAGCCCCCTGATCGCCGCCTGCAATAAGTTCATCTACATCGAAGTCATCCGGGAGCGGGCGGCCAAGGTCACCGCCAAGAACAGCCAGCCGGCCCGGAAGAAGAAGGCCGAACCGCCCAAGAAGGCGGAGCAGCCAAAAAAGACGGAACAGCCAAAAAAGACGGAGCCGGAGACCCGTCCCGCCCCCGCCGAAGAGCGCCAGATCCCCGACAGCATCGTCTGGCTCATCGCCGACTCCATCCTGGACCTGTCCGGCGCCGGGGACGAGGACTATGTTTCCCTGGGCGCCGTGGGCCAGCTCATCCAGAAAAAGCGCCCGGACTTCGACACCCGTAGCTATGGCTTTTCCAAGCTGTCCGGTATGGTGAAGGCCATCGACCGGTTCGAGGTCATGGAGCGGGAGGACAAATCCGATCCCCGCTCCAAGCTGGTGTATATCCGCGACCTGGAGATGTGAGCTGCGCCGGGATCGGGCTCTCCCGCCTGTTTTACAGGCGGGAGAGCCCGTTTTTTGGGCATTACGGCGAAAAAACGGGCGAATATTTTTACAGAATATGGGATTGTTATTTTTTGATAAGTAGTATAAAATGAACAATAGACCAGTGTCTGTTTTGTCCACACTGGAGAAACATTGCAGCGATCGGAGATCCGGCCCGGGCCGGCGGGGAGCGTGCGCGCCAGGACGCGGCGCCCAGCGGCGGCGCCCGGAGAGAAGACCGGACGGAGCACAGGAAGCGGAGCAGGCGATGACGCGCCGGGGCGGAGCGCTCCGGCGGCCGGGAAGAGGAAGGAGAAGGAGAACAGACAGGGCATCAGAGCGAACCGGCGGGGCGAGCCCGACCGGTGTGGCAGTCAGAAGAAATGTCCCCTCCGGAGGGACGGCCCGGGGAAGAGGCCCTGCCCGGCCGGCCTGTCGCGGATGGGAGCGTATCACATCCCATGAGAGAGAACAAGTATTTTGTGTATATCCTTTTGGCCGTCTTGTCACTGGCGATCCTGGTGTCGCTGGCCATTCTCGCGTCGCTGCTGCTGCGGGCGGGCGAAGAGGAGGTCCCTGCGCCCGCGCCAACGCCAGTGGAGGCCCCGGCGCCGCTGTTGGCCATCGCCGGACAGGCGGGACATCCGGCGCTGATGGAGCTTCCCGATGACAGGATGTTCCGGCCCGACGGGACCGTGGCCAGAGGGGAGATGGCCCAGTGGATGGTCCACATGCTGGAAGGGCTCCGGCGGAGCGCGGGGGAGAGCCGGTGGACCGATCTGCCGGCCGGCGACGGCCGCTATCACGCCGCGGCCCGGCTGGACGCTGCGGGACTTTTGCCGGAGGACGACAGCTTCCGGCCTGACGACCCCCTGACCCGGGGGGAACTGGGCCGGTTCATGGAGCGGCTGGCAGAGCGGCTGGCCGGGGAAGAACGGGCCAGGGCGGCGGCCCTGGCGGAGGAGCTTACCGGAGAGGATACCCTGACCCGGCGGGAGGCCGCCGCAGTGCTCGTCGAACTGTCCGGCCGGGAGATGCTGGAGGAGGACCGCCTGTTCCTGGGCGGGTGCGTGCCCTCCGACATGACCCGGGCCGACGAGGGATGGCAGGCGGTGGCCGACGCGGTGACGAACGGCCGTCCCGCCTGGAAGGAGCCGGGGCTGTACCGGCTGTACGGCTGGCTTTACGCCGTGGCAGAGGGCGGCGTTCCGGCGGAAAACACGTCTGTCGGCGTCTGGTCCTTCGGACCGGACGGGGGATATACCACAGGCAACCGGGAGCTGGACGGGTACCTGGCCCAGGCCCTGGAGGACAGCGGCGCCAACGAACTGTCCGGCCGGGAGGCCCTGGAGGCGGTATATCTCTACGTAAAAAACAATTTTGAATACAAGGTGACCCCCCTGGACCAGATGATCGAAGAGGAAGGCGAGACCGGCTGGGAGTGTAAGCGCGCCGTCCGCTTTTTCCGCAACGGCGGCGGTACCTGCTACGGCTACGCGGCTGCCTTCGGCCTGCTGGCCAGGTGTCTGGGGGAGGACGCCAAGATCGTATCCGCCACGATCAACCAATTCAACGGGGCCCACAGCTTCGTGGTCATTCCGGAGGACGGGATCGACTGGATCTATGACGTGGAGCTGGAGGATGCCCGGCCGGAGCGGCATGCCGACCTGGATCTGTTCCGGATACAGAATTATCTCATTTACAACTACTGGTATACGCCGGATTGGTGAGTTATTATGACTGATATTTTTATATTGAAAAACAGCGCGCCTGTATCGGAGGAACAGGCCGTGCTGCTGCCCCGGTGGCGGCGCCGGAGGCTGGAGCGGCTGCGCTATGCCGCGGCCCGGGAGGCCAGCTTGGGGGCGGGCCTGCTGTGGCGGTATGCGATGGAGAGCCACGGCATCCACCCGGAGGAGCCGGTGCGGTTCCTGCAGGCGGGAAAGCCTGTGTTCGCCCAGCGGGAGGACGTGCATTTCAGCCTGTCCCACTCGGGACCCTATGCCATGTGCGCCGTCAGCGACCGGCATGTGGGCGTGGACGTGCAGCAGATCAAACCGGTGCACCTGTCGGTGGCCCGCCGGTTCCACTTCCGGGAGCGGGATTGGCTGGCCGAACAGCCCCCCGCGGAGCAGATCGGGGCATTTTTCCGGATCTGGACCCGGAAGGAGGCATGGGTCAAGGCCGTGAGCCATGACCAGCTTTTGAGCCTGGACCAAGAGGACGTGATCCACGGGGTGTCTGGCTGGCAGTTCGGGGAATACGACCTGGACGGGGAGTATTTGGCGGCGGTCTGCGCCCGCTGGGAGGAAAAGCTCCCGGTGCCGAAGATCCTGTCCCCCCAGGAGCTGCTTGCGGAGCTGAAGGGGCCCTGCCCGGAGTTGGGATAATGTTTTATGTAAACTTGATCGGGATGGAAAACCGTTGCCCTGAGGCAGCGGTTTTCCTTTATACCGGTTCAAACCGGCCGTTATGATAGGCGTATGTCTGATCGGCCAGGGAGCCGGTCTCCTCCCGGTCATGGGTGGCCAGAAGCAGGGTCCGGCCGGCGCTGCGGCTTTGCAGAAGGGAGAGGATGCTGTCCCGGCGGCTGGGGTCCAGCTCTTTGAGCGGCTCGTCCAGCAGCAGCAGGTCCCCCTCGCAGGCCAGGGCCCGGGCCAGATTCACCCGCTGGCGCATCCCGCCGGACAGGGCGTGGGGCAGCCGCTCCGCCGCGTCGGCCATGCCTACCAGATCCAGCCATTCCAGGGCCCTGGGCATGGTGGCCTGGCTGTCGCCCAGCACCAGATTCACATTTTCCGCTGCGGTGCGCCAGGGGAGAAGGCGGTGCTCCTGGAAGGCATAGGCCGTGCGCCGGGCGGCCACACGTACCGTACCGGCGGTGGGCCGCAGCAGTCCGGCGGCCAGGGACAGGACCGTGGTCTTGCCGCAGCCGGAGGGGCCGGTGAGGGCCACGTGAGCGCCGGGGGGGACGTGCAGGTCCAAGCCGGTCAGGACGGCCTTGTCCCCGTAGGCCAGGGTGACGTTGTCGAAGTGTATCACAGCCCTCTCCCTCCCAGCATCCGGCGCCGCCGCAGTTTGCGGACCAGGGCCGCGAACATCTTTTCCAGCGCGATGGAGCACAGCACGACTATGGCCGTCCAGGCAAAGAGATCAGTCATCTCCATGTACAGTTTGGACTCGTACAGCCGCCGGCCGATGGACAGCGCCGGCATGGTGAGCACCTCCGCCGCCACGCCGGATTTCCAGGCCAGCCCCAGACTGGTGTGGCAGGCGCTGAGAAGATAGGGCCCGACGGAGGGGATATAGATGCGCCGGGCGGTCTGCCAGCGGCTCAGGCGGTAGACCCGCGCCATCTCCAAAAGCTGCCGGTCCGTGGCGGCCACCCCGGCGGACACGTTGCCCCAGACCACCGGCAGCACCATCAGAAACACGATCACGCAAGGCAGTATGTCCCGGCCCACCCATATCAGCATCAGCAGGATGAAGCTGGCCACAGGCGTGGCCCGGATCACCGAGAGCATGGGGGAAAGCACCGTGTCCAGAAACTGGGAGCGGCTGGTCCCGGCGGCCACGGCGATCCCCGCCAGGATGCCCAGCGCCGCCCCCAGCAGGATGCGGCCCAGGCTCACGGCGGTGATCTTCCAGAAAGACGCCGTCCCGGCCAGCCGGATCAGCCGCTCCGCCACGGCCCAGGGGGCGGGCAGCAGCAGCGGCCGGGCGACCAGCACAGACAACAGAGCCCAGACGCCCAGCCAAAAGGCCAGGGCGCCCAGGCTCTTTGCCGTTGTTCCGCGCCGGCGCATATCAGGCGCCGTAATAGAAATCGTCTCCGGGCAGGGCTCCGCCCACAGACTGGGGGGCAAATTCATACAGGACCGAGAGATAGCCGCTCATGGCGTCCTTCATCTCCGGGCCGGTGATAAAGCACACATTGCAGTAGGGGATGGCCTTCTGTGCCACGGCGGCCTGGGCGAAAACGCCGGTCTGCTCGATCAGTCCGGCGGCGGCCTCCGGGTCCTGGGTGAGCAGAGCCACGGAATCGGCATACTCGGCCAAAAAGGCGTCCACCGCGTCGGGGTGGGCCTGGACGAACTCGGTCCGGGCCACCACGCAGCCCTGGACCAGACTCCCGGCGGGATAGACCTTGTCCCACTCCGCCGTCAGGTCCAGCGCCACGGTCAGGTCCGGGTTGGCGGCCCGGGCGATGGTCACCATGGGCTCGGGCAGCACGGCCACATCCACCTCGCCCGCCGCCAGGGCGGTGCGCAGGTCGGCAGGCTGGGCATAGGTGTCGTCCGCCGTCACGTTCACGCCGGCGGCCTGGCACAGGGCCTGGAAGATAAAGGCGGGATTCTGAGCGGGGACGTATACGGTCATCCCCTCCAGATCGGCCAGGCTGTCCACCGCCGCTTTTTGGCTGTTCACCACCAGATACAGCACGCCCCGGGTGTTCAGGGCCAGAAGCTGCACCCCGCCCTGGGTCTTGTTGTAGACCGCGGCGGCGGCGTTGGTGGGAAGGGCCGCGATGTCACAGCTGCCGCTCACCAGGGCGGCGGTGACGGTGCTGGCGTCCGTTTCCACGGAAAAATCGTAATCCAGCGCCGCGGTCCCCTGGGCGGCGGCGTCCATCAGCTTCGCCATGCCAAAGCCGGTGGCGCCGTTGAGGACCATCACGCTGGGCGCGGCGGGCTGTTCCGTGGGACTCGGTTCCGGCGTCGGGGTCTCCGCCTCCGGGACGGGAGTCTCCGCCGGCTGGGCGGGGGCGGGCTGTTCCGTGGGAGCGGCGTCCGCCGCCGGCGGGGCGCCGCAGGCGGCGAGCCCTGCCAGAAGGGCCAGCGCCAGCAGCATCGGAACGATACGCTTCATAGGGGGCACACTCCAGATTTCAAAGGTCTTAGGACCTGGTGATGACGTGGGAATAGGCGGTCTTTACGTTCACGCCGGGAAGAGCGCCGATCTCGCCGGCCATGGTGTTGGTCACATCCTGGGGCGCGTCGACGGCGATACTGATGATGTTGATCTCTCTGTCCCGATAGGGTATGCCCATCCGGCCGAGGATATAGCCGGAATACCGGTGCAGAATGGCGTTGAGCTGGTCTGTCGCGTCCAGATTCTCCACAATGATGCCGAGTACGGCAACGCGCGTAACCATCATAAGAATACTTCTCCTCCTGTGAATAATAATTGCCCGCGCCGAAGGACGCGGGCATGGATATAGCGATCCGTTGTACCGTGTCTTTCGCTGTAACTCCCCAGTTTTGGCGTCAGGTCACAGTTGCATTATAGATGTACGGCCGGAGAAATTCAATCATTATTTCGACTAAAAAAAGACAAACAGGAAAAAGACTTGACAGAAAGAAGTTATTTGCATTATATTAAGTAATGCAAATAATGCATAAGGGGAAGCACCGATGCTTTTAAAGCTGGATTTTGGGTCCGACCAGCCCATCTATATGCAGATCCGCAACCAGATCGTCCTGGGCATCGCCCAGAGACAGCTCCGCCCCGGGGAGCGGCTGCCCACCATCCGGGCCCTGGCGGAGGAGTGCGGCATCAACATGATGACGGTCAGCAAGGCCTATCAGCTGCTGCGCCAGGAGGGATATATCGCTACCGACCGGCGGCTGGGCGCGGTGGTGGCGGAGCGGGAGGAACCGGCCGGGCCCTCCCGGGAAACGGTGGAGGGCCTGCGGCTGCGGCTGGGGGAGCTGCGGCTGGCGGGGCTGGACGTGGACCAGGCGCTGCGGCTGTGCCGGGAGCTCTATGAGGAGGGAGAAGGATGAATATAACGGTCTTTGTGTGGCTGGTCGCCGCGCCGGTGGCGGTGCTGCTGTGTATCGTCAACTGCAACGAGGCCAAATTCAAGAAAAACCTGGTCGTAGGAGTCACGTTCCCCCTGAAGGGGCGGATGGACCCGGAGGTGCAGCGGCTGCTGAAGGGCTTCAGGCGGGCGCAGATCCTTCTCTGCCTGGGGATGCTGGCGCTGGCGGCGCTGTGCGCCGCGCTGCTGGGCGAGGGGACCGAGCTGCTGGCGCTGTGCCTGTGGGTGGACCTGCTGATGGCGGCCCAGTTCGTCATCTATGCCCGGTATAACGGCAGGCTCAAGGCGGTGAAGCGGGCGCGGGACTGGACGGTGCCCGCCGTCCGGGCCGCCAGCGTCACCGCGGCGGCCGCGCCGGTGAAGCGGCCCGGCGTGTGGTGGTTCGTCGCCGCGGCGGTGATCGCGGCTGTGCCGGCGGCGCTCGACCGGGAGCTTTGGTTTTCGTACCTGCTGGACGCGGCGCTGGCCCTGGGCTGCTGGGCGGGGGCGAAGTACCTGTACCGCAACCGGTCGGAAACAGTGGACGAGAACGACGCTGTGACGGCGGCGCTGACCCGGGTCCGCCGCCGGGCCTGGGACCGGGTGTGGGTGCTGTGCGCCTGGATGATGGCGGCGGTCAGCCTCGGCATCTGGCTGAGCACGGCGGTGGTCCCCGCCGGCGGGGCCATGGTCTGGCTCACGGCGGCCCTGGGCATCGGGGTGTGCGCCGTGGCCGTGGCGCTGGAGCTCCGGGTCCGGCGGGTGCAGGAGAAACTCACCGCTTCCAGCGGCGAGGGCTTTTACGTGGACGAAGACGACAAGTGGCTCTGGGGCCAGGTCTACTACGACCCCAACGACAGCCGCACCATCGTCAACGCCCGCACCGGCGTCAACACCACCGTGAATCTGGCCCGGCCGGGAGGAAAGGCGGTCGCGGTATTCACGCTGGCGCTGCTGTTCGTGGCGATGCCCCTGCTGGGGGTATACGTCAATATGATGTCCGCCGCGCCGCTGCCGCTGAAGATCGAGGACGGGGCGCTGGTGGCGGCCAACTACGGCGCCCGCTATGAGATGCCCCTGGACGAGATAGCGGACGCGGAGCTTCTGGACACGCTGCCGGCCATCACGGCCCGTGTCTGGGGCGTGGGGATGGACAGCCTGCTCAAGGGGACGTTCCAGACCCAGTGGGGCCGGGCCACTTTGTGTCTGGACCCCCGGGAGGGGCCATGGCTGAAGGTGACCATGGCGGACGGGACGCTGTATATCCTGGGCGGCGGCGAAAACGCCGGCGTGGAGAGCGTCCTGGCGCAGATACAACAATAGAGTTCCCGCCTCCGCCCAGTCACGGGCGGGGGCAAATTAGCGTTGACCAAGGCCTGGGGAAGGAATATAATCAAAGGATCAAAGAAAACGGCGAGGTGGATATCATGGCAGGATTCACAGTGGCTATATGCGGCTGTGGCAGCCGGGGCCTGGACGCTTACGCCCCCTATGCCAAGGAGCATCCGGAGCGGATGCGCGTGGTGGCGGGAGCGGACCTGCGGCCGGAGCGGCTGGAGAAGCTGCGGGAGGAATACGGCGTGGCGCCGGAGATGTGCTTTTCCTCTGACGAGGCGCTGCTGGCCCAGCCCCGGCTGGCGGACGTGATGATCGTGGCGACCCAGGACAGGACCCACGTGAAAAACGCCCTGGCGGCCCTGGACCGGGGCTATCACGTGCTGTTGGAAAAGCCCATCTCCCCGGATCTGGCGGAGTGCATCGCCCTGCGGGAAAAGGCCGCCGAAACAGGCCGGGCGGTGGTGGTGTGCCATGTGCTGCGCTATACCCGGTTTTATGCCGCGCTCCACGAGCTGCTGGACCGGGGCGCGGTGGGAAAGGTGCAGACCATCGACGCGACGGAAAACGTGGCCTTCTGGCACTTTGCCCACAGCTTCGTGCGGGGCAACTGGCGGCGGGAGGATGAGACCAGTCCCATGATCCTGGCCAAATGCTGCCACGATATGGACCTGTTCCGCTGGCTGGCGGGCCAGCGGTGCCTGGCGGTGCAGAGCTTCGGCTCCCTGGACTGGTTCCGACGGGAGAACGCCCCCGCCGGCTCGGCGGAGCGGTGCCTGGACTGCCCGGTGAGCGAAAAGTGCCTCTACGACGCCCGGCGGCTGTATCTGACCGATCCCCACTGCGGCTATGAGCGGGTGAAGGACGGCTGGCCGGTGAACGTGGTGGCCACAGACCCGGACCCGGACAAGCTCCTGGCCGCCCTGCGCACAGGCCCGTACGGCCGGTGCGTGTACCGCTGCGACAACGACGTGGCGGACCACCAGACGGTGAACATGCTGTTTGAAACAGGCATTACCGGGTCCTTTACGGTCAGCGCTTTCACGGACCGGTGCTACCGCACGGTGAAGATCACCGGCACCGCCGGCCAGATCGAGGGGGATATGGGAGAGAACCGGCTGCGGCTGCTGCCCTTCGGCGGGCCGGAGCAGATCATCGACCTGAATGAGAGCGGCGGCGCCTTCTCCGGCCACGGCGGCGGAGATTACGGGCTGCTGGACGGGCTTTTCGACCTGCTGGAAGCGGGGCGGGTGGACGGCCTGACCAGCGTGGAGGCCTCGGTGGAGAGCCATGTGATGGCCCTGGCGGCGGAGTGGTCCCGGACCCATGGGGGCCAGACGGTGACGCTGGCGGAATTTGAAGAGCAGGGCCGGTAACAGCGGCGGCGGCAGAGGCATACTATGGCGCAGACCCCGGGGGAGGATGAAGGATGTTTCAGCGTCTGGCCGCAAAGTATATAAAGGACTATGACCGCACGGAGCTGAGCCGGGTGCGCCTGGCTTACGGGCGGCTGGCCAGCGTGATCGCCATCGGGGCCAATGGGCTGCTGTTTTTGATGAAGCTGCTGGTGGGGCTGACGGCCGGATCGGTGGCGGTGGTGGCCGACGGGGTGAACAATCTGTCGGACGCGGCCTCCAATGTGGTGAGCCTGCTGGGCTTTCGGCTGGCGGCCCGCCCGGCGGACGCGGAGCATCCCTATGGCCACGGCCGGTATGAATATCTGGCGGGGCTGACGGTGGCGGTGCTCATCCTGGCGGCGGGCGTGGAGCTGGCGCGCAGCGGCGTACTGCGGGTGCTCCACCCGGAAAAGCCGGCCTTCTCCTGGCTCATGGCGGCGGTGCTGGCCGGGTCCATGGCCGTCAAGCTGTGGATGATGGCGTTCCAGCGGGAGGCGGGCCGCCGCATCGGCTCCGGGACCCTGACCGCCACGGCGGCGGACAGCCGCAACGACGTGATCGCCACCGCCGTGGTCCTGCTGGGCATGGCCGCCGGCCGGCTCACCGGGCTGGACCTGGACGGATGGCTGGGGATCGGCGTGGCGGCGTTCGTGCTGTACAGCGGCTATACCCTCGTGCGGGACACCCTGGACCCGCTGCTGGGGAAAATGCCGGA
Organism: uncultured Oscillospiraceae bacterium; assembly: GCA_947626905.1. Lineage (GTDB taxonomy): Bacteria > Bacillota > Clostridia > Oscillospirales > Oscillospiraceae > CAJOIG01. The sequence goes on from CANQUE010000010.1 coordinate 38,199, forward strand.
GCCGGAGGAGATCGAGGCCATCCGCCGGCGGATCATGGCCTGCCCCGGGGTGATCGGCACCCATGATCTGATGCTGCATGACTACGGCCCCGGCCGCCGGTTCGCCAGCGCCCATGTGGAGATGGCGGCGGAGGTGGACCCGGCGGTGTGGCACCAGACGCTGGACGCACTGGCCCGGCAGTTCCTCCAGGAGGAGGGGCTGCATATCCTGTTCCAGTACGACCCCATCTCTCAGGCGGATACGGCGGAGAACCGGCTGCGGGACCATCTGACCCAGCGGCTGGGCGGCATCGACCGGCGGGCGGCGGTCCACGACCTGCGCCTGGAAAAGGGCGAGGCGGGGACCCGGGTGGAGTTCGACTGCTATATCCCGGCGGAGGTGGCCCTTCCGGAGGAGCAGCTGCGGCGCCAGGCGGAGGAGGCGGTCCGGGAGCTGTATCCCGGGGCGGCGTGTCAGATCACCCTGGACCGGGGCTATATGGCCCCGCCGCAATAGAGCGATAAAAAATACGTCCCCGGGACAGCCTGTCCCGGGGACGCGCCATAGGGGCTTATTCCGTTTCCTGCTCCGGCAGGAGGAAATTCCGCTCCAGGGTGAAGCCCCGGCCCCGGACCTCCTTCACCTGGGTGATGGTGATGAACGCCGCCGGGTCCACGGCCTGGATCATCTCCTTGGCGTTGAACAGCTTCCGGTTGGGGATCACGCACAGCACCCCCTGCTGCCGCTCCTGGAGGGCCCCGGTCTGGACCTCGATCATGGTGACGCCGGCCTGGAGCCTGGTCAGAAGCAGCTGGCGCAGCTCATCGTATTTTTGGGAGATGATGAACAGCTGGATCTGGGCCTGGCCCAGGATCATCACCTTGTCCAGCATGATGGACTCCAGCACCAGCACCACCAGCCCGCACAGTATGGGCTCAAAGGAGGCGGCGAACAGCGCCTGGCTGCCGATGACCGTCACGTCCAGAACGTACACGCAGGTGGACAGGGGCACATGGGTCCATTTGTGCAGGATCAGGCTGGCGATGTCCATGCCGCCGGTAGAGGAGCCCACCCGCATCACCATGCCCAGGGACGCGCCGAGCAGCACCCCGCCGAACAGGGACGCCAGGAGCATATTGTCCGTGAGGGCGGCGACGCCGGGCACCCGCTCCAGCAGGCCTAGGAACAGCGGATACAGCAGAGAGCTGGCCACGGTGGTGGCCACCAGCTTCCGGCCCAGTATGATGCCGCCCAGGGCCAGCAGTGCCCCGTTGAGGATCAGCACCAGCATGGCCCGGTCGATGGGCACCAATCCGTCCAGCACGATGGCCAGGCCGGTGGTGCCGCCCATGATGATGCCATGGGGGACGATGAAGGCCTCCACGGCGAAGGCCAGCAGCGCGTTGCCCGCCACAATGGCTCCGCCGGTCCACAACAGGGAGGCGAGCGTTTTTTTCGACTTCATGGCGACCTCCAAAGTTGTATATTATTAACTGTATTATACGATAAGTTTTCCCGTTTGGCAATCGTCCATGCCCGCATATTCCGCCGGTCCCGGGCCATACTAGCGGCAGGTGATCGAACGTGAATATGACCAACAGAGAGTACAACGAGTATATCAAGAGCATGGCCCCCGGCTCCCCGGTGGGGAAGGATCTGGTCAAGGCCTTCGTGGTGGGCGGGCTGATCTGCTGCCTGGGCCAGGGCCTTTCCATGGCTTACAAAGACTTTGCCGGCCTGGGGGAGGAGGACGCGGCCACGGCGGTGAGCATGACGCTGATCTTCCTCTCGGCGCTGCTGACGGGTCTGAACGTATATGACAAGCTGGCCCGGTTCGCCGGGGCGGGAACGCTGGTGCCCATCACCGGCTTTGCCAATTCTGTGGTGAGCCCGGCCCTGGAATTCAAGACGGAGGGCTTCATCCTGGGCACGGCGGCGAAGATGTTCACCATCGCCGGCCCGGTGATCACCTTCGGCCTGTCCGCCTCGGTGATCTACGGGCTCATCCTGTGTTTGCTGCAATAGAGGAAGGATATTTCCCGCCCCCTGCGAGGGCGGGAAATATTTTTGCAGATATACCTTGACAGGCGAGGTATCATGTGGTATCCTGCCATTGGAAAGTACATCGGCTGATGAAGTATATCGAACATAAGGAGGGAGCGGCATGCCTATATCCGCGGACATCCTGCGGGGACACACGGATACCATCATCCTGGCCCAGCTGGAGGCCGGCGACAGTTACGGATGGAGGATCAACAAGACCGTCGCCCAGCGCACCGGCGGGGCGTACGGTTTCAAGGAGGCCACGCTGTACACCGCCTTCCGGCGCCTGGAGCAAAACGGCATGATCACCGCCTACTGGGGAGAGGACGGGCCCGGCGCCCGGCGGCGCTATTACGCCATCACCCCGGCGGGCAGAGAGCAGCTGGCGGCGGACCGGCGGGAGTGGGAGCAGACGCGGCGCGTGCTGAACGCGCTGATCGAGTTTGAGGAGGGCTGAAAAATGGAGGAGATCAAGAGAAGATTCATGAACGATATCGCCGCCCGGCTGGCCGGAGCGGCGGAGAGCGACGCCAAATCGGAGATGACGGAGGAGCTGGCGGAGAATCTCACCGGCCGGTACCAGGACATGGTGTCCGCCGGGATGCCGGCGGAGGAGGCCTATGGGCGGGCCATGGGTGAGCTGGGGGACGTGGACGAGCTGACGGCGTACCTGAACAGTCTGGAGCCGGAAGGGCCGGCCCGGACGGGGGAGAAGGACAGCCTGGACGGGCTGGTCCGCTCCCTGGGGCAGATCGCGGACCAGGCCGTGAAGGCCGCGGAGGACGCCCTGGGAAAGCTGAAGCGCAGCGGCGTGCGGTGGAGCGGCCAAGATGTGACATCCGTGGACATAGACCGGGACGGGAACGTGTCCGAGGCGGTCTTCTCCGACGGCCGGACCTATCGGAGCGGTACGACGGAGATCCATTTTGAGGGCCCGGGCGGCGGCGAAAAAGAGGAGCAGAGCGTCCCCTCTCAGGGGGTCTTTCGCCTGGACATGGAAACGGCCGGCGGCGACGTGGACCTGTATCTGGACGACGACCCGGACAGCCCTGTCCGGCTGGAGGGGAATCTGTCCCGGCTGGATGTGTTCGTGACGGCGGACGGCGTGCTCACCGTCCAGCCCAAATCCACCGCCAGCAACCAGTTTTTCACCTTCCGCGGCGCGTCCAGCCAGGACGTGTCCCTGACCATCCCGGCCCGGCGCTGGGAGAGCATCCGGGTGTTCACAGCCAGCGGCGACGTGGACATGGGCGACGAGCTGGAGGTCGATCGGCTCACCGTCCAGACGGCCAACGGGGACGTGAGCTGCCGGGTGCGCAGCTGCGGGAAGGCGAGGCTGAAGTCGGCCAGCGGGGATATCTCCCTGGAGGGGAGCGTCGGAGAGCTGGCCGTGGAAACAGCCAACGGGGACGTGGACTGCCGGGTGCAGGACTGCCGGCGGGCGGAAGTGAGATCGGCCAGCGGCGATATCGCCCTGACCGGCGGCGCGGAGGAGCTGCGGGTGAAGTCGTACAACGGGGACGTGGCGCTGGAGGGCCCGGTGGGCGAGGCGGAGGTGTTCTCCTCCGCCGGGGACATCACCCTGTCCGGCTCTGTGGCAAAGGTCCGGGCCGAATCCTACAGCGGGGACATCCATGTGGAGAGCATGACCCTGCCGGACGCCATGGCGCTGTCCTCCAAGAGCGGCGACGTCAGCGCCCGCATCCCGGATAACGGCCCGTTCCAGGTGCAGATCTCCAGCATCGGCGGCCGGGTGGACCTGCGGCCGTTCAGAAAGTGGCCCGGGACGGAGGACGCCTGTGAGCGCCGATATACGCTGACCAGCATCGGCGGCGATGTGTCGCTGAGCAAGTATTGACCTGCCGGGCCGGGGAAAGACCGCCGGCCGGGATCACAGAAAAAGCCTCCCCCGCCCGGGGGAGGCTTTGCCGGTCCATATCGTCTATTTCATGTAGTACGCCGTCACCAGGCTGGAGGACAGCACGCCGTCCACTTCGCCCATCATCAGGGCCTGGAACAGGCCCTCCGTATTGGTCTGATATGTGACCGAGCCCAGGCTCTTCACGAATTTTTCGTCGGTGTACAGCACCCGCTCGTCCGCCACGGTCACGCCCAGCGTCTTGCCCTTCAGGCCGGACCGGCGGCGGATGTGGCTGCCCGTCCGGGCCACCAGCACATACCGGCTGGTCAGATAGGCGGGGGACACGTCCAGATCCCCCACGTCGGATTCCGGCACGGACATGGCCACGTCGATGTTTCCGGCGTTCAGCTCGATGGTGGCGTCCGCCAGGTCGATGGGGTAGATCAGCAGATCCCAGCCCAACAGGCCGCAGACATAGCCGATCAGCTCCACGTCGAAGCCCCGGTAGCCGTCGTTCTCAAAATAACTCAGGGGCATATTGGATATGTCCACCCCCACGGTGATGGTGCGGTGGGGGACTTCCTCCTGGAGCTCTTCCAGCGCCGTTTCGTTTCCCCTGACGGAGATCAGGTCCTCTCCGAACCAGTTGGAGGAGAGGATGCGCAGGGTGTTGCCCGAGGCCAGCACCTGCAGCGCGGCGGACACATAGTCCCGCAGCCTGTCCCCCTTGCGGAAAGCGAGATAATAGTTGGTCTCGCCGGAGTAATCGTCCACTATCCGGTAGCCCCCTCCGCCGTCGCAGGCGGTCAGGGGCAGGAGCAGCGCCAAACAAAGAAGCAGGCAGACCAGGGTCCGAAACGTTCTCATGCCGATCCTCCTCGGGAAAGATAAAAGCCGCACGGGTCCCGTGCGGCTTTATATTACCTGATATCGGGGGGAAAATCAAGGGCCGGTGAAGCGATCGCTCTGGTGATAGCTCTCCAGGAACCGGCGGGTCCGCTCCTGGACCGGGTCTTCCAGCACCTGGCTGGGGGGACCCTCCTCCACCACCTGGCCGCCGTCCATGAAGATGACCCGGCTGGACACGTCCCGGGCAAAGGCCATCTCATGGGTGACGATGATCATGGTGGTGCGCTGGTCCGCCAGAGAGCGGATCACCCGCAGCACCTCGTGGGTCAGCTCCGGGTCCAGGGCGCTGGTGGGCTCGTCAAAGCACAGGATGTCCGGGCTCAAAGCCAGGGCCCGGGCGATGGCCACCCGCTGCTGCTGGCCGCCGGACAGCTGGTGGGGGTAGCTGTCCATCCGGGAGGACAGGCCCATCTGGTCCAGCAGCGCCCGGGCCCGTTGGTCCAGCTGGTCCAGAAGCTCCTTTTTGCGGGCCTTATAGTCCGGCTGCTCCTTTGCCAAAAGCCGTCCGGCCAGCATCACGTTCTCCAGGGCGGTGTATTGGGGGAATAGGTTGAACGATTGGAACACCAGCCCGAAGTGCAGCCGGCTGCGGCGGATGTCCGCTTCCCGCCGGGAGGCCGCCGCGGCCGCGTCAAAGAGGACCTGGCCGTTGACGGCGATGGACCCCCCGTCCGGCGTTTCCAAAAAGTTCAGGCACCGCAGCAGCGTGGTCTTGCCGGAGCCGGAGGAGCCGATGATGCTCAGCACCTGCCCCTGCTCCAGGGAGAAGCTGATGCCCTTGAGCACCTCCGTGTTGCCGAAGCGCTTGCGGATATCTTTTACGTCCAGGATAGCCATGGGCGTGCCTCCTCTCAGCGGAAATAGTCCAGGCGCTTTTCCAGCCGCCCCAGGGCCACCGTGACCACGCCGTTGAACAGCAGATAGTACACGGCGGTGAAAAACAGCGGCCAGATGGCCCCGGAGATGCCGTGGGAGCCCCTCATGAAGGACTGACCGGCCCAAATGATCTCCTGCAGAGCGATGATCCGGGCCAGGGCGGTGTCCTTCACCAGGGTGATGATCTCGTTGGACATGGGGGGCACGATGCGCTTGATGACCTGCAGGAGCGTCACTCTATAGAATATCTGCCCGCGGGTCATGCCCAGCACCAGCCCCGCCTCCTGCTGGCCCTTGGGGATGGACTGGATGCCGCCCCGGTATATCTCGGAGAAGTAGCAGGCGTAGTTGAAAATGAAGGCGATAGAGGAGGCCAGAAACCGCCCGGACTCGCCGCCGCCCCACCAGTTGTTGTGCAGCTCGATGCCGGGGAAGTAGTAGATGATGAGCAGCTGTATCATCAAAGGCGTGCCCCGCACCACCCATATCACCAGCCGGGTCAGGGCGCTCAGGGGCTTGAAGCGGCTCATGGAGCCGAAGGCGATCACCAGCCCCAGGGGGATGGCCCCCAGGCCGGTGACGAAAAACAGCTTCAGGGTCTGCAGAAAGCCCACGTTCAGCGCCTGGAACACCACGGGGAACTGCTGGAGCATCAGGTTCATATGCGGGACTCCTTCATCACACGAATGACCCCCTCCGATGAGGGGGCTGCCGCCTCCCCCGGCAAGGGGGGAGGCGGACCGGGACGGGCAGGATGATCACTGCTCGATCAGCGCGGCCTGGACGCCGTAGGTCTCGGCGATGGCCTGCATGGAGCCGTCGGCATAGCTGGCGGCGAAGAAGTCGTTCAGGGCCGCGGCCAGGTCGGAGCCCTTGCGGAAGCCCACGCCGTACTGCTCGCTGTTCAGGTTCAAGGTGTTGACCAGGTCGGGATAGCTGGTGCCCTCGCCCACCATGGCGGCGGCCATCAGCAGGTCGATGACGGCGGCGTCGGAGGTGCCGGCTGCCACTTCCATCAGCGCGGCGGCCTGGGTCTCCATCTCCGTGAAGGTGTAGCCCAGGGCCTCCACCTCCGCCTTGCCGGCGCTGCCGGCCTCCACGGCGAAGGTCAGGTCCTTCATATCCTCCACGGTCTCATAGTCCGCCGCCTTGTCCGCCGGAAGGATGATCGTCTGGGCGTTCTGGCAGTAGGGGTTGGAGCACTCCATAGAGGTGGTCACCTCGTCGGTGAGGGTCATGCCGTTCCAGACCACGTCGATGGACTTGTTGTCCAGCTCCTGGGTCTTGTAGTCCCAGGTGATCTCCTGGAATTCCACCTCCACGCCCAGGCTCTCGGCAAAGGCCGCGGCCATGTCCGCGTCAAAGCCGATCCAATTGCCATCGGCGTCTTTGTAGTCCATGGGCTCGAACTCGGTGATGCCCACCACCAGGGTGCCCTTGTCCTTCACATAGGCAAGATCGCTCTGTTCGGCGTCCCCGGCATTGGAGCCGCCGCAGGCGGCCAGGGCCAGGAGCATCGCCAGGGAAAGGATGACGGCAAGTATCTTTTTCATGTTCATTGTCCTCCTATCGGGTTGTGTTTAGCATACTACCATGGTAGCGAGCTAAAGTAAAGTCTTTTTTTTCGCGCCTTTCGCATTTTTTACATTTTGTTCACCCAAGGGTTGCGGCCGGGTATATAATTGGGATAGAATGAACAAGGCGCTTCCGGTCCGTCCGGGAGGCGTGAAGGAGGGCGTAGCCATGGCGAAAAAAGCGCTGATCGTGGAGGATGACGGCAACATCGCGGAGCTGCTGCGGCTGTATCTGGAGCGGGACGGGTTTGAGGTGCTTCAGGCGGCGGACGGCGGCCGGGGCGTGGAGCTGGCCCGGAGCGAGGCGCCGGACATCGTGCTGCTGGACATCATGCTGCCGGTGAAGGACGGCTGGCAGGTGTGCCGGGAGATCCGGGGGTTTTCCAAGTCGCCCATCGTGATGCTCACCGCCAAGGGGGAGACCCGGGACAAGGTGGCGGGCCTGGAGATGGGCGCGGACGACTATATCACCAAGCCCTTTGAGGTCAAGGAGCTGCTGGCCCGGGTCCACGCGGTGCTGCGCCGCACCGGCGGCGCGCCGGATGAGGACCGGCCCCGGCGGCTGGAGTTCGACAAGCTGATCATCAATCTGGATTCCTACGAGCTGGTGGTGAACGGCACCAAGGTGGATACGCCGCCCAAGGAGATGGAGCTGCTGTTCCATCTGGCCAGCGCGCCCAACCGGGTGTATACCCGCAACCAGCTGCTGGACGAGGTGTGGGGCTTCGATTACTTCGGAGATTCCCGGACCGTGGACGTGCACATCAAGCGACTGCGGGAGAAGCTGGAGGGCGTTTCCGACAAATGGCGGCTGAAGACCGTGTGGGGCGTGGGATACAAATTTGAGGTCGGGGAAGCGTAAACGGTGAAACAGAGCGTCTTTTTCCGCAACTTCATGGTCACCGCGGCCATGTTCGCGGTGTGCTTTCTGGTGTTCGGCACGACCATGTTCCTCATGGGCCGGGCCTTCCTGATCCGGGAGAAGCAGGAGAGCCTGTATGCCACCGCCGAGGAAGTGTGCCGCTACGCCGAGGCCATGCACACCGGCGAGGAACTGGACAGCTGGGAGATGCGGATGAATCTGGCCGCCATCGCCCAGAGCACCGGGGACCATATCTTCCTGTGCGACCCGGAGGGCACGGTCATCTCCAGCTCGGACCGCAGCGCCGCCTCCCCCTATATCGGCCGGCAGCTGCCGGCGTCGGTGATGGACCGGCTGCAGCGGGACGGCAGCTATGAGGAGCTGACCGATCTGGACGGCTTTTATGAGGGGATGTATTATGTGGTGGCGGCGCCGATCCGGGCCGCCGACGGCCCGGTGGCCGGATACGCCTTCGTCAACTACGCCGGGTCGGACTTTTTCAGCGTATGGGGCGGGTTCTTGCTGGTGTTCATCATCATCGCCGCCGGGGTGCTGTGCGTGGCGGTCATCTTTGAATACGCCAACGGCCGCCGCCTGTCCCGGCCCCTGGACGAGATGGCGGAGGCCGCCCACCGGTTCGCCCGGGGCGATTACAGCGCCCGGGTCAGCCCCTATCCCGACGAGGACGAGATCGGCACCCTCACCCAGGCGTTCAACACCATGGCCGACAGTCTGGAGCGCAACGAGTCCCGCCGCCGGGAGTTCATCGCCAACGTGTCCCATGAGCTGCGCACGCCCATGACCTCCATCTCCGGCTTCGCCGACGGCCTGCTGGACGGCACCATCCCCCCGGAGGAGGAAAAGAAGTATCTGCAGACCATCTCCTCGGAGACCAAGCGGCTGGGCCGGCTGGTGCGGACCATGCTGGATATGTCCCGGCTCCAGGACGGGGACCCGGCGCTTTTGGATAAGACCTTCGACCTGGGGGAGATGGTCCTGCAGACCATGCTCAGCTTTGAAGAGCGGGTGGATAAGAAACATATGGCCGTGGACCTGCATCTGCCGGAGGACGCGCTGCTGGTCCGGGGCGACACCGACTCGCTGACCCGGGTGGTGTACAACCTGGTGGACAACGCCATCAAATTCGCCCGGGAGGGGACCGCCCTCACCGTCAGCGTCTGGAAGGAGGGCGGCAAGGCCTATACCGCCGTGCAGGATGTGGGCCATACCATCCCGCCCGAGGAGCTGCCGCTGATCTTCGACCGGTTCCACAAGGCCGACCGGTCCCGCAGCCAGGACCGGGAGGGCGTGGGCCTGGGCCTGTACATGGTCCGGCAGATCCTGGCGGCCCACGATCAGGATATCTTCGTCACCAGCGAAAACGGCGTCACTGTGTTCACCTTTACTCTGGCCCTGGCGGAGACCGGCCGCGGCGGGAAGAGCGACGCCGCCCGGACGAAATAGACTGCCGGCTTTAAAGCCATACTGAATATGATCGGGCGCGCCCGGCGCGCCCTACGGAGAAGGAGGAGCCCCTATGGCCCAGGACAGGAACCCGCAATACAACGATTGGTACGCGCAGCCCGCCCAAGAGGAGCGGAGCGTTCCATATACCGAGCCGGCGCCGGCGCCGGGGCCTGGGAGCGGCTATTCTCAGCCCGCCGGCCCTGTGCCCGGCAGGACCAGCCGCCGGACGAAGGCGGTATGGATCACGGTCTGCGCGCTGATCCTGTGCCTGGCGGCGGCCGCCGCCGTGTGGCAGGCGGTGAGGCTGACCCGGATGGTGGCGGCCCGCGTGCCCTCTGCGGACCGGAGCGGCTGGACGGACGGGTCCGGCGTCCAGGTCCCGGGCGATTATTATGAGGATTTTCGGGACTATTTTGACGAGTATTACCAGTTGTCCAACGAGATCTTCATGCCTCGGGCGGAAACGGGCGCCGGGGTGAGGCTGTCTCTGTTGCCCCGGGCGGAGGAGGAGCTGACGCTCCAGGAGATCTATGACCGGGTGAGCCCGGCGGTGGTGGGCATCAGCACCTACCTGGACGGCCAGAGTTTCGGCTGGGGCACCGGGGTGGTGTTCTCTCCGGACGGCTATATCGTCACCAACACCCACCTGCTGCAAAGCTGCACCGGGGCCAGGGTGATCCTGGCCGACGGAAGGGAATTTGACGCCCTGCTGGTGGGCGCGGACGAGGCCAGCGACATCGCGGTGCTGTATGTACAGGCGGAGGACCTGCCCTGGGCCCCCTTCGGGGAATCGGATGACCTGCAGGTGGGGGACACGGCCGTGGCCATCGGCAACCCCCTGAGCCAGGAATATACCGGCACCATGACCAACGGCATCATCTCCGCCATCGACAGGAACGTGGTCTATGAGGGCCATACCATGACCTTGCTGCAGACCAACGCCGCCCTGAACGAGGGCAACTCCGGCGGCCCGCTCATCAACGCGGCTGGCCAGGTGGTGGGCATCACCAATATGAAGGTCATGACCTCCTATGACGCCACGGTGGAGGGCATCGGCTTTGCCATCCCCTCGTCGGTGGTGAAGCAGATCGCCGACCAGCTTTTGGAGCAGGGGGTGGTGTCCGGGGAGCCCACCATCGGCATCGTGGCCGGACCGGTGAACGACGAGGCCATGGAGCTATACGGCCTGCCCAAGGGCATCTATGTCACGGAGGTGTCCCCGGGCTCCGACGCGCTGGAGAAAGGCCTGCAGAAAGGGGATGTGATCACCGCCGTCAACGGCAGGCCGATCACCACCGTGGCCCAGGTGAATCATATCAAAGAGGATATGAAGGTGGGCGACAGCCTGACCTTGAGCGTGTACCGGGAGGGGAAGAGCTTCGATATAGAGATCCTTCTGGTGGACAAGGCGGATATCCAATAAAGAAAAAAGCAAAGAGGACGGGGCCGCCGGGCCCCGTCTTTTTGTACGCCGTTATTGGATGTGTTCTTCCGCGAAGTCGTCCCGGACGCGCATGCCCATGTCCTCCCGGGTCCCGGTGGGAAATTTGGCAATGCCGGTGTGATCGAATTTGGCCGCCAGGCGCGTTTCCGGGTCCAGGCGCGGATTTGCCCCTGTCACGTCAGGGCCGTGCCTTCAATCCTGGCCGTTGTTCTGGCCGGAACGGTTATTCTGACTATTGTTCTGGCTGTTGTTGCCCTGGTTGCCGCTGCGATCATTGTTCTGGCCGTTGTTTTTGCCGCTGTGCTTGTTGTTCTTGGCAGACATGCTCATCACCTCGCCGTTAGTATGGCCCGGCGGCCGGGCGGATATGCGCCCAAAGGGAGCCGATGGCCGGAAAGCGGGAAAAATGGGGGCGCAGGGGGATTTTTCCTTGACAATTGATCGGGTTTGACGTTTAATATATAAGGTTAAAAATAAGTGGGCGCCGGATCTTGGCGCCGCTTTTATAAAAGGTCAATTATTTCACCTATTTACAAGGAGGATACCGCATAATGAAGTATGTCTATCTGTTCTCGGAGGGCAACGCCAACATGCGCGAGCTGTTGGGCGGAAAGGGCGCGAACCTGGCGGAGATGACCAACATCGGCCTGCCCGTGCCCCAGGGCTTTACCATCACGACGGAAGCCTGCACCCGCTACTACGAGGACGGCAGGAAGATCGGCGAGGACATCCAGGAGCAGATCATGGAGTATATCGCCAAGCTGGAGCAGATCACCGGCAAGAAGTTCGGCGACACGGAGAACCCCCTGCTGGTCTCCGTCCGTTCCGGCGCCCGGGCGTCCATGCCCGGCATGATGGACACCATCCTGAACCTGGGTCTGAACGAGACCGTGGTGGATGTGCTCAGCCGCAAGTCCGGCAACCCCCGTTGGGCCTGGGACTGCTATCGCCGGTTTATCCAGATGTATTCCGACGTGGTCATGGAAGTGGGCAAGAAGTACTTTGAGCAGCTCATCGACCAGATGAAGGAAAAGCTGGGCGTCACCCAGGACGTGGACCTGACCGCCGAGAACCTGAAGGAGCTGGCCGAGCAGTTCAAGGCTGAGTATAAGGAAAAGGTGGGCGCGGACTTCCCCACCGATCCCACCGAGCAGCTCATGGGCGCCATCAAGGCCGTGTTCCGCTCCTGGGACAACCCCCGCGCCAACGTCTATCGCCGGGACAACGACATCCCCTATTCCTGGGGCACCGCCGTCAACGTCCAGTCCATGGCCTTCGGCAACATGGGCGACGACTGCGGCACCGGCGTGGCGTTCACCCGCAACCCCGCCACCGGCGAGAAGAAGCTGTTCGGTGAGTTTTTGACCAACGCCCAGGGCGAGGACGTGGTGGCCGGCGTGCGTACCCCCATGCCCATCAGCCAGATGGCCGAGAAGTTCCCCGAGGCGTTCGCCCAGTTCCAGAAGGTCTGCGCCACCCTGGAGGACCACTATCACGACATGCAGGACATGGAGTTCACCGTCGAGCACGGCAAGCTCTACATGCTCCAGACCCGTAACGGCAAGCGCACCCCCGCCGCCGCCCTGAAGATCGCCTGCGACCTGGTGGACGAGGGCCGCATCGACGAGAAGCAGGCCGTGGCCATGATCGAGCCCCGGTCCCTGGACACCATGCTCCATCCCCAGTTCGACGCCGAGGCCCTGAAGAAGGCCCCCGTGCTGGCCACCGCTCTGGCCGCCTCTCCCGGCGCCGCCTCCGGCAAGATCGTCTTCTCCGCTGAGGACGCCAAGGAGTGGGCCGCCCGCAAGGAGAAGGTCGTCCTGGTCCGCCTGGAGACCTCCCCCGAGGACATCGAGGGCATGAAGGCCGCCCAGGGCATCCTGACCGTCCGCGGCGGCATGACCAGCCACGCGGCCGTGGTGGCCCGGGGCATGGGCAAGTGCTGCGTCTCCGGCTGCACCGCCATCAACATGGACGAGGAGAACAAGCAGTTCACCCTGGCCGGCAAGACCTTCCATGAGGGCGACCAGATCTCCCTGGACGGCTCCACCGGCAAGATATACGATGGCGCCGTGCCCACCGTGCCCGCCTCCATCAGCGGCGAGTTCGGCCGGGTCATGGGCTGGGCCGACAAGTACCGCCGTCTGGGCGTGCGCACCAACGCCGATACGCCTCACGACGCCGCCCAGGCCAAGGCGTTCGGCGCGGAGGGCATCGGCCTGTGCCGCACCGAGCACATGTTCTTCAACGAGGACCGTATCCCCGCCATCCGCGAGATGATCTGCTCCGACACCGTGGAGCAGCGGGAGAAGGCCCTGGCCAAGCTGGAGCCCATGCAGCAGTCCGACTTCGAGGGCATCTATGAGGCCATGGAGGGCTGCCCGGTGACCATCCGGTTCCTGGATCCCCCTCTGCACGAGTTCGTGCCCACCGAGGAAGCCGACATCGAGAAGCTGGCCGCCGACATGGGCAAGAGCGTGGCCGATATCAAGGCCATCATCGCCGGCCTGCATGAGTTCAACCCCATGATGGGCCACCGCGGCTGCCGCCTGGCTGTCACCTATCCGGAGATCGCCGTGATGCAGACCCGCGCCGTCATCAAGGCCGCCCTGAACGTCAACGCCAAGCATCCCGACTGGCACCTGGTGCCCGAGATCATGATCCCGCTGGTGGGCGAGGTCAAGGAGCTGAAGTATGTCAAGGACGTGGTGGTCAAGACGGCTGACGAGCTGATCGCCGCCGCCGGGTCCGATATGAAGTACCTGGTGGGCACCATGATCGAGATCCCCCGTGCGGCGCTGACCGCGGACGACATCGCCAAAGAGGCCGCGTTCTTCTCCTTCGGCACCAACGACCTGACCCAGATGACCTTCGGCTTCTCCCGCGACGACGCCGGCAAGTTCCTGGG
>CANQUE010000011.1 GCA_947626905.1 uncultured Oscillospiraceae bacterium
ACCCAAATGAATGTGACCTTCGTAAATCCCGGGGCGGATTATATGCTCTCGCGGATCATGGAGTCCCAAGCCGAAGGTGGACGGCGCGCCGATACTGGATACGTTGGATGCCATGTACCAGTCCCAGAGCATCGAAAGTTTCATGCGCAGCAGTTTTGCCTATTGCAAAGAACATGAGACGGAGATCCGGGAGCACATGATCCAGTCAAACGGAGCGCTCGGATAGATCCACTTTTCGGCGGGATGCAAAATACCCCGCGATCCGATCATTCCGGCTGCTACAAAAGGCGGAGGGAGACCACTTCTTTACGAAGTGTCTCCCTCCGCCGCGTTTTGTTTTTATTCGTCCAGCTTGAGCACCGCCAAAAACGCCTCGGTGGGGAGCTGCACACTGCCCAGGGAGCGCATTTTTTTCTTGCCCTCCTTCTGCTTTTCCAGCAGCTTCTTCTTGCGGGTGATGTCGCCGCCGTAGCACTTGGCCAGCACGTCCTTGCGCAGGGCCTTCACCGTCTCCCGGGCGATGATCTTGCCGCCGATGGCCGCCTGGATGGGCACCTCGAACAGCTGCCGGGGGATGTTCTCCTTCAGCTTCTCGCACAGCCGCCGGGCCCGGGGATAGGCCTTGTCCCGGTGGGCGATGAGGCTCAGCGCGTCCACCGCCTCGCCGTTCAGGAGCAGGTCCACCTTCACCAGCTCCGAGGGCTTATAGCAGGAGAACTCATAGTCCATGGAGGCGTAGCCCTTGGTCCGCGCCTTCAAGGTGTCGAAGAAATCATAGATGATCTCCCCCAGGGGCATCTCATATTTCAGCTCCACCAGCCGCTGGTCCAGATACTGCATGCCCTCATAGATCCCCCGCCGGTCCTGGCACAGGGGCATGATGTTGCCCACGAATTCCTGGGGGGTGATGATGCTCATTTTCACATAGGGCTCCCGAGCCTGGGCGATGGCGGAGACCTCCGGGTAATTGTGGGGGTTGTCCACATACTTCACGGTCCCGTCGGTCATCTCGATCTCGTAGATGACCGAGGGGAGGGTGGTCACCAGGTCCAGATCGAACTCCCGCTCCAGCCGCTCCTGGATGATCTCCAGGTGGAGCATGCCCAAAAAGCCGCACCGGAACCCGAAGCCCAGGGCCACGGAGGACTCCGGCTCAAAGGAGAGGCTGGCGTCGTTGAGCTGGAGCTTCTCCAGCGCGTCCCGCAGATCCGGGTACTTGGACCCGTCCTCGGTATAGATGCCGCAGTAGACCATGCTCCGGGCGGGGCGGTAGCCGGGCAGGGGCTCCGCCGCCGGCCGGTCCGCACCGGTGACCGTGTCGCCGATGCGGGTGTCCCGGACGTTTTTGATGCTGGCGGTGAAATAGCCCACCTCTCCGGCGGCCAGCTCGTCGCAGCTCTCCAGCCGGGTGGGCAGCAGGTGGCCCACCTCCACCACTTTATAGACGGCGCCGGTGGCCATGAACTTCACGTCCATGTCCCGGCGGAGAACGCCGTCTTTCAGGCGCACCAGCACGATCACGCCCCGGTAGCTGTCATACTGGCTGTCGAACACCAGGGCCTTCAGCGGCGCCGCCCGGTCCCCCGCCGGGGCGGGCACCTGGTCCAGCACCGCCTCCAGCACCGCCGGGATGTTGACGCCGTTTTTCGCGGAGATCTCCGGCGCGTCCATGGCGGGGATGCCGATGATGTCCTCCACCTCCGCCTTCACCCGGGCCGGGTCGGCGGCGGGCAGGTCGATCTTGTTGATGACGGGGATGATCTCCAGATCATGCTCCAGGGCCAGATAGGTGTTGGCCAGAGTCTGGGCCTCCACCCCCTGGGAGGCGTCCACCACCAGCACGGCCCCCTCGCAGGCGGCCAGGGACCGGCTCACCTCATAGTTGAAGTCCACATGGCCCGGGGTGTCGATCAGGTTCAGCTGATAGTCCCGCCATGTGAGGGTCACGGCCCGGGCCTTGATGGTGATGCCCCGCTCCCGCTCCAGATCCATGTTGTCCAAGATCTGGTCGGACATCTGCCGGGCGTCCACCGCGCCGCACAGCTCGATGAGCCGGTCGGACAGGGTGGATTTGCCGTGGTCGATGTGGGCGATGATGGAGAAGTTGCGGATGTTTTCCTGCTTCATATATAACTCTCCGCCTGCTCCGCGATCTGGCGCAGCTGCCGGGCCATCTGCCGGACCGCCTCGGCGGTGAGCCGGGCGCCCCCGGCGGCAGTGGTCCTGCCCAGAAGATAGTCCGCCGTCACGCCGTAGTAATCACAGGCCCGGCACACGAAGGCCAGGCCCGGCTCCCGGGCGCCGTTTTCATAGTGGCTCAGCAGAGCCTGGGAGATGTGCAGATCGGAGGCCGCTTTTCGCTGGCTCACGCCTTTTTCCCGGCGCAGCCGGGCCAGATTCGCGCAAAAATCACGCTCGCTCATTGGTTCGTTTCCTCGCTTGCAGTGTGATAACAAGCCGTATTATACCATGCCCTTCCGCTCCGTGCAAGAGGCTCCGCCGCCGGCGGATATTTTTTCCCCGCCGCCTTGCAATTTCCACTGGTGCGTGCTATCATTTATTTAAAGTGATGCGGGGCCCGGCCCCGCGGCTTATCATACATACGACGTTTTATCAAGAGAGGAGAATCCGACATGTTTCAACAGCTGATCGACTCCCTGCGCGCCCGGCCCCGCAAGATCGTCTTCACCGAGGGCAACGACCCCCGTATCCTGGAAGCCGCCGCCCGGCTCCTGTCCGGCACCTTCCTGACCCCCATCCTCATGGGCAATGAGCTGGAGATCCTGTCCGCCGCCCAGAAATACGGCTTCAACATCCGGGGCGCCACGATCATCGACCCCAAGACCTACCCCGACACCGAGGCCATGGTCCAGAAAATGGTGGAGCTGCGCCACGGCAAGATGACCGAGGAGCAGTGCCGGGAGGCCCTGCAGCACCGCAACTACTTCGGCACCATGCTGGTGGCCATGGGCCACGCCGACGCCCTGCTGGGCGGCGCGACTTATTCCACCGCCGACACGGTCCGTCCCGCCCTGCAGCTGATCAAGACCAAGCCGGGCAACAAGATCGTCTCCTCCTGCTTCATCATGGTCAAGCCCAGCCCCACCGGCGACAGGACCGTCCTGGCCATGGGCGACTGCGCCATCAACATCCACCCCACCGAGGACGACCTGGTGGAGATCGCCACCGAGACGGTGAAG
This sequence comes from uncultured Oscillospiraceae bacterium, assembly GCA_947626905.1. Classification (GTDB taxonomy): domain Bacteria; phylum Bacillota; class Clostridia; order Oscillospirales; family Oscillospiraceae; genus CAJOIG01. The sequence goes on from CANQUE010000011.1 coordinate 3,201, forward strand.
TGCGGCCGCCTGTTCGGCATCGACCCCAAGGTGGCCTTCCTCAGCTACTCCACCTTTGGCTCCGGCAAGGGTGAGGACGTGGACAAGATGCGCAACGCCGCCGAGCGGGTGAAGGCCATCATGCCCAGCGTGCCCATCACCGGCGAGATGCAGTTCGACGCCGCCGTGAGCCCCGTGGTGGCCCACACCAAGTGCCCGGACGACCGGGTGGCCGGCTACGCCAACGTGTTCATCTTCCCGGACATCAACGCCGGCAACATCGGCTACAAGATCGCCCAGCGGCTGGGCGGCTTCGAGGCCTACGGCCCCATCCTGTGCGGCCTGAACGCCCCCATCAACGACCTGAGCCGCGGCTGCAACGCCGAGGAGGTCTATTCCATGGCCATCATCACCGCCGCCCAGGCCAATATGGTGTAAGTTTCGTTTGAATGCCAGCATTCAAACGAAAAAATCGCGGCCCGCTGCAGCGCAAAACGCCCCGTCCTGTTCAGGACGGGGCGTTCTCGTTTGCGGGCCGAGAAGTGTATGATCTCCGAGGTACACGCCCCCGGAGATCATATCCGACTTTATTCGCCTCTGCGGCGGCAAACTCTGCGAGGCAGAGAGGCCCCCTTTAGCCCCGGACCACCTCGAAGAAGATCTCGTCCGTGCCTGTGGGCAGGCCCTTCACGGTGAAGAAGTGCAGCTCGTTGTTATCCACCTTGCCCACGCTGGCGTAGGGGCTCAGGCTCTTCAGCTTATAGCCCGGCTTCAGGTTGAAGAAGTTCTCCGCCATATGGTAGGAGGCAAGGCTGCCGCTTTCGTCCAGGAATATGAACCGGGAGGTCCCGTCGCCGGCTCTGCTGCCGCCCAGCGGGTCCTTGATGGTGACCTGCAGCACCCGGGGCGCGCCGTCGCCATGGATCATAGTCATCTCGATGTCCTCGTCGTTGGAGACGTCCGTCTCCCAGTACAGCTCACAGCTCAGGCCGTCGCCGCTGGGGCTCAGGCCGTAGCCGCCGCCGTAGCCCTCGGAACACTTGATGCCGTAGCCGTTTTCAAGGCAAATGAACAACAACAGGCTGTGCGTTTCCACTTCGCCGCTGGCCTCCACGGAGATCATGCCCGCGGGGTCCACATTGTGGATGATGATATGGCCGCCGCCCCGGAGGGTGTAGGTGTAGGTATCGCCGTCGATCACAGGCTCATAGGCTTCGTGGTAGAACGTGCCGTTGGCCGAGGCGCCGTAGTCGGCGTAGAGGTCGCCCTCGGGAATGCCGGTGTTACACCACTTCTCCAGCGCGGGACCGGAGGAGAAGTCCGCCACATGGGGGTGGCTGGGTACGACCTTGCTCAGGCAGTCGGTGCGCACATAGCCGGTATAATCCCAGCCGGTGAAGCCCTCGCCGGTCTCGTACTCGTGGTACACCACCGGGGTCCAGCCGTTCTCGTCGGGACCCAGGCGGGACACCTCGTAGGTGGAATAAAGGGTGCAGATTACCTCGTAGCTCGTCCCCGGGCCGGAGTACAGACGGGTCAGGTTCCGGGTGCACCACATGATGTCCTCGCCGGAGCGGTCCAGATCCCAGTAGGTCTCGGACCACTGCTGTATCCACTGGCCGCCGTCCTCGCCGTTGTCATACAGGCCGTCGTCGATCTTGTCCCGCTTGGGCTTGATGAGGTTGGGGTTGTCCAGATTCCGCTCGGTGTGGGAGGCAGGGGCCTCGTAGGTCACCACCGTGTCCTCCGGCTGCTGCTCTGTGCCGGCGGCGGGCATACTGGTGGGATAGCAGCCCACCAGCTCGTCGTACCGCAGCAACATGGCGCATACCTCCGCCCGGGTGGCGGGGTTGCCGGGACGGAGGGTGCCGTCCTCGTAGCCGGTGACGATGCCGTAATCCAGCGCCCACTGCATGGCCATCTGGGCATAGGGCTGCACGTCCCCGCCGTCGGAATAGTTGCCCAGCAGGCTCCCGGACCAGGGGGTGGGCTGGCCCGCCATGCGGTACAGCATGGCCGCCAGCTGCTCCCGGGTGACGGCGCTGTCCGGCTCGAAAGAGCTGTCGCTGGCGCCGTTCACCGCGCCTATGGCGTTGGCCCAGGCGACCGCGTCCTTATAATAGTCCGCCGTCAGGTCCTGGAACGCGGCGGCCCGTTCCGCGATGGGCGTCCCGGCCTGGCGCCAGATCATGGTCACGGTCTGGCCCCGGGAGGCGCAGGCGTTGGGGGAGAAGGTGTCCTCGCCGGTGCCGGCGATCATGCCGGCGGCATAGGCCCGCTCCACCGTGTCCTTATACCAGGCGCTGTCCGCCACGTCCTTGAAGGTGCCGGTGGCGGCGATGGGCGCGGGCTGGTCGGCGGCCGGTCCCTCCGCCGCCGGGGCGGGGCCCTCTTCCGTTTCCGGGGCGGGCTGGTCCTCCGGGGCCGTGAAGGGCTCGCCGGCCTTCACCACCGCGATGGCGAAGCTCTCCGCGTCGTCGTTCACATGCAGCACATAGCGGGTGCACCCCGGTTCCCAGTCAGGCAGGGTGGGGCTGGTGACCTCGGCCACATAGCCGCCCTCCAGCACCTGAATGGTATAGCCGCTCTTCACCGTATAGGCGAACTCACCTCCGGTGGTCACGACGCGCCGGCCGGTCCCGTCCTCCAGAGTATCCTCCCATTCCCAGGAGGAACCCCAGTTATCCCCCGAGGACACCACGTCCCAGGAGAAGTTGTAAAACGTAAACGGGATGACCTTCGGCAGGATATCGTCGGTGGGCACCACGCTGACCGTCACGGTCCCGCTCTCCGGGGCCGCCACCGTCACAAAGCGCCAGACATAAAAATCGTCGCTGCTGCTCCCCAGCAGCATGTTGGAGAACTCGTCCTTCTCTATGCTCCCGCCGTCCACGGTGAGTTCATATTCCGGCGCCACGCTGAACACGATCTCGCACCCGGGCGCCACGGTGACCTGGGTCGCCAGGCTCCCGCTCTCGTCCACCCAAACCTTCTTTGGGTCGGCATACTCGCTCTCGTAATAGCCGTAATAGGTGCCCTCCGGATGGGTGTAGTAGTGGGTCCCGTCCGGGCCGTCATAGTGGTAGAACTCCACCTGCTCCACCGCGCCGGTGAGGCTCACCGTCACGCCCGCCGCCGCTTCCGGCGCGTCCAGGGCCATGGTCTGGGGCGCGTCCGCCGGGGCCTCCTCCGTCTGCGCCGGTTCGGGCTCCGGGACCTCCTCCCCGTCCGCCAGGGCGGTCACAGGCAGGCACAGGATCATCAGCGCCGCCAACAGCGCGCTCAGCCATCTCTTGTTCATCTTCATACCTCCTTTACCGTTCAAACAGTTCTTCGGCATAGACCGTCATCTCCTCCCGGCTCATGCCCTGGGAGATGATCTCGATCCACACCCCCCGGACCTCGTCGGCCCAGGCAAGGCTCATCCTTCCTTCGTCCTCTACCAGCAGGGCGTACGCCCCGTGCACATAGGTCTGCTCGCCGCCGTCCGGGGAGCCGGCATACATGGCGTAGCTCTCCCCCGGCTCGATCACGGTCATGTCCACTTCCACCTGGCCCCCCTGGCCGTTTCCGTACAGGATCACCAGCATCCCGGGCAGGGAGTGGAACTGGATCAGGGAATAGCCCTCCGGGGCCTTGTCCGGGTCGAACACCTTGTCCAGCCGCTGGTCGGCGGGCAGGGCCGCCTCGCCGCCGGAGAAGCTCCACCGGGCGTTCACCCCGTCCCGGACCACCGTCAGATGGGGCCGGGACCGGAGAAAGCCGTCGCTGCTGGCATACACGGCGGTGAGAAGGCTGGCCGCCACCGCCGCCACCACCATGGCCCGCACCGCGTGGCGGCGCAGCTTGCCCATGGCCAGCCGGCGGCTGCGCCGGGCCATGGCCTGGCGGATGGTCTCCCGGCAGCGGCTGTCCGCTCCCTCCGGAGGCGCGGCGGCGGGGTCCGCCCCCAGCGCGTCCAGCTCTCCGTCCAGCGCCGCTCCCTCCTGGCCCACCACCTGGGCCATCAGGCTCCGGAGCAGGGCGTCCTCCGGATCAGTTTTCGGTCTGTTCCAATTCGTCATCGATGCATCGTTCCTTTTTCATCTCCCGCAGGGCGTTCCTGCGGGCGCGGGTCAGCTTCATCCTCACGCTGCTGGGTTTGCATCCGGCCAGCCGGGCCAGCTCCCGGTCGTCCAGGCCCAATATGTACCGGCCGCTCAGGAGCAGCTGGTCCGCCTCCGGCAGCCGGGGCCATACCCGGCGCAGCGCCGACAGCTGTTCCTCCCGGACCATCAGCTCGTCCAGCGTGGGCCCCCCGCTGGGCGCGTCCGCCTCCTCCGGCAGCTCCGCCGTGTGCTTTTGCACCACGTTCATGTGCTTGAGGTAGTTGATGGCGGTGTTTCTGACAATGATAACAACCATGGCGGGCAAAACGCAACGGTCCACCCGCCGCAGCGTGTCCACGTTCTCCACCAGCTTCACCAGTACGTCCTGGACGATCTCCTCGGCCGCCTGGGGATCGGTGGTATATTTTCTCGCGGTGGAGAACATCAGCCGTCGGTACTGTTCATACAGCCCCACGATGAACTCCTGCGCGTCGGTCTGCTCCTGGGATAGGACGGAAGGCGGCATGTCTGACCTCCTTACTTGGGCTTCTATATATAATTAAACAGCCGAAACGGAAAACTGCAACACCAAATTGTAATTTTTATAGAACTTTTGTAACTATTTCCTCCCCTCCGGTGTGGCATAATGGCCGGGAGGTGAAGCGGAATGGAACGGGAGGACTATATGCGCATGGCCCTGGACCAGGCCCGCCAGGCGCTGGAAACGGGGGACGTGCCGGTGGGCTGCGTGGTGACGGACCGGGAGGGACGGGTCATCGGCCGGGGCCGGAACCGGCGGCAGGAGCGGCAGAACGCCGTCCGCCACGCGGAGATCGAGGCCATCGAGGCCGCCTGCGCCGCGGCGGGCTCCTGGCGGCTGGACGGGTGCGCCCTGTATGTGACCCTGGAGCCCTGCCCCATGTGCGCCGGGGCCATCATCAACGCCCGCATCCCCACGGTGGTATACGGGGCCAAGGAGCCCCAGACCGGGTCCTGCGGCAGCGTGATCAACCTCTTCGAGGAGCGCTATGGCCACCGGCCCGCCATATACGGCGGGGTGCTGGAGGAGGAGTGCGCGGCGCTGCTGCGGTCCTTTTTCGCGGCGCTGCGGTGAGCGAGTTTACATTTTCGCCACAGGATGCGGGAGAACTGTTCACATTTTCCCGGTATAGTTGGGCCATCTGAAAAACGGAGGACCGATCCATGAGAGCCAAAAAGCTATTCTGCGCCCTGCTGGCGGCCGCGCTGCTCACCGGCTGCGCCCAGGGGGATCTGGCGGACCCGGCAGAGCCCACCGCTGCCGCCGCCCCGAAAACGGACGAGGCCGTGACCGTGCTTATCAGCGACAAAGCCGTACTGGTGGACGGCCAGGCCGCGCCGGAAGACGACGCCTCCGCCCCGGTGTACATCGCCCACGACATCGTCTATTACGAGTCCGGCCACGATCTCACCTATGGGGAGGGCGGCCCGGCCGACGAGCATGACCCCGCCGAGGCCCAGGCCCACACGGTGGTGCACATCGCCGCGCCGGGGACCTATGTCCTGTCCGGCTCCCTAGAGCGGGGACAGATCGCGGTGGATCTGGGCGAGGGGGCCAAGGAGGACCCCGACGCCGTGGTGACTCTGGTCTTGAAGGGACTGGACGTGACATGCACCGTGGCCCCGGCGGTGATATTTTATAATGTATACGAGTGCGACCCGTCCGGGGACCAGGGCAGCCAGCCGGACCTGTCCGGCGCGGGGGCGGCCGTGGTCATCGCCGACGGCAGCGAAAACCGCATCACCGGGTCCTATGTGGCCCGGATCTATAAGTCCTATACCCTCAACGAGGCGGGCACCGCCGTCGTCGACAGCAAGAAGCTGCACAAGTACGACGGGGCCTTTTACTCCAAAATGAGCATGACCGTCACCGGCGGGCCGGAGGGTACCGGCGAGCTGAACATCACCGCCGAAAACGAGGGGCTGGACACGGAGATGCACCTGGGGATCTACGGGGGCAACATCAACATCCTCTCCGGCAACGACGGCATCAACGTCAACGAGGACGGGGTGTCCGTGGTGACCATAGACGGCGGCAATACCCACATCACCGTCACCGGGACCACCGGCGAGGGGGACGGCATCGACTCCAACGGCTGGCTGGTCATCAACAGCGGCACCGTCACCGCCCTGGCCTGCTCCACCAGCGGCGACGCCGGCCTGGACGGGGAAAACGGCGTCTATCTCAACGGCGGCCAGGTCATCGCCACCGGGAACATGCTGGACCAGCTCACCCCCTCGGACCAGTGCTGCGCGCTGTTCTCCTTCGCCGAGCGCCAGGCCGGCGGCCAGCGCTACGCCCTCACCGGCCCGGACGGGACCGAGCAGATGGTCTTCCTGGCGGAGAACGATCTCACCTATCTGCTCATGACCAGCCCCGCCCTGGAGGAGGGACAGACCTATTCCCTCTACGCCGGCCAGAGCCTTGTCCAGGCCGTGCCCGGCGAGATGGGCGTAGGCGCGGGGAGGCCCGGCGGCCTCGGGCCCCAGATGCCGGCGGACGGCCAGCCGGACGACGCGCCGGAACCCCCCGACGGGGAAACGCCGGAGTTCCCCAGCGATGGCGACAGGCCGGAGTTCCCCGACGGCGATATGCAGGAGCCTCTTGACGGCGACATGCCGGAACCCCCTGATGGGGAAACGCCAGAGCGCCCCGATGGGGATGACGCGCACCGGCCGTCCCAGGAGATGACCGGGACGCCCGGCGGCTTCGGACGCGGGGACTGGGAGCAGCCGTCCGGCGAGGCGGTGACCCAGTTCACCCTGGATCCGGGCATGAATCATTTTGGCTCCGCCTGCCTGGCGCAATGAAAAAACGCCCGCCTCCCTTCTGTGGGAGGCGGGCGCCGCGTTTTCCGGGCCGACGGGCGGCCGTTTTATTTTGTGATCTCGATGATGAAATAATAGGTGGGCGCGGCAAAGCCGTAGGTCGGGTTGCCGGTGAGCACGTCCGTGGTGTCATAGGAGTGGTCGTAGACCACCGACACCACCACCCGGCCGGGGGCCTTGGCGGTGACGGTGCAGGAGGCGCTGATCTCCCCCTCCAGGCTCACCAGGTCCGCTCCCTCGTCCACGGCCCAGCGGTACTGTTCCGTGTTGGCGCCGAACTTGCGGGGGCAGTCCAGCCGCAGGCTTTCGCCCACCCGCATGGTATAGTCCGCGTCCCCGGAGCGAGAGCCCTTCCCGCCCATGGGACCCTCCAGGGCCTCGTGCCGGTCCGAGATGCCGGTGACGGTGCTCCGGTCCCCGGTGTCGGCCACGATCAGGTCGTCGGAGAACCAGATGACCACCTCGCACCAGCCCATGTCGGGAAAGTCGTTGATCTTCACGGCCATCGCAACGTCGTCCCTGTCGATATTATAATTCTGTACCGGCGATACGTCCTCGTCCCCGGTATAGCTGAAATAATACCGGTAGGTGCCGCCGCCGTCGCTGTATCCCTGCTCCTTCTCTTCAACCAGCTCCAGGTCAAAGTCGCCGCTTTGCAGCAGCTCCACATATTCATAGGCCGCATCCACGCCGTCTATATCGAACCAGAAATCCGACTGTACCCCGTTTTCCACGTTCTCGTCCTCGTGGGTCGCCTCTTCGTTGAAGAAGGCCCAGGCGTCCGGGATCACCGGCCCGTCAGGCAGCTCGTCGGACGACAATGCGCCGACCAGATCGTCGATGTCCGGGGTGACCAGATCGTCCGGGTCCACCTCTATGGGGAAGTCCTCGCCCCAGGCCAGGGCCACCAGCAGAAAGTCCTCGTCCAGCCACACCTGCTGCACCGCGAAGTCGCAGTATTCTCCGCTGCGCAGGGCGGTGACGACGCCCGTGCGCTTCCGGCCCAGGTACCGGTACCGCGACTCCCGGTCCGTGTCGTTGTCTTTGCCGGAGAAGCCGCTGTCGAATTCCTCCTTGCCGACCCGGAGCACATCGCCGCACTCATCCAGCCGGCCGGTATAGGCATCGAACAGGTCCACACCCACCTGAGGGTCCGTGTAGAAGTACAGCAGCAGGCCGGTGGCGTTCTCGTCGTCATAGATATCCCAGTTCACCAGCTCCGAGCCGTCCGGCCAGTCCTCGAACCACTCCAGCGGCTCGAACAGGTGGTCGTCGTCCATGCTGGCCATGGCCGGGACGGCCAGGCCCAGGCACAGCGTCAGGGCCAGGATAAGGCTGAGCAGTCTTTTCATCGCGGGCTCCTTTCCGGATCGTTCCATTTTGTTTTATATGATACATTCATTATAAAGCGCTGGAAAAAGTCTGTCAACCATTTGGGCCGCCCGGCGTCTTCCGTCCGGGCGGGAAGTGTAAAAGAAAAACCTTGACAGCCCCCGGCCTTTGGTGTATGCTATACAGGCTGTAAAGCAAAAACCTTTACACAAGGAGGCGCGCCATGGACGCTTCCCCCCTGGACAGATCCCTGCTGCTGGACTTTTACGGCGAGCTGCTGACGGAAAAGCAGCGGTCCGCCTGCGAGCTGCACTGGAACGAGGATCTGTCCCTGGCGGAGATCGCCGAGCAGAGCGGGATCACACGCCAGGCGGTGGGGGACGTGGTGCGCCGGGCGGAGGAGACCCTCCGGGGATACGAGGCCAGGACCGGCCTCGTCCGGCGGTTCATAGAGCGGCGGGAGGCCGTCGCCGCCATCCGCCGGGATCTGACGGACCTTTTGCCGAACGACGCGCGGAGCCGGGATATCCTCTCCCGGCTGGAGGAACTGATGTAATGGCATTTGAGAGCCTTTCTGAAAAACTGAACGGCATCTTCAAAAAGCTCCGTGGCAAGGGCCGCCTGTCCCAGGCGGACGTGAAGGACGCCATGCGCCAGGTGCGGATGGTGCTGCTGGAGGCGGACGTGAGTTACAAGGTCGTGAAGGACTTTGTGAAAAACGTTTCCGAGAAGGCCGCCGGCCAGGAGATCCTGGAGAGCCTGAACCCCGCCCAGATGGTGGTGAAGATCGTCAACGAGGAGCTGACCGCCCTGATGGGCGGCCAGGCGGCGCGGCTGAATTATTCCTCCAAGGTGCCCAGCGTGGTGATGGTGGTGGGCCTGCAGGGCGCGGGCAAGACCACCAACACGGCGAAGTTGGCCGCCTTCGTGAAAAAGCAGCAGAACAAGCGGCCTCTGCTGGCCGCCTGCGACGTATACCGCCCCGCCGCCATCCAGCAGCTGGAAACGGTGGGCGCCCAGGTAGGCGTGCCCGTGTTCCAGATGGGCCAGGCGGACCCGGTGGACATCGCCAAGGCCGCGGTGGAGCACGCCCGGCGCCACGGCAACGACCTGGTGTTTCTGGACACCGCCGGCCGGCTGCATGTGGACGAGGCGCTGATGGACGAGCTGAAGAACATCAAGGCCGCGCTGGACCCGGCGGAGATCCTGCTGACCGTGGACGCCATGACCGGCCAGGACGCGGTGAACGCCGCCGCCGCCTTCGACGAGGCGCTGGGCATCACCGGCGTGATGCTCACCAAGCTGGACGGCGACGCCCGGGGCGGCGCGGCGCTGTCCGTGCGGGCCGTCACCGGCAAGCCCATCAAATTCGCCGGCACCGGCGAGAAGCTGGACGCCATCGAGGTGTTCCATCCGGACCGGATGGCCAGCCGCATTTTGGGCATGGGGGATGTGCTGACCCTCATCGAGAAGGCCGAGCAGGCGGTGGACGAGAAAAAGGCCGCCGAGATGGCCGAAAAGCTGATGAAAAACCGCTTCACTCTCCAAGACTATCTGGAGCAGCTGCGGTCTATGAAGGATATGGGTTCCATCGAGGATATCATCGGCATGGTCCCGGGCATGGACGCCAAGGCCCTGAAAGGGGCGAAGATCGACCCCAAGGCCATGGCCCGCACGGAGGCCATCATCCTGTCCATGACCCCCAAGGAGCGGGCAAACCCCTCCCTTCTCAATGCCAGCCGCAAAAAGCGCATCGCCGCCGGCTCCGGCACCAGCGTGGTGGAGATCAACCGGCTTTTGAAAGGCTTTGACGCCATGAACGCCATGGTCAAGCAGATGTCCGGCTCCCGGCGGGGCCGGAAGATGGGCAAGCGCATGGGCATGTTCGGCATGTGATCACGCTTTCAAAATTCATCTGAATTTGAAATAAACCAACCAACAACATTTTTGGAGGAACGATCAATGGTTAAGATCAGACTGAAAAGACAGGGCGCGAAGAAGGCTCCCTATTACCGCGTCGTGGTGGCCGACAGCCGCTCCCCCCGGGACGGCCGGAACATCGAAGAGCTGGGCACCTATGACCCCATGGCCAAGCCCGCTTCCATCCAGATCGACCTGGAGCGGGCCAAGTATTGGATCGGCTGCGGCGCTCAGCCCACCGACACGGTCCGCGGCCTTCTGAAGCTGGCCGAGGCCCAGCAGGCTCCCGCCGACGCGGCTGAGTAAGACGGAGCCGTCTTATGAAGGAACTGCTGACCTATATCATCCAGAGTCTGGTGGACAACCCTGATAAGGTCACCGTGGACGAGCATGCCGAAGGCGGCTCCACCGTCTACGAGGTCCGGGTGGCCGACGGGGATATGGGCAAGGTCATCGGCCGCCAGGGCCGGATCGTGCGCCAGATCCGGGTGCTGATGAAAACCGTGGCCCAGCGGCAGGGCAAGAAGATCTCCGTCGAGATACTGGATTGAAAAAACGATATTTAGAAGCGGGGCAGATCGTGAACACCCACGGCGTCCGGGGCGAGGTGCGCATCCAGCCCTGGGCGGATGAGGCGGCGTTTCTGACCCGCTTCCGCCGGTTTTATATAGACGGCGCGCCGGTGGCCGTCCGCTCCTGCCGGGTGCACAAACAGATGTGCGTCGCCGCCCTGGAAGGGGTGGAGGACGTGAACGCCGCCATGGCCCTGAAGGGCAAGGTGCTGTTCATCGACCGGGAGGACGCCCGTCTGCCCGCCGGGACGGTGTTTTTGCAGGACATCCTGGGCGCCAGGGCCGTGGACGAGTCCGGCCGGGCGCTGGGCACGGTGGAGGATATCCTCTCCGAGCCCGCCGCCAGCGTGCTGGTGATCAAGGGGGAGCGGGAGATCCTGGTCCCCGACGTGCCCGCCTTCGTGCTGAACAAGGACGCCGACGCCGGCGTCGTCACCGTCCGTCTGATCGACGGCATGTGATCTTTCCGCCCGCCCCTTCCGGGGCGGGCGACTCTTATCAACCGGCGGTTGGACGGACCCGAATCCGCCTCTATTGCCATCTTCCCGCCCGGGTGTTACCATGGCGTTACCGGGCCGGAATACGAGAAAAGGACGGATCACACACATGGAATTGGGAAAGACCATACGGGCCCTGCGGGCCAAGAAGGGCGTCACCCAGGAGCAGGCCGCCGCCTGCCTGGGGGTGAGCTGCCAGGCCGTCAGCAAGTGGGAAACGGCCGCCAGCCTTCCGGATATCACGCTGCTGCCGGCCATCGCCGCCTACTTCGGCGTGACCATCGACGAGCTGTTCCAGATGCCCGCCGAGACCCGCTTCGAGCAGATCGAGAACATGATGGACCGGGAGGGCCACATCGCCCCGGAGGCCTTCAGCCAGGCCGCCGCCTTCCTCACCCAGACCACGGTGGACGACCCCAAGAGCGTGCGGGCCTGGACGGACCTGGCCTATCTTTACAACCACCGGGCCCAGTACGACCACTATCTGGCGGCGGAGTACGCCCGGCGGGCCCTGGAGCTGGCCCCGGAGGAAAAGCCCGGCTGGGTGGCCTATCTGGAGGCCATGGGCGGCGTGTTCGGCGACGAGTGGTATGACAACCACTTCGAGGTCATCGAGTACTTCCGGCGGTTCGTGGAGCAAAATCCCGACACCTTCCAGGGCTATTACGCCCTCATCGAGAACCTGCTGGCCGACGGCCGGCACGAGGAGGCGGTGCCCTACATCCGGCGGCTCCAGACCATCCGGGACGACTATTTGGCGCTGTTCTATCTGGGGGACGTGGCGCTGTACCGGGGGGACCGGGACCAGGCGCTGCGGCTGTGGGACGCCGGGGTGGAGAAAAGCCCCCTCGCCTGGCAGGCCTGGTGCAGCCGGGCCGACCGGATCAAGAAGCTGGGCATGGAGGAGCAGGCAGAGGCGGACTATGAAAAGAGCTTCGCCATCCAGTCCCCTCCCCGGCTGACGGACCCGCTGTTCTCCCTGGAACAGATGCACGAGCAGCGGGGGGATTACGCCGCGGCCATCCGGGACTATGAGCGCATCCTGGAGGTGGATCAGAACGACTATGACGACGACGTGGCGGAAATGGAGCGGCTCAGGGAGGCGATCGGCCGGCTGCAAAAGCGGCTGGAGCGCCCCGCCGGCCTATGACCCGCGCGAAATCGGACACGCCCGGGACCTGCCTTGCGGCAGGTCCTCGTTTTCTTTGGGATATCAACTGCCGCTTGATTTTCATCAAAATCGCCTGCGTTGTATTCAACGGCGGATTTAGCTATAATACAACCATCCCTTGAATCAGGAGGCGCTTTGGATGAAAACGGAGCTGCTGGGCGAGCAGATCGCCAAATACAGAAAGGCCGCCGGCCTGACCCAGGAGGAGCTGGGCCGGGCCGTGGGGGTGAGCACCCAGGCGGTGAGCCGGTGGGAGTGCGGCGGCGCGCCGGATGTGACGCTGCTGCCCGCCATCGCCGACCGGCTGCATGTGACGGTGGACGCCCTGTTCGGCCGGGAGAGCGGCCCGGCAAAGGATATATCCAACGACCTGATCCAGTGGCTGCGGTCCATCCCGGAGAAGGACCGGCTGACCGGGCTCGCCCGGCTGCTGTGGGAGGCGACCATCTACGGCGTCAGCGACGAGCTGGCGGCCAGCATCCCCAGCATCGGCTTTCCCAAAAACGCCTATGCGGACATACAGTTCGTCAACGAGAGCCGCCGGGTGATGCTGCGCACGGTGACGGCCAACGACAGCGGCTATATCGTGGGCGTGGGGGCGGAGGATTACGCCTATTTCGGGGTATTCCCCGAGCCGGAGGAGGGCTATGAGCGGTTTTTCTCCACCGATGACGAGTACCGGAAGCTGTTCGGGGCCCTGGCGCTGCCGGGGGCCATGGAAACGCTGCGGTTCTACTGCCGGAACCGGGAGGCTCTCTATTCGGCGGCGGCGGTGGCCCAGCGCATGGGCGCGCCCCTGCCGGAGACGGAGCGGGCGCTCCAGGCGCTGACGGAGGCGAACCTGCTGCACAGAGAGCAGATCATCCAGCCGGAGGGGCCGCTGGACGTCTACGTCATCGGCGATTACAGCGGCATCGTGCCGCTGCTGACCTTTGCCTGCTGGAACCTGCAGCCCTACCGGATGAACCTGATCGGCAACGTGATCCGCCGGACCTGTTTTGGAAAAGAGGATGGGAAGGATGAAAAGGACTGACCCCGCCCGGCCCTACATCCGGGCCTTTTACGACCGCAACCGGGGCGCGTTCGCCCTGGCCCTGGGCCTGTACGCGCTGGACCAGGCGGGGACGCTGTACCTGGCCTGGCTGCTGGGGGCGGTGATGGACGCCATCGCCGCGGGGCGGATGGAACCGCTGATGCAAAGCGCCTGGCGGGCGGCAGTGTTCATCCCCGCGATGATCGCCCTGGAGCTGGGCTGGCACCGGGCCCGGGCGGCCTTCCTCCGCCGGGCGCTGACCCAGTACAAGGCCCTGGCCTTTCAAAAGCTCTCGGAAAAATCCATCAGCGCCTTCACCCAGGAGAACACAGGCCGGTACCTGTCCGTGCTCACCAACGACGTGAATACCGTGGAGGAGAAATACCTGTCCCAGCAGTTCGATCTCATCCTCCAGCCGTTGACCTTCGCGGCCACCCTGGCGCTGCTGGTCTGGTACAGTCCCCTTCTCACCGGGGCCACGGGGCTGATGTGCCTGCTGCCCTTCGCCACGGCGGCGCTGCTGGGGCCGGGCCTGGCCCGGCGGGAGCGGGCGGTCAGCGACGGCGGCGAGGCCTTCGTGGGCCGGCTGCGGGACCTGCTGGCGGGCTTTTCCGTCATCAAGAGCTTCAAGGCCGAGGCCCAGACCGGCCAGGTCTTCGCCCGGGAAAACGCCGCCCTGGAGCGGACCAAGGCCGGGCGGCGCTGGTGGATAGGGCTTTTGAACACCCTGACCAGCTACGCGGGCGCCGCCATGCAGTTCGGCGTGTTCTTCCTGGCGGCCTGGCTGGCCATCCGGGGGACCGTCACCGCCGGGACGGTGATCGTATTCACCCTGCTGAGCAACAACCTGGTCATATCGGTGCGGCTCATCCCCCAGTATCGGGCCGACCGGAAGGCCGCCCGGGGACTCATCGAAAAGCTGGCGGCGGTGACGGAGGAGCACGCCGCCCGGAGGGGCGCGCCCATCGAGCCGGTGCTGCGGGACGCCATCGAGCTTGCGGGCCTATCCTTCGCCTACGAGCCGGGCAAGCCGGTGCTGCGAGACATATCGATGCGGCTGGAGGCGGGGAAGAAATACGCCCTGGTGGGCCCCTCCGGTTCCGGCAAGAGCACCCTTTTGGACCTGCTCATGGGGGCCCACGACGGCTACGCCGGCTCGCTGACCGTGGACGGACGCCAGATGCGCGCCATCGACCCGGACAGTCTGTATGATCTGGAGAGCCTGATCGGCCAGAGCGTGTTCCTCTTCGACGACACCGTGCGCCAAAACATCACCATGTTCCGGGACTTTCCCAGCCAGGCGGTGGACAGCGCCGTGGCCCGGGCGGGACTGAAAGAGCTTCTGGCGGAGCGGGGAGAGGATTACCGCTGCGGGGAAAACGGCAGCGGCCTGTCCGGCGGGGAGCGCCAGCGCGTTTCCATCGCCCGGGCCCTGCTGCGGGGCACGCCGGTGCTGCTGCTGGACGAGGCCACGGCGGCCCTGGACAGCCAGACCGCCCGCGACGTCACCGCCGCCATCCTGGATCTGGAGGGGCTGACCCGGCTGGTGGTGACCCACCGGCTGGAGGCGGCGGAGCTGGCCCGGTACGACGAGATCTTCGTGCTGCGGGGCGGGACCCTGGCCGAACAGGGCACCTTCGCTCAGCTCATGGACCGCAAGGGCTACTTCTACAGCCTGTACACCGTGGCCAACGGTTTTCAGGGATCGTAGCGGATGTACGGGCATTGCAGCCACCCGGTCCAGGGGCGGTCGGCCAGCTTTGTCTTCACGACGCCGCCGGCGTGGGATATCGCCTCGATCACGTAACCTCCGCCTATGTAAACGCCGATATGCCCCGCCGTGGAGTATACCAGCAGGCCCGGCTCGTCCGGTATGGCGCCGATCTCCCCCTTTACATCGGCGGCGTCCCACATGCCGTCTGTCCCGGTATCCGGCATATCGCCGGAGCCGTACTCGATACCGCCGGTCGTCGGATCGTACCAGCCGTAGCTCTTGATCAGGCCGACACAGTCCGCCACTCTCCGACCCATCCACTTCTCCCGGACGATATCCTCATACTCGCCTAGGGTGTCCGGATACTGTTCCATCTTGCCGGCCAGCAGATCCTCCGTCAGAACGTAGCCGAAGGTCCCCCAAACATAGCCCCACTGGTTCTCCCAGGCCATCTTTGCCCACTCCACCAAATCATGGCTGTTTTTCGTGGAGGGGTCGGTGAATCCGCTCGTGTCCAGCTGAGTGGAGGTCTCCGTGCCGTACTCCACCGCGACGAACTGCCCCTCCTTCCACTCCAGCATGCCGGTCGTGGACGGTCCGGCAGCGGTTTCCATGGGGTCCGCCGCCGAGGCCGTTGTGCCTACCGGCGGCACATTTTCTGTTTCCTCGGCCGGCATGTCCTCCGGTCGAGGCGCCAGCCCCTTCCCCGAGCCGAAAAGCAATAGCATACAGGGCACCGCCGTCAGGACGAAGGCCGCCAGGACCGCCGCCAGACGCAGCCTGCGCCCCGTCCACCCCGTTTTCCTGGGCGCGGCCGGCCGCAGATGCGTTCCGCGGCGCTCTTCCTGAA
This sequence comes from uncultured Oscillospiraceae bacterium, assembly GCA_947626905.1. GTDB lineage: Bacteria > Bacillota > Clostridia > Oscillospirales > Oscillospiraceae > CAJOIG01. The sequence goes on from CANQUE010000011.1 coordinate 19,225, forward strand.
AACGTGTTTGGCCGGACAGCGAAACGACATTTCTCTTTCTAAAATACATATTGACCTCCTTGTTCGGTCCAGGTGTTCGGACTGGCATAAAATGTACGCGCACTTTGTAAACGGAATTATAGTTTAACTAAAATTATTTGTCAATATTTTGTTATAACTATTGTATTTTTGTAACTTTTATCCCATTAACTACCAACCGACATATAATATGGTCACAGTCAGGCAGGTGATCGTATGGCAAGGTTTGGGGAGCTTCTGGCGGAGCTGCGAAAAGACAGCGGCATGACCCAGAAGCAGTTGGCGGAGCGGCTGCATGTTTCGGTGGGGACCGTTTCCAATTATGAAAACGGCGTGCACCTGCCCGATCTGGAGAAGCTCGTGGAGCTGGCCGATCTGTTCGGCGTCACCACGGATTATCTGCTGGCCCGGGCGGCTTACAACATCCCGCCGGACGCCTTTCATGCCCCGGCGCTGGCTGGCCGGCCGGCCTATGAGGTCATTGAACTGCTGCGGGCGCTGACCGAGGAGCAGCAGCGGGCGCTGAACGTGATATTGGAGGACATGCGCTTTCGGGCGGAGGTCATGCGCCGGACCCGGCCGGACGTGGGATAAAAACAAGCACACGACCCGGTGGAAAAATCCACCGGGCCGTGTTATACTGTTCTGCAAGAACTGACTATACGGAGCGAGCGCTATGCGGATAGATATCCTCACCCTGTTCCCCGAGGCGGTGCGGCCCATGATGGAGGCGTCCATCCTGGGACGGGCGGCGAAAAAGGGACTGATCGAGATCCACTGTGTCCAGATCCGGGACTTCACCGACAACAAGCAGCAGCAGGTGGACGACTACCCCTATGGGGGCGGCTGGGGCTGCGTGATGATGGCCCAGCCGCTGAAGGCCTGTCTGGACTGGGTGACCGCCCAGGCCGGGCCGAAAAAGAGGCGGGTGATCTATCTGTCCCCCCAGGGGGCCCGGTTCGACCAGGGCCACGCCCGGCGGCTGGTCAGCGAATATGACCACCTGGTGCTGGTGTGCGGCCACTATGAGGGCGTAGACGAGCGGTTCATCCAGACCTGCTGCGACGAGGAGCTGAGCCTGGGGGACTTCGTGCTCACCGGCGGGGAGATCCCGGCCATGGCGGTGGCGGACAGCGTCTGCCGCATGGTGCCGGGGGTGCTGTCCGACCCGGCCTGCTATATGGGAGAGAGCCACTGGGACGGGCTGTTGGAATATCCCCAGTACACCCGGCCCGACGTGTGGGAGGGGCTGGAGGTGCCGGAAGTGCTGCGCCAAGGCGTCCACCGGGACATCCAGGCCTGGCGGCGGGAGCAGCAGCTGATCCGCACCCAGGCCCGCCGGCCGGACATGTTCGCCGCCTACACCCCTCAGAGCCCGGAGGAGGAGCGGATCGTGGCGCGGCTCACCGGCCGGGAGAAGCTGGTCTATGACTGCCGCCCCGCCGTGCCGGAGGATGTGGACGCGCTGGTAGCCATCACCGGCGAGGCCAGCGACTATCTGCGCCAGTGCGGCGTGGACCAGTGGCAGGACGGTTTTCCCAACCGGGACACCCTTCTGGCGGATATCGCCGCCGGGGGCTGCTGGCTGTTCACCCACGACGGCGCCCCCGCCGGGGTCGTCTGTCTGTACGCCCGGGAGGAGCCGGATTATGCCGTCATCGACGGGGCCTGGCGCACCGAGGGCGCCCCTTACACCACCATCCACCGGGCGGCGGTGAAGGCCGCCTACCGGGGCCGGGGCCTGGCGGACGAGATGCTGCAGCTGTGCGAGGACCTGGCCCTGGGCCGGGGCTATGGCAGCGTCCGGGCGGACACCCACCCGGACAACCGGGCCATGCGCACGGTGCTGGAGCGCCGGGGCTACGCCCTGTGCGGGCAGATATATCTGACCCGCTCCACCGAGTCGGACCGGCGCCGCCTGGCCTACGAAAAGGTGTTCTGACCGCCCTTACCGCCGGGCGAAGCGGTAGCACGTCCGGGTGACAAGCGTCTTTCCCGCCCGGAGCACCGGAGAGGGAAAGCCCCAGCAGTTCATGGCGTTGGGGTGCAGCTGGGTCTCCAGGCACACCGCCTCCCGGGGGCCCATGACCGCGCCGCCCTTGCCGGGGCGGGGGGAGAGGAAGTTGGCGGTATACACCTGCATCCCGGGCAGATCCGTTTCCACGGTCATCTCCAGGCCGCTTTGGGCGCTGTAAAGCACCGCGGCCGGGCCGCCGTCCAGGTCGAAGCTGTGGTCATAGCCCCCGCCCACCCGGAGCTGGGGGTCGTCCGCGCCGATGTCCCGGCCGATGGGCTTGGGCCGCCGGAAGTCAAAGGGCGTGCCCTCCACCGCCAGCATCCGGCCCGTGGGCAGGCATCCGGCGCCGTTTTCGCAGAACCGATGGGCGGCGAGGCGCAGGGTGTGGTCCAGCACGGACCCGCCGCCGTTCAGATTGAAATACGTGTGGTTGGTCAGGTTCACCGGCGTGTCCCGGTCGGTCCGGGCCTCATAGGTGATGGCTAGGGCATCGTCCTCCGAGAGGGTGAACGTCACCGTCACCTCCAGCGTCCCGGGATACCCCTCCTCCCCGTCCGGGGAGATCCGGGAGCAGGCCAGCCCGCCGGGGACGGCCTTCATGTCCCAGACGTATTTGTCAAAGCCCCGCAGGCCGCCGTGGAGATGGTTCTCCCCGTCGTTTTTTGCCAGATCGTATTCCTCCCCGTTCAGGGAAAACCGGGCCCCGCCGATGCGGTTGCCCACCCGGCCGATGGTGGCCCCCAGATAGCCGTCTCCGGCCTCGTAGCCGGCCACGGTGTCATAGCCCAGGGCCACGTCGACGCGGCCGCCCCGGCCGTCGGGCACGCAGACGGACTGGATGGTCGCCCCGTAGTCCAGCACGGTGACGGCCATGCCGGCGGCGTTTTCGATCCGGCCCGCCAGGACCTCCTCCCCGGCCCGGGTACGGCCGAAGGGGACGATGGTAACTGCCATAACTGTACCTCCCGGATGTTTTTTTCATCATACACCCTCTGCCCGTCCGGCGCAAGGACCGGGCGAAAAAACGGCGGCCGGCGGCTGAGCCCGCCGGCACGACAACGACAACAGGAGGCTCGTCCATGAGTTACATCGAAGTGGAATACCCCGGGGAAAAACCGGCCTTTTACGCCATGCTCCTGGAGCAGCTGGCCCTGTATCTGGCCGGCGAGCCGGACCGGACCGCCCGCCTGGCCAACGCCTCGGCGGTGCTGGCCCAGGCCTTCCCCCAGGCCAACTGGGTGGGCTTTTACCTGGTGGACGGGGACAGCCTGGTCCTGGGCCCCTTCCAGGGCCGGCCGGCGGTGAGCCGCATCGGTCTGGGCAAGGGCGTGTGCGGCACGGCCTGGCAGGAGAGGAAAGCCCTGGTGGTGGCGGAGGTCTGCCGCTTCCCGGGCCACATCGCCTGCGATCTGAACTCCCGCTCGGAGATCGTCGTGCCCCTGTGGCGGGACGGGGAGATATGGGGCGTGCTGGACATGGACAGCGCGCTCCCCGGCCACTTCATCGAGGAGGACCGGGCCGGGCTGGAGCGGGCCGTGGCGCTGCTGTGACCCGGACCATGACAGAAAAACCGTCCCCCGTCTGCCGATGCAGGCGGGGGACGGCTCTTGTCATGCGGGAAGGGATCCGTTGATCTGATTGGCCGGCGTTTTTCCGGCCAGGAGCTGTTCGAACTGGCTCCGGATGATATCCACGGAGTTGGAAAACGCGTCCACCGTGGTCCCGGCCGAGTGGGGCGTCAGGGTGACGTTGGGCAGGGACAGGAACGGGTGGCCCTCCGGCAGCGGCTCGACGTCGAACACATCGATGGCGGCGCCGCCGATGCGCTTGTCCCGCAGCGCGGCGGCCAGGGCCTCCGTGTCCACCAGGCCGGCCCGGGCGCAGTTGACCAGGATGGCGCTCTTTTTCATCAGCGCCAGCTCCTCCTCGCCGATGAGATGGGGGTCCCCCTCCTTGTAGACCATGTGCATGGTGACAAAGTCGGACCGCCGGAGCAGCTCCTCCTTGCCCACCGCCTCGTCGCAGCCCCGGGCCAGGATCTCCTCTTCCGGCAGGTACGGGTCGCAGCCCAGGATCCGGCAGCCGAAGCCCCGGAGCCGCCGGGCCACCAGCGAGCCGATCTTGCCCACCCCCAGGATGCCCACGGTGCAGGAGCGCATATCGTGGCTGTCGTATACGTTCGGGAACACCTTGACCCACTTGCCGCTCATCAGCGCCGCGTGGCCCCGGGCGATGTTGCGCATCTCGCACAGCATCATGGCCACCGTCTGATCCGCCACCGCCACCGCGTTGCGGCCGTCCGCGTTATAGACCGCGATGCCCCGCTGGGTGCACAGCGGCACGTTCACGTTCTCCACCCCCGTGCGCAGCACGCCCACATACTTCAGCGCCGGGGCCGCGTCCAGCACGGCCCGGTTCACCGGCGCGGTGTGGACCACCAGGGCGTCCGCATCCCGGACGGCCTGGAGCATCTCCTCCGTGACCGGGCAGCTTTCCGGGCCGTTGACCTCCGCGTTGCGACCCATCACGGTGATGGCCTTGATATCCATCAGGGTCTTTTCGGTATACAGCACCGCCTCGCATCCGGGCAGTCCCCTCATTTTCTGCATCAGCATTTCCGGCACCCCGGCGTCGCAGACACATACGATCTTCATGTTCTTCTCCTTTCCGGCGCCGATCCGTCAGACTCCGTACTTTTCGATGAGCTCACGGATGGTCTTCGTCAGATACGGCTTTTCAAATTCGATGTTCCAGCTCCGGCGGAGGATGAGGGCCGGCAGCCGCCAGCGGTCGATCTCCTCCGGGCTGATGGGCGTGAGCTTCTGGTATTCCCGGAAGAACTGCTTTCCCACGAACCCGCGGACGGCGTGGAAGAACTTCTTCTGCATCTCCGACGCCTCCGGGAACAGCTCCGCCTCCGAAAAGAGGAACTCCATCAGCGCCTCCTCCACGCCCCGGTTCCCCCGGGCAGCCGTCATCCAGTCGATGATCTTGCACTGGCCGCTCTTGTCCACCAGCACGTTCCCGGTATGGAAGTCCAGATGCAGCACCGTGTCATCCTCCGGCAGGGACCGGATATAGCCGGCGGCCTTCTGCTTCTCCTCCGCCGAGAGGAAGGACATCGTCTTGTCGGCCAGCAGATCCAGACAGACCTGGCGCACGTCGTCCAGCTGTTTCGTATGCTTCGCCTGGACCCGGACGTGGCACTGGGCCAGGTCCTTGCCGCCCCGGAACAGGTACAGCGGGTTTTTCCCGGGCATGTCGTTTTGGGACACCCCGTCCACCAGATCCATGACGAAGCCGAAGCGGCCGTCCTTTTCCACCATCTCGTATACGTTCATGCCCGTGCAGCCCAGCTCGGCGGCGATCTTGGTGTTGCGGTACTCCTTTTCCGCGTATTCCCGGGGATAGTCCGCGAAAAACAGTTTCAGGATCTTTCCCTCGCCCGCGTGGAAGATCTCCGCGGACCGGCCTCTCGCAAAATTCTCGCTCATAACGCCCTCCTTATCCATGGGTGTTTTTTATGCCTCCAACTGTGCCTTCGCCAGCGCCTCCGCCTCCACCGCCCGGCGAAGGGCCTGCTGCAGGTCCTCTCCCCCGGCCACGAACCCGTGGTTGGCCATAAGGCATCCGTCATGCTCTCCCATGGCCCGGGCCACGTTTTCCGCCAGCTTCCCGGAGCCGCTGACCCCATAGTCCGCGCAGGGATAATAGACGCCGCTTCCCTTCAGCTCCCGCCGGCAGGCGGCAAACACCTGGCAGCAGGCCGAGTGGGTGTGGATGACGGCCCGGACGTCCGGCTGCTTTTCGTATACCAGACGGTGCAGTTTCCGCTCGCTGGAGGGGTGCTGGCCCTCCGGATAACCGCCGTCCGCTATGCGGACCTCCACCACCTCTTCCGGCCGGATCCGGTCATAATCCACCCCCGAGGGGGTGATGAGGAAGCGGCCGTCGTCCAGCCGCACGGATACGTTGCCCCATGTGGCCTGGATCAGCCGGTCCTCCACCAGGCGCTTGCCGTACTCGATCACCGCCTGCCGGAGCGCCAGATCCGGCACGCCGTCCCCGGCCACCGCCGGGACCGGGGCCGGTCCGGCCGCGGCCTGCTGGGCGGGGCGGGAATATTTTTTCAGATAGACCCGGTGCTCCAGGGAGCACAGCAGGCCCCCCAGGGGCTTGACGCCGCCCAGCTTCGGCGCCAGAACGGCCGCCATGCACATCTTTTCCATCAGGATACAGGCGGCGATCAGCTCGCTGTCGAACCGGCCCGTCACCACGAAGCCCCGGTCCCGGATCAAAAAGGCCGGCCTGTCCCCCGCCGGAGTTTCCACGCAGCCCACGCGCCCGCCGAACATCTGGGCCATGTCGTCGGTGAAAGCGCGGACCGGCCGCCCTTCGGCGGCATAGGCCCGGGAATAGCGGCCGGACGTGAACACCGCCGCCGGCGCGGAAATGCCGTCGAACCAGGCCTTGCCGGCCTCGTTCCCCTCGGCGTCCAGCACCGTCCGCTCCTCCCCGGCGCCCAGCATGACCAAGGTCTGGCCGCCGAACAGCCCCAGCTGTTCCAGCTGCGCGCGGATGGACGCAAACCTCTCCCGGACATTTTCCATCGGCCCTATCCCCTCTTTTCCCGCGATCTCGGCCCGCCGCCATCGCACCGGCGCTCGGGCTGGCAAAAAATAGAAAACTATGCCGCTATTTTGAATATATCACACAAAAACGCGCAAATCAAGACGATGTTTCATAGCAATTGTTAATAGTTTGTTTCTTTTGTCACGGCGGCGGAAAAAAGGAACGCCGGCAGGGTCGTGCCCTGCCGGCGTTCGGTCTTATCGGGGCCCGGGTCCGGCGGCCTTGCCGCCCGCCTCCGGGCCGGAGGGAGCTTACTGCTGCTGCTCGGTCTCGTCCTTCTCCTTGGACAGCATCACGTTGGCCAGGATGCCCAGGATCAGCGCGCAGGCCACGGTACGGATCTCCACCGCGCCGATGGTGACGGACAGGCCGCCCACGCCGGTGATGAAGATGATGGAGGCCACGAACAGGTTCCGGTTCTTGTTCAGGTCCACGCCCTGGAGCATCTTGAAGCCGCTCATGGCGATGAAGCCGTACAGGGCCACGCACACGCCGCCCATGACGCAGGAGGGGATGGTCTGCAAAAAGGCCATCAGCGGGGAGATGAAGCTGACGATGATGCACAGCACCGCCGCGCCCCAGATGCTGATGGTGGAGGCGTTGCGGGTGATGGCCACGCAGGCGATGGACTCGCCGTAAGTGGTGTTGGGGCAGCCGCCAAAGATGGCGCCGGCCATGGAGCCCACGCCGTCGCCCAGCAGGGTGCGGGTCAGGCCGGGCGTTTCCAGCAGGTCCGTGCCGATGATGGAGGAGAGGTTCTTGTGGTCGGCCAGATGCTCGGCGAAGACCACAAAGGCCACCGGCACATAGGCGGTGAACAGGGTCAGCAGATAGGTGGGCGTGATGCCCTCCAGCCCGCCGCCCAGCAGGAAGGTGAAATCGGGCACGGAGAAGAAGCCCACATTGGCCAGGGCGCTATAGTTGATGACGGTGAAGGCGGGGTTGCCGGTGAAGTAGCCCACGAAGGCGAACAGGCTGGCGCAGGCATAGCCGGCCAGGATGCCGATGATGAAGGGCACCAGCCGGACCATCTTCTTGCCGTAAGTAGACGCCAGGATGGTGACGGCCAGAGTCACCAGCCCGCAGATGATGGCCACATACACCGAGCCGCCCTCCACGCTGGAGCTGGTCAGGTCGCCCACGGCGTTGCCGGCCAGGGACAGACCGATGATGGCCACGGTGGGCCCGATGATGACGGGGGGCATGAGCTTGTTGATCCAGTCCACGCCGCAGAACTTGATGACGATGGCCAGCACCACATATACCGCGCCGGCCATGGCCGCGCCGATGATCAGGCCCCAATAGCCGGCGGCCATGGAGGCGGCGCCGGAGAAGGCGCTCATCATGGAGCCGATGAAGGCGAAGGAGGAGCCCAGGAACACGGGGCTGGCGCTCTTGGTGAAGATGAGGTACACGAAGGTGCCCACGCCGGCGCCGAAGATGGCTGCGGAGGCGGGCAGCGCGGTGCCGCAGGCGGAGTTGACCACGGCGGGCACCGCGATGGTGGCGGCCATGATGGCCAGCAGCTGCTGGATGGCGAAGAGGATGACTTCGCCGAACTTGGGCTTGTCCTTGATCCCGTAGATCAGATTCATTGCTTTTCTCTCCCTTTGTTTGTGTTTGGATATATGGTTATTTTTGCTCAAACAGTTTCACGCACGTCTCCCCGTCGGTCTCCGCCAGCCGCACGCTGATCACCTCGCTGCGGGCGGTGGGGACGTTTTTCCCCACAAAGTCCGGCCGGATGGGCAGTTCCCGGTGGCCTCTGTCCACCAGGCAGAACAGCTGTATCCGGGCCGGGCGGCCCAGCTCCATCAGCGCGTCCATGGCGGCCCGGGCCGTGCGGCCCGTAAAGATCACGTCGTCGCACAGGAGCACCGTCTTCCCCTCGATGGAAAAGGGAACGATGGTCCCCTGGATCAGCGGGGCGTCGGCGATGCGGGACAGATCGTCCCGGTACAGGGTGATGTCCAGCTCCCCCACCGGCGGCCTGGTCCCCTCCAGGGCGGCGATGTTCTCCGCCAGCCGCCGGGCCAGGGGCACCCCCCGGGTGTGGATGCCCATCAGGCAGATGCCGTCCGTGGACTTGTTGCGCTCCAGCACCTGATGCGCGATGCGCACCAGCGCCCGCTCCACGGCGGGCTTATCCATCAGCTCGGCCCGAAATACCAACCCGTTTGCCTCCCCTTCGCCCCGGCGGGCGCGAAAAATGCCCTCTTGCCGCGGCAAGAGGGCATGGTCCTGACTATACCATATCGCGCCTTGCCGACGGCTCTGCATCGGATTAAAGACACTACATACTGTATCCCACTACGGTTGATAATACGCCTGGCGGAGAGATCTGTCAATCTGTGTTTTACACAAATCTCCCTGTCCCGGAGCGGGCATTTCCTGGACTACTTTCGCTGTGGCCCGCCGGACGCCGGGCCGTTCCCCGCGGGGCCGCTTTTCTCTCCGGTCTTATGGCTCCTTGATGAGCCGCCACAGGGTGGTGCGGCTGATGCCCAGCCGGCGGGCGGCGGCGGTGTGGTTGCCGTTCAGCTCCCGGATCACCCGCTGGGCCACGTCCCGGTCGATCTCGCTGAGCGGCCGGTTCAGATCCAGCGGCTGGGACGTATCCTCCCCCAGGGGGGAGAAGGAACCGACGTGCTGCTCCTTTTGCAGCACCCGCCCCACGTCCCCCGCCGTGATGCTCTGGCCCCCGGCGTTCACGGTCAGGTCCCGGAGCACCCGCAGGAACTGGGTGTAGTTGTGGGGCCAGGGATACCGGCGCAGCAGCTCCACCGCCTCCGGCTCCACCCCCGCCGCCCGGGCGGACAGGTCCGCGTTCATGTGGTTCACCACCAGACCCACCAGGGCGCTGATCTGCCCGGCCATCTGCCGCAGGGGCGGCAGATACAGGGGCACGCATCCCAGCTTGTCCATATACAGAGACCCCGTGTCGGAGATCTGCTCCCCCGGCCGGCACACGCAGGAAAAGATCACCCGGTTCCGGCGGCACACGTCCATCTCCGCCAGCGAGGCCAGAAGCTGGCGGCTCCGCTCCGGGGCCATGGCGTCCAGGCCGGAGAAATACAGCGTGCTGCCCACCCCGGTGAGGGGGGAGGCGTGATGCTCCAGGAGGAAATCCCAGCTCTTGTCGTTGAGAAGGCTGCCATTGATGGTGACGAAGGGATCGTCCCGCAGCGGCCCGGCGATGTACAGAAGCTCCGCGATCCGCTCTTTCCCGGTGCCGTCCTCCCCGGAGATCATGACCGGCGCGGAGGTCTGGCCCAGAGGCGCCAGCTTCTCCTGGGGATGGAGCAGCGCGCCGGCATAGCCGAAGATGCTGCCGTAATAATCCGCCTCCGCCTCCGGCCGGGACAAAAACCGCATACCGGTCTGGCTGGGCGCGAGAGGCGCTTTGCGTCCGTCGAAGAAGAAGGCCACATAGTCCCCGATCCGCCGGGACCGGATGGTGTATACCGTGCGCTCCACCATCCGTATGACCCGCCGCTCCGGCGTCCGCCGGGACTCCTCCAGCTCCCGCCGGAGCGTTTCCATGACCCCGGAGCGGGTCTCCCCCTGGGAGGTGAAATACAGGTTCCCCTCCCGGTCGAACACCACCGTCTGGCCGATCTGGCCCTGGAGCAGCTGCCGGAAAAAAAGGTTTTCCCGCCGCAGGAGGACCCGGCTCCGGCACAGGGCCACCGCCTGGGCATAGGCCCGGCGGATGCTGTCCGCCCCGGATACGATGAGATAGGCGCTCATGCCCATGCGCCGGGCGGCGGTATGGCAGATCACGTCGCACAGCACCGTCTGATAGCCCCTCTGCCGGACCTGTTCCAGGGCAGGCTCCACCTGGGCGGGCGACGCCGGGGCGAACAGGTCGATGTCGTAGCCCAGCGCCGCGGCCAGGGCGTTGGCGCTGTCCACCAGCTCCGCCAGCGTGACCAGGGCGATGCGCCCGGCGGGAACGCCCGTGATCCGCAGCGTGCGCAGCACGTCGAACATGCTGATCTCCACCTCGATCACCGGCAGGTCCAGATCCTTTTGCAGGATGCGGGCCGTGCCGCCCCGGGAGATGACCACGTCGTAATTGCCGTACAGGTTGTTGCGGGCCACCTCCAGCCCCTGCTCCATGTCGCCCACGAACATGGTCAGCTCCAGCCGGGGGTATTCCCGCGCCACCTCCTCCATCAGGGAGGTCATATTCTCATAGGGCGCGATGCCTAAGACCCGGATCTTTTCGTCCATTTTCCCTCTCCTACACCCTTCAGGATGGGAATATTCTATCAAACGCACAAAAAGAAAGCAATTATTTTTCCGTCTGTTTCAAAAATGAACGCTCATTTTCCCAAAAAAGATTGAAACTCCCGGCTTCTATCAGGTAGAATATACAAAACTTGTATTTCAAGGGAACCGTCTTTTGCAAAACCGAACGGGAATTTGATTCGATCTATCGGGGTGTTTCAAATTTGAACGGTTTGCGCCCGGAGGCATTATGAACAAACTTCTGATCATCGCGGACGATTTCACCGGCGCGCTGGATACCGGCGTACAGCTGGCCGAATACGGCGCCGCCACCCGGGTGGTGACCGGCCCGGAGGGCGCCTTCTCCGAAACGGAGGGCGTTCAGGTGCTGGTCATCGATACCGAGACCCGCCATATGACCGCCCGGGACGCCTTTGAGACCGCCCGCCGGGTGACGGCGGAGGCGGTAAAAGCCGGGTTTGGATACATATACAAGAAAACGGACTCCGCCCTGCGGGGCAACGTGGGCGCGGATCTGGCGGGCGTGCTGGCCGGGTCCGGCGCGGAATATATGGCCTTTCTGCCCGCGTTCCCCAAAATGGACCGGACCACCCGGGGCGGCGTGCAGTACATCGGCGGCGTGGCCGTGGCGGACAGCGTGTTCGGCCGGGACCCCTTCGAGCCGGTGCGGGTATCCTCCGTGGCGGGCATCATCGCCCAGCAGTCCGACCTGCCGGTGATCCTCCACGGCACAGATGCCCTTCAGGCTCCGGACCGCCCGGGCATCCACGTCTATGACGCGGCCACCGCCCAGGACCTGCGGGCGGCGGCCGCCGCCCTGAAGCAGGCGGGCGCCCACCGGGTGCTGGCCGGGTGCGCCGGCATGGCGGCCATGCTGCCGGAGCTTATGGACCTGGGCGGCGAGATCCGGTATCTGCCGGTGCTGCGGGGCCGGCTGCTCACGGTCTGCGGCAGCGTCAACCCCATCACCCGGGCCCAGATGGACGAGGCCGCCCGGGCCGGCGCTCTGCGCCTGACGCTGACGCCGGAGCAGAAGCTGTCGGAGGATTGGATCGGCTCCCCGGAAGGGCGGGCCGCGGTGGCCGGCTGGCTGGCCCGGATCGAGAAGGCCCACAACGCCATCGTGGAATGCGGCGCCAACGACGAGGCCACCGCCGCCAAGGTGGCCGAGCTGGGCCTGGACCTGGACCAGACCCGCCGGCGGATCGCCTCCACCATGGGCCAGGTGCTCCGGCAGCTGCTGGAGGCGGGCCTGCACCGGGACCTGCTGGTCACCGGCGGCGACACCCTGCTGGCCTTTATGCGCCTGTCCGGCCAGACGGCCCTGGCGCCGCTGGGAGAGGTCCAGCCCGGCGTGGTGCTGAGCCGGATGCGCTTCGGCGGCAGAGATTTCAACCTTTTGAGCAAATCCGGCGGCTTCGGCACCCAGACCCTTTTGACCGACCTGGCCGCGCCCACCATCTGATCTGTGAATTTAATTTAGGAGGTATCATCCCATGCTGACGAAGTACAACCTGAAAATGCCCCATGCCATCTATGGCGGCGAGGACGCCATGGAAAACATCACCTCCATCCTGCTCGCCAACAAGGTCCGCCGGGTGGCCATGTTCACCGACAAGGTCATCGAGAGCACCGGCCTGTTCGCCCTGCCCGAGGCGGCGGTGAAGGCCGCGGACGTGGATTATTACGTGCTGGACGATCTGCCCCCCGAGCCCTCCTATATGGCCGTGCAGGCGCTGGTGGATCAGTTCAAGCAGAGCGGCGCGGATATGATCGTGGCCTGCGGCGGCGGCAGCGTGCTGGATGCGGCCAAGCTGGCCAGCGTACTGGTCACCGACGAGTACGGCGTGAAGGAGCTGCTGGACGATCCCGGCCGGGCCCAGAAGTGCGTGCCCATCATCCTGATCCCCACCACCGCCGGCACCGGTGCCGAGGTCACCCCCAACGCCATCGTGGCCGTGCCCGAGCGGGAGCTGAAAGTGGGCATCGTCAACGAGAACATGATCGCCGACTATGTGATCCTGGACGCCCGCATGATCAAGAACCTGCCCCGGAAGGTGGCCGCCGCCACCGGCGTGGACGCCCTGGCCCACTGCATCGAGTGCTTTACCAGCAACAAGGCCAACCCCTTCTCCGATCTGTACGCCCTGGAGGGCCTGGACCTGATCCTGAACAACATCATGGACGCCGTCAACGACAGCGAGGCCATGGAGGCCAAGAACCGGATGCAGATCGCGGCCTACTACGGCGGTCTGGCCATCACCGCCTCCGGCACCACCGCCGTGCACGCGCTGAGCTATCCTCTCGGCGGCAAGTATCACATCGCCCACGGCGTTTCCAACGCCATCCTGCTGGCCCCGGTGATGCGCTTCAACGAGCCGGTCTGCCGGGAAAAGTTCGCCCAGGTCTATGACCGCTGCGTCCACGGGGAAAAGACCTGCGCCACCGTGGAAGAGAAGAGCGCTTACATCATCGCCTGGCTGGAGAAGATCGTCCGGGAGCTGGAGATCCCCACCAGCCTGAAGGAATTCAACGTCCCCGAGGAGGATCTGGAGTCCCTGGTGGCCTCCGGCATGGAGGTGACCCGCCTGCTGGTGAACAACATGCGGCCCGTCACCGCCGACGACGCCCGGCGCATTTATCAGGAAGTCCTGTAACACATCGATCCGATCAATAAAATATAAAGGAGCCGTGAACATGAAAAACGTCCAGATCAAGGGCATCATCCCGCCGGTCGTCACTCCCATGAACCCGGAGGACGAGTCCGTCAACATCCCCGAGCTGCGCAACCAGGTGGAACGGCAGATCAACGCCGGCGTCCACGGCATCTTCCCCTTCGGCACCAACGGCGAGGCCTACATCCTCAGCATGGAGGAGAAAGAGCAGATCCTGGAGGCCACCGTGGACCAGGTCAAGGGCCGTATCCCCGTCTATGCCGGCACCGGCTGCATCTCCACCCGGGACACCGTGTATCTGAGCAAGCGGGCCCAGGCCATCGGCGCCGACGCGCTGAGCATCATCACCCCCAGCTTTGCCGTCGCCAGCCAGAAGGAGCTTTACGACCACTATGTGGAAGTGGCCAAGCACGTGGACATCCCCATCATCCTCTACAACATCCCCGCCCGCACCGGCAATAAGCTGCTGCCGGAAACCGTGGCGAAGCTGGCCAAGGACGTGGACGTGATCGTGGGCGCCAAGGACTCCAGCGGCGATCTGGACAACCTGATGGCCTATATCGCCCAGACCCGGGACATCGGCAAGGACTTCGCCGTCCTGGCCGGCAACGACGGCAACATCCTCAAGTGCCTGAAGGCCGGCGGCGCCGGCGGCGTGGCGGGCCGGGCCAACCTCTGGCCCAAGACCATCGCCTCCATTTACGATCACTTCGTGGCCGGAGAGCTGGATCTGGCGGAGAAGGCCCAGCAGTCCATCACCTCCCTGCAGCGCGTGTTCAAGTTCGGCAACCCCAACACCATCATCAAGAAGGGCACCGCCCTGCTGGGCTATCCTGTGGGCGACTGCCGCCGGCCCTTCAACTACCTGTGCGACGAGGGCATGGAAGAGCTGAAGAAGGTCCTGGCCGAGGCCAAGGCCGCCGGTGTTTGCTGACGCGCCCGGAAGCAAGGAGGATTTGAAAGACATGGCAGACAGACCCATCCTGGGGATCACCATGGGCGATCCCTTCGGCAACGGCCCGGAGATCTCCGTCCAGGCCCTGGCGGACCCGGCGGTCTATGACCGCTGCCGGCCTCTCATCGTGGGCGACGCCAGCGCCATGGCGTACGCGGCGAAGGCCGCGGAGACGGTGCACGGCATCCATGTGACCATCCACCCCATCCACGCCGTAGGCGAGGCGCTGTTCCAGCCCGGCACCATCGACGTGTACGACATGGGCCTTGTCTCCCCCGCCGACATCCCGGGCGATCCGGCCAATCCCAAGCCCTTCAAGCTGGGGGCCACGGCCCTGGGCGGCGAGGCCGCCTTCCAGTACGTGAAGCGGGTCATCGAGCTGGCCATGGCCGGCGAGGTGGACGCCACCGTCACCAACGCCCTGAGCAAGGAGGCCATCAACATGGCCGGCCACCACTACTCCGGCCACACGGAGATCTACGCCCACTACACCGGCACGGACAAGTACACCATGATGCTGGCCCACGAGGATCTGCGGGTGGTGCACGTGTCCACCCACGTGTCCCTGCGGGAGGCCTGCGACCGGGTGAAGAAGCAGCGGGTGCTGGACGTGATCCGCATCGCCAACGAGGGCTGCAAGGCCATCGGCATCGCCCAGCCCAAGATCGCCGTGGCGGGGCTGAACCCCCATTGCGGCGAGAACGGCCTGTTCGGCACCGAGGAGGTCCAGGAGATCCAGCCCGCCATCGACCAGGCCATGGCCGAGGGCATCCTCATCCCCGACGGCAAGCCCACGCCCCCCGACTCCGTGTTCTCCAAGGCGCTGGGCGGCTGGTATGACATCGTGGTGTGCATGTACCACGACCAGGGCCACATCCCCCTGAAGGTGAAGGGCTTTGTGTACAACAAGGCCGAGGGCCACTGGGACGCGGTGGCCGGCGTGAACGTGACGCTGGGCCTGCCCATCATCCGGGCCAGCGTGGACCACGGCACCGGCTATGGCCACGCGGGCAGCGGCCACGCCAACGCCCTGAGCCTGGTCAACGCCATGGACTACGCCATCCGCATGGCCAACGCCAAGGCGGCGCAATGACCCGCCCGCCGGTCTACACTTACATCTCCTCTCGCGCCGGGTTCGATCCGGTCAGGACCATCTATCTCATCGTCCCCTCCTCCCACGCCGGCTCGGCCGGGGCGGCGGAGCGGTTCGCCGAGAGCTCCGGCTGGAAGCGGCTGGCGGAAGAGGACGGGGCCGTGCTGGTGGCGCCCCTGACGGACAAGGGCTGGGCCGAGGAAGATCCGGCGGCCATCGCCGCCCTCTACGCCCGGACCCGGGGCGGCTTTCCCGCCCCGGACGGCCGGGGCCTCTTCGGCCGGGACGGGATGCTCTGGTGCTGGGAGACCCTGGTGGACATCGTGGGTTACCAGGACGGCGGCGTATACGCCGGAAAGGCCCTGGCCGCCAGCCCCGGCCTGTTCGCGGCGGCGGCCCTGATCGGCGGCGCGCCAGAGGCATACGACCCCGGCGACGGTCCCTCCGGCCACTATATGCTCCCCCAGGTCAGCCCGGACTACCGGCTGAAAAACCGGGACATCCCCGTGTGTCTGTGGGTGCTGGGCGCGGGCCCCGAGGCGGAGGCGGCGGCTTTGGAACGCTTCTTCCCCGCCGGCGCCGGTCCGGACCCGGATCGGGTCCGTTTCGGCGGCGCGGACAGCCGGGTATATGTCGGCGCGGCCGGGCAGCTGCGCCTGTCCTCCGGCCAAGCCGGACCGGACCCGGACACCGCCCGGACCGTCTTTCAGAGCTTGTTCGCGCCGGTTATCCGCTGGAAGACCGGACCGGACGGGACCCTGGCCCCTCTGCTGGGCCGGGAGGCCCTCTCCGGCTCCGGGCGGTTCCTCCGGGAGCGCTTTTCCTTCCAGGGCCGGGATTACAGCGCCTGGCTCCACCTTCCCGCCGGGCGGGAGACCTCTTCGGGCCTGCCCCTGGTCCTCAGCCTTCACGGCCGGGGAGAGCCGGCCTGGATGTTCGCCCAGAAAAACGGCTGGCCGGAGCTGGCCGATGAGACAGGCGCTTTCGCTGTGGCCGTACCGGATTCCCCGGAGAATATCTGGTTCCTGGACCGGGACGGGGACGCCCTGGCGGCCCTGACAGAGCATTTGGCCGGCCGATACGGCTTCGACCGGGAGCGGATATACCTGACCGGATTTTCCAACGGCGCCATGATGACCCGCCAGGCGGGCACCAGCTTCCCCGGCCTTTTCGCCGGTCTGGCCCCCTCCAACGGTCCTGCCAGCGACGCGCTGCCCGGCGCGGAGAGCTGGCCGCGGGCGCTGGAGCGGCTGGAGGAAGAGGGCTGGCAGATGCCCTATTTCGCCTATGCCGGCGACCGGGACCCGGCGGCTCCGCCGGAGCGGGAGGAGCTGCTGGAGCGGATGCTCCGCCTCAACGGCTGCGCCGGGCGGGCCTGTCCGGACGCGGTATATACCTGTGACAACGTCTACACTCCCCAACAGGGCTACCGGGAGGGCGCCCGCCAGCGGACGGAGGTCTGGCTGGACGGAGAGGGCCTGCCCCGGGCCGCCATGACCGTCATGGCGGATATGCCCCACGGGGCCATCCCCGACGAGAGCCGTTCCGCCTGGATGTTCCTGGCGCGGTACCGGCGCCCGGCGGGCAGCCGGACGGTGGTCTCCACCGGCCCGAAAAAGGAGGACGCCCATGCTGGACCGCTTCAATGAGATCACCGCCTTCTCCCCTTATGGGGGCCAGCTGATCCGGGAAACGGTGACCGGCCGGACCGGCGGCCGGTATGAGCCGGAAAACGAGCTTCTCGTCCGGGAGGGCGAGGCGCGGGACATGTTCGTATATGTGCCCGCCTCCGGCTGTCCCGACGCCAAGCAGTGCCAGGTGCTGATGGTCCTGCGGGACGAATCCGGCGAAGACTCCGCCCGGCAGGCGATGGATACATACGGCCTGGCGGAGCTGGCCGAGGACCGGCACTTCATCCTGGTGTTTCCCGAGCCGGGGCCCAAGGGCTGGGATCACGCCGGCGGCGAGGAGGACATGGACTATCTGTCCCGGTGCTTCATGGCGCTGCCCGGCGGCAAGGGCCGGGTGGGCGGCTTCATCGGCATGATCTTCTACGTGGGGCTCACGCCCGCCGCCTGCGCCTTTCTGATGACCATGAGCGCCAAACGGCCCACCCATGTGGCCGCGGTGGTGCTGGCGGCCCCCTTTCCGGCGGGCTACGCCATCCCCGCGGGAGCGGACGCGCCCCAGGCGGCCTGGCTGTGCGGGCGCAACGCCCAGGCGGAGGCGTATCTGGCCCGGGTGAACCGCTCCGGTCCAGAAAAAGAAGAGGGCCCCGTGGCCGTCCGCACCGGCACAGAAAATCCCAACGTCCGGCACATGGTCTATGACGGCCCGCTGACGGCGGCCTCCATGGCCCTGGCCTGGGAGATGCTCCTGTCCGAGACCCGCCGCTGGACCAACGACACCTACGGCACCTATCAGGCCCGCACCGACTTCGCCGCCCGGGGCTTCGTCCCCCACGTGGCCGACAGCCGGCTGGGCGTGAACGGCGGCTTTGCCCACACCTGGTATGAATACGTCCCGCCCCAGCTGCGGGGCAGGGAGGAAAAAGTCCCGCTGGTGTTTTACCTCCACGGCATCGGCTGCGTGCCCCTGTACGGGGCGGAGCAGAGCGGCTGGCACGACATCGCCGACCGGGAAGGCTTCATCGTGGTCTATCCCAAGCCCGCGGTCAATAAAATGTGGAACGTGTGGGACGACCCCTCTCTTCCCAGCGATCACGCCTTTCTCCTGGCCCTGCTGGAATATTTGAAGGACACCTATCCCATCGACCCGACCCGGGTCTATGTGACCGGCTTTTCCATGGGCGGCATGATGACCCACTCTCTGGCCTGCGCTTATCCGGAGCTGTTTGCCGCGGCGGCGGCCTGCAACGGCTACAACCTGGGATATCTCTCGGACCTGGCCTCTCAGGCGGGGACCCTGCCGGGGAACGTGCCCGTGCCTGCCGGCGCCAAGCCGGGACCGTCCCCGGTCCGGCTGCTGGCGGACCGGAAGAAGGCGGAGCGGGACTGGCGGATGCCGCTGATCCAAAACGCCGGCCTGCTGGACGGCGTATGGCCCATGACGCCGGAAAAGGACCCCATGGGTTTCCTTGGCACGCTGGACTACTGGAAGCGCTACAACGGCGTCGCCCTCACGTCCCTGGCCCCCACGGGCCCCTACGAGTCCGGCCTGACCGCGGACGAGAGCTTTTACGACGGCGCGGACGGCCGGTTCCTGCACCAGCGCTGGCACAGCCCGGAGGGCGGACCCGCCCTTTTGGAGCTGGTGCTGGCCAAGCGGATGCCCCACGCGCTGGACCTGCGGCAGCTGGAGCTGGCCTGGCAGTTCCTGAAGAAATTCTCCCGGAGCGCGGACGGCGCGCTGCACACCGGCGGCTGACCGCCCGGGACCGACGCAACACCATCATCAAGAGAAGGGAGGGCTCTTACCGCACCACTTTTCCGCGACCCCTGCGATCTTATCCGCAACAATAGAAAGGAGAACACAAAATGACTACCCCTATGATCATCGCACTGGGCATCACGATCCTGATGATCGTGATGATCATGTCCGACAAATTCGCCTTCGGCGCGCCCCCGCTGATCTGCTGCGTGCTGCTGGTGCTCTGCGGCATTTCCACCGTACAGGAAGCCTTCGCCGGCTTCGTCAACAACAGCGTGGTCATGATCGCCGGCTTCATGGGCATTATGGCGGCCCTGCAGAAGACCAGCCTCATCACCAAGGTCAAGTCGGTCATGCTGAACTTGGCCATGAAGGGCGGCTATAAGAGCTACATCCTTCTGGTGGTCATCGCCATGCTGGCCGGTTCCGTGTTCGGCGCCGGCGCCACCGCCTGCTATGTGCTGGTGCTGAGCCTGGTGTCCACCATCCCCTACAACAAGCAGCTGCCTCCCTCCAAGCTGATGATGCCCATGGGCTTCGCCACCAACCAGCCCCTGATCCCCATCAACGTGGCCCTGCATCTGGGCATCACCGTCCAGGTGCTGCAGACCGCCGGCTGGCAGATCGACGGCATCCCCACCATCCAGTTCTCTCTGGTGAACGTGGTGATGAACGTGGCCTTCCTGGCCTGGTGCCTGATCGGCTACAAGCTGCTGCCCGACCATGAGATCGCCGCCGCCGAGGCCTCCAACAGCGCCGCCGAGGCCGAGAAGCTGCCCAAGTGGCAGGAGAACCTGATCTACGTCTGCTTCGTGGTGGGCGTGCTGGGCATGGTGTTCCAGTCCAAGATCGGCAATGCCGGTTACGTGATCCCCGCCCTGTGCGTGGCCGTGCTGGTGACCTGCCGGGTGCTGACCTTCGGCGAGGCCATGCACAACATCGGCGCGCCGGTGGTGCTGATGATGGCCGGCGTGGTCGGCGTGGCCGACGCTCTGGCCAACACCGGCTTCACCGCCATGATCGGCGAGAAGATGGCCGTGCTGCTGGCCAACGTGAGCCCCTTCGTCATCGTGCTGGCCTTCTCCCTGCTGGCCTCCACTCTGGCCACCTTCACCGGTTCCAACCTGGGCACCGCTATGGTGTTCGCCCCCATCGCCGTGGCCGCCTGCATGGCTCTGGGCTACAACCCCACCGCCGCCGCCACCGCGGTCGTCATCTCCTCCTGGAACGGCGGCTATATGCCGGTGGACGGCATGCCCGCCATGATCATGGGCATGGGCAACTACAAGCTCACCGAGTTCTGGAAATTCTCCGTACCCATGTACTTTATCCGGATCATCTTCCTGTCCCTGGGCGCCGTGCTCATTTTCCCGCTCTGATCCCTTGACGGCTGCTTCCCAGGAAGTATAATAGACCATGACGATCGCCCGGGACCCCGTGTCCCGGGGCCCCGGGCGAGCTGTCTTCCGCGCCCCGGCGCGAAATAACCCTCCCGCGCCCTGACGCGGAAACAAGGAGAATGATAGTATGCTGGTACCTGTATTGCTGTTTATCGTGGGCCTGCTGTGCCTGATCAAGGGCGGCGACTGGTTCGTGGACGGCGCGGTGGGCATGGCCCGCCGGTTCCACCTGCCGGAGCTGCTCATCGGCGCCACGGTGGTATCCATCGGCACCACCCTGCCGGAGGTCATGGTCTCCACCACCTCCGCCCTGAAGGGCATCGGCTCCATCGCCTATGGCAACGCCATCGGCTCCGTCATCTGCAACACCTCCCTCATCGCCGCCATCACCATCGCCGTCCGGCCCGGTCCGGTGGATAAGAAAGCGCTGAAGACCCCGGTGCTGTTCTTCTTCACCGCGGCGGTGATCTATGCGGTCGTGGCCTATACCACCGGCAACTTCACCCGTCCCGTCGGCCTGATCATGATGGCGATGTTCATCGTGTACATGGTCGTCACCGTGCGCCAGATGAAGGGCGCGCCGGCGCCGGCGCCGGAGGACGGCGAGGAGCAGGAGGAGGAGATGACTCTGGTCAAGAGCCTGATCCTGCTGGTGCTGGGCGCGGCGGTCATCGCCGTGGGCGCGGACCTGCTGGTGGACAACGGCACCCTCATCGCCCGGGCCCTGGGCGTGCCCGAGACCGTCATCGCCCTGACCTTCGTGGCTCTGGGCACCTCCCTGCCCGAGCTGGTCACCGCCATCACCTCCCTGATAAAGGGCCACGGCGCCCTGAGCCTGGGCAACGTGATCGGAGCGAACCTGTTCAACCTGGTGCTGGTCAGCGGCGTGGCCGTCACCCTGGCGCCCTTCCCCATCCCGGAGGCCGCCACCATCGCCGGCCACAACGCCTCGCTGGTGATGGATCTGCCGGTGATGTTCGCCGTCATGCTGCTGCTGACGGTGCCGGCCCTGCTGAAGGGGAAGCTCTCCCGGGTGCAGGGCATCGTGCTGCTGTGCATCTACGCGGCCTTCTGCGTGATCCAGTTCACGCTGTAAGCCATACGAGCCAAAATATCAAGAAAGGAAGGACCCCCCTATGAGCTATCCCGTACTTCCCGGCCTGACGCCCGACGGCGTCGTATACGAGAACCCCCACATGGGTACCGTGGAGGCCATGCTGCCCCCCGGACCGTACGCCACCGCCCACGCCCCCTCTCTGCTGGAACTGCCCGACGGCACCATGCTGTGCTGCTGGTTCGCCGGCACCTACGAGGGCAGCGCCGACGTGAGCGTCATCTGCTCCCGGCTGCCCAAGGGCGCCGATCGCTGGAGCGAGCCGGTGATGATCTCCGGCGACCCCCACCGCAGCGAGCAGAACCCCTCCCTGTTCCTGGCTCCCAACGGCGAGGTCTGGGCCATGTACACCGCCCAGCTGGACCGGATGGAGGGCAAGGACAACATGCAGTACACCTCCCAGGTGCGCCGCCAGCGCAGCACCGACGGCGGTCTGACCTGGAGCGAGTATGAGACCGTGTTCCCGGAGCTGGGCACCTTCTGCCGCCAGCCCATCCAGATCCTGTCCAACGGCCGCTGGATCTTCGGCAACTGGATCTGCACCGACAGCGCGTCCGGCCTGGCCGGCGACCCCTCCGCCTTCCGCATCTCCGACGACGGCGGCGAGACCTGGCGCCGGGTGGATATGCCCAACTCCCACGGCCGGGTGCATCCCAACGTGGTGGAGCTGGAGAACGGCCACCTGCTGGCCTTCATGCGCAGCCGCAACGCGGACTTCATCTACAAGAGCGAGTCCTTCGACTACGGCGACACCTGGTCCGACCCGGTGCCCACCGTGCTGCCCAACAACAACTCCTCCATCAGCGCCCTGAAGCTGAAGAGCGGCCGCATCGCCATCGCCTACAACCCCACCAGCGCCCCCCAGACCGGCGAAGTGGCGGCTTGGCCCGGCCTGCGCTGCCCGGTGGCCGTGGCCCTGAGCGAGGACGGCGGCAAGACCTTCCCCCTGATCCGCAACATGGAGCTGGGCGAGGGCTTTATCGGCGAGGAGAACGCCGCCAACAACCGTCAGTATGAGTATCCCTACCTGATGCAGGCCTCCGACGGCATGCTGCACCTGGCCTATGCCTTCGAGACCCGCCGGGGCTGCAAGTGGATGACCTTCTCCGAGCAGGACGTCATGGGCGCCAAGCGGGGCGCGGGCCATTACAACCCCACCGCCGCGCAGGTAAAGTAACCCGACATACCGGCCGTCCGGCCCCATGGGGACCGGACGGCCATCACCATCGCGCTCCGGCGCGGGAAAGAGGCGACAAATGGAGAACAAATTTGAATTGGCCCACGTGGGCATCAACACCCCCGACGCCGAGCAGGCGGCGGCATTGGCGGCTCTTTTGAGCGAGGTCTTCAACCTGGCCCCCCGCCACGGCAACAAATCTGAGTTTGCGGGCGATTATTTCGAGTGCATGAAGGCCCCCTTCCACGGGACCAACGGCCACATCGCCATGCGCACCGCGGACCTGGACGCCGCCGTGGAAGAGCTGAAGGGCAAGGGCTTTTCCTTCCGCCCCGAGAGCGCCGCGTATACCGAAGACGGCAAGCTGAAGAACATCTACCTGGCCGGAGAGTTCGGCGGCTTCGCCATTCACATCATGCGCAAATAAACTGGCCGGCGGAAAGTGCGCCCCCGGACGGGAAACCGTCCGGGGGCCATTTTTCATTTTTCGCCCCGGAGCTTTATCAGCCGGTCCCGGATCACGGCGGCATACTCGAATTCCAGCATCTGGGCGGCCTTGCGCATCTGCTTTTCCAGCTTTTCGATCTCCGCCTTCCGCTCGGCGGTGGTCATCTTGATCCCCGCGGCGGTGACGGCTTCCGCCTCCTCCGCCCCGGCGGATATCTCCATCATATCCTTGACGTCCTTGATGATGGTCTTCGGCACGATGCCGTGGGCCTGGTTGTAAGCGGCCTGTTTGGTCCGGCGGCGCTCCGTTTCCCGGATGCAGGCCTCCATGGAGGGCGTCACCGTGTCCGCGTACATGATCACCGTGCCCTCCGCGTTCCGGGCCGCCCGGCCCACCGTTTGGATCAGACTGGTCTGCGAGCGGAGGAACCCCTCCTTGTCCGCGTCCAGAATGGCCACCAGCGACACCTCCGGCAGGTCCAGGCCCTCCCGCAGCAGATTGATGCCCACCAGCACGTCAAAATGGCCCAGGCGCATGTCCCGGATGATCTCCATGCGCTCGATGGCGCTGATGTTGTGGTGCAGGTACCGGCTGCGGATGCCCGCGTCGGTGAGGTAGGCCGTCAGGTCCTCCGCCATCTTCACCGTGAGGGTGGTCACCAGCGTCCGCTGGTTTTTCTCCACCCGGGCGTTGATCTCGCCGATGAGGTCGTCGATCTGGCCCTCCACGGGCCGGACCTGGATCTCCGGGTCCAAAAGGCCGGTGGGCCGGATCACCTGCTCGGCGAGGTTCCCCGCCCGGCTGTATTCGTATTCCCCCGGCGTGGCGGACACATAGATGACCTGGTTCAGCCGGGCGTTGAATTCGTCGAACATCAGCGGCCGGTTGTCAAAGGCGCAGGGCAGCCGGAATCCGTACTCGACCAGGGTCTCCTTCCGGCTCCTGTCCCCCCGGTACATGGCCCGCACCTGGGGCAGGGTCACGTGGCTCTCGTCCACGAACAGGACGAAATCCTTGGGAAAATAGTCCAGCAGCGTCATGGGGGCGCTGCCCGGGGCCCGGCCGGAGATGATCCGGGAATAGTTCTCGATGCCGGAGCAGTAGCCCAGCTCCTGCATCATCTCGATGTCGTACTCCGTGCGCTGTTTCAGCCGCTGGGCCTCCAGCAGCTTTCCGTTGGCCTCGAACCAGGCCAGCCGCTCTTCCAGCTCTTTGCGGATCTGGACGATGGCCGCCTCCATCTTCTCCCGGGTGGTGACATAGTGGTTGGCGGGCCAGACGGGGATGTTGGCCAGCCGGCGGATCACCGCGCCGGAAACGGCGTTGATCTCGCTGATCCGGTCGATCTCGTCCCCGAAAAACTCCACTCGGATGGCGGTGTCCTTCCAGTAGGCGGGCCAGATCTCCACTGTGTCCCCCCGGACGCGGAACTTGTTGCGCTCAAAGGCCACGTCGTTGCGCTCGTAGCGGATATCCACCAGCCGGCGCAGCAGGGTCTCGATGGGGATCTGAAGCCCCACCCGCAGCGTCACCATCATGGCGGCGAAATCGTCCGGCTCTCCCAGGCCGTAGATGCAGGAAACGGAGCTGACCACGATCACGTCCCGCCGCTCCAGAAGCGACGCGGTGGCGGACAGGCGCAGCCGGTCGATCTCGTCGTTGATGGACGCGTCCTTCTCGATGTAGGTGTCCGTGTGGGGGATATACGCCTCGGGCTGGTAATAATCGTAATAGGAAACGAAATATTCCACCGCGTTGTCCGGGAAAAATTCCCGGAACTCGGCGTACAGCTGGGCGGCCAGGGTCTTGTTATGGGCCAGGACCAGCGTGGGCCGCTGGACCCGCTCGATGACCTTGGCCATGGTATAGGTCTTGCCGGAGCCGGTGACGCCCAGCAGCACCTGCTCGCCCACGCCGCTGTCCAGCCCCTGCACCAGCGCGTCGATAGCCTCCGGCTGATCGCCGGAGGGCTCATAGGGGGATACGACTTTGAACGGCTGGCTGTCCATGACGGCATGACCTCCCTGCAACGTGCTATAATGGGGCATGTTTTGCGGTTCCGGCGTCAGCCGGGAGCAAAACCGCCTCGAATCATATATAATGGCCGCTTGCGGCCATTATAGCATACTTTTTCAAAAGCACAAGCGCCCGGCCCGTCTTGACGCGCTGGCCCGGGCCATGTACAATAACAGCCAGAAAGGCTGGGATAACATGGAAACTGGTATCGTCACCCTGAAACAGGGGGAGGGCCGGGCCCTGAAGGCCGGCGGGCCCTGGATCTACGACAACGAGGCCGCCTCCATCCAGGGGGACCCCGCCGACGGGGACATCGTCGCCGTGACGGACAGCCGGGGCCGGTTCCTCTGCAAGGGCTTTATCAACCGCAAAAGCAAGCTGCTGGTGCGGGTGATGAGCCGGGACGAGGGGGCGGTCATCGACCGGGATTTCCTCGCCGCGCGGGTGCGCGGCGCCTGGGAGTACCGCAAGCGGACCGTGGACACCTCGTGCTGCCGGCTCCTCTTCGGAGAGGCGGATTTTCTGCCGGGGCTGGTGGTGGACAAATTCTCGGACGTGCTGGTTGTCCAGTCCCTGGCCCTGGGCATAGACCGGATGAAGGCGACCATCCTGGAGCTGGTCACCGAGACCCTGGCGGCGGACGGGGTGACCATCCGGGGCATATATGAGCGCAGCGACGCCCCGGTCCGGGCCCGGGAGGGCCTGCCCCTGGTCAGGGGCTTTATCGGCCCGCCCTTCGACACCAAGGTGGAGATCCGGGAAAACGGCGTGCGGTATCTGGTGGACGTGGCCGAGGGGCAGAAGACGGGATTTTTCCTGGATCAGAAATACAACCGCAAGGCCATATGGCCCCTCTGCCGGGGGGCGAAGGTGCTGGACTGCTTCACCCACACCGGCTCTTTTGCTCTGAACGCGGCGCTGGCAGGGGCATCCAGCGTATTGGCGGTGGACGCCTCGGAGCTGGCCATCGCCCAGGCCCGGGAGAACGCGGCGCTGAACGGCCTGGAGGACCGGGTCCGGTTCACCTGCGCGGACGTGTTTGAATTTCTGCCGGCGCTCATCCGGAAGGGGGAACGGTTCGACGTGGTGATCCTGGACCCGCCCGCCTTTGCCAAGAGCCGGGGCGCGGTGAAAAACGCCGTGAAGGGCTACCGGGAGGTGAATCTGCGGGCGCTGCAGCTGGTGCGGGACGGCGGCTATCTGGTCACCTGTTCCTGCTCCCACTTCGTGGACGCGGCCCTGCTGGGCCAGACGGTGCACCAGGCGGCCAACAATGTGCGCAAGCGCCTGCGGCAGGTGGAATTTCGCACCCAGTCCCCGGACCACCCCATCCTGTGGGGCGCGGAGGATTCGGAATATCTGAAGTTTTTCATTTTTCAGGTGTGCCGGGAGGGGTAACTCCGCGCCGGAAGCTTGTTGACAGCCGCAAGATACAAATGGTAATATATAATCAAAATATGACGGCGGGAGGTTGTCCGATATGAAGATGCCCAGAAGGATCCTGGCGCTGCTTTTGGCGGCGCTGATGGTCGCGGCCATGGGGCTGAGCAGCGGCGCGGCCCGGACCCAGAGCACAGAGAAGGGTTACCAGCGCTACGAAAACGACACGGCCAAGTTCGCCCTGGACGCGCCGGAGGACTTCGATATCTCCGAGCCCTATGACAATGCGGTCCTCTTCTCCAACGGGAGCGATTTCCGCGTGTCGGCGGAATATACGTTTTATACCGCCGACGGCGCCCACTTCATCCAGTCCGCGGCGGACTTTGCCTCCTTTATCGAGGCGGACCAGGCGGTGCTGGCCGATTGGGTGGGCGTTTCCGAGCTGGAGATACAGGGTTCCGCCTGGGGCGAAGTGAACGGCGCGCCCTGCTATGTGTGCGCCTATTCCCTGACGCAATCCGGCGATAACTACTCCGGTGCCATCTATCTCTTTGACGGCAAAGGAGATTTTGGCTGCTACTGCCTGCAGGTCCTGCTCCGGGACGACGCCAGCGGCGCGGAGGAATTTGTCCAGCAAACGGAGCACATCGTCCAAAGCTTCACCGTCACCGGCTCCTATCAGGGGGAGGGCTATTCCCTGTATGAGATGGAGAGTGAGGGCGCGCCGATGCAGTTTTTCGCCCGGGACACGGCTGAGGTGAACCAGATCTCCAACGGCGCGGCCATCTACCCGGTGGACCGGGTGTTCACCGAGGCCAGGGTCAACATCCGCCAGACCTCTTTTGAGTCGTCCTATGACGTGGCCGATGCCATCGAAGGGGTGACGTCCTACTATTTCAACTACCGGGACGACGCCCGGTTCACCGCCCAGCCCTCCCATTTTGATCTGGGGCGGTACAGCTATGACATGGTGCAGATAGAATGCTCCAACGAAGGCGTACATTACACGGTCTGTGTGGCGCTGTTCGTTTCCGGCGGCTATTACTGGCTGGTATCCTCCGAGGCCACAGACGAGTATGTGGCCCAGGTGGCGGACGCGTTCAGCGACACCCTGTTCTCCCTGCGGGCCAACGGCGACGGCGCGGGCACGGGCGCTGCGGTGAATGCCATCCGGGGCGGCGTGAATGAAGTGCTGGACGTCATCGAGGACCAGGAGGGCTTTGAGAGCGGCGAGGACGGCTGGATGGAGCCCCTGGGCTGCGTGCTCGATCTGGACGGGGGCGGACAGCTGCTGGTAACGGTATACGAAACCGTCATCGGCACCGACTATTCCGTACGGACCGAGGCCTGGCTGCTCGAGGACGGCACCGCGGCGCTGCTGACCCGCAACGAGCTGTATAAAGAGGTGGGCGGCAACAGCGGACGCGTGTCCCTCGTCCGCAAAAGCGGCGCCGTTCACCTGGCGCTGGAATGCAACCTCTGGGAAGGGGACCGGTTCAACAACTACTACGCCTATCTGCCTCTGAACGAACAGGACGTCTGTTTCGACGAGGGCGTCTATATGGAGGCCCACGGCACGGTGGGCCAGGAGGACGAGGGCCAATACAACGTGGACGGAAAGGACGTTTCCCTGGCCTCCTTTGACGCCGCCCGGGACAGCTATTCCCTGCTGATAGGCCCGCTGGACATCCAGCAGGGGCACGGCAACGGCGACGTGATGGACTTCGACGGCCTGCGGCACTTTTATCCCGACTGACCTCGGTCCCGGACGCTTCCGGTGACCACGAAAGGAGGACCGCCGTGTACGAACTGACGCAGCTCACCGACCGGTGCTATTATATCCAGAGCCCCGCCAAGATCGGCCTGGTGCGGCTGGAGGGGGACCGGGTATGCCTCATCGACAGCGGCAACGACAAGGACGCCGGCCGGAAGGTCCGCCAGATCCTGGACAGCCGCATCTGGCGGCTGAGCGCCATTTACAACACCCACTCCAACGCCGACCACATCGGCGGCAACCAGTATCTGCAAAAACAGACCGGCTGCAAGATATACGCCCCCGGCATCGAGCGGGACTTTACCCGCCACCCCCTGCTGGAGCCGTCCTTCCTCTACGGCGGGTATCCCTGCCGGGATCTGCGCCACAAATTCCTCCTGGCCCAGCCCAGCGACGCCCTGCCCCTGACGGAGGACGTCCTGCCGGAGGGCTGGGAAATGATCCCCCTGCCCGGCCATTTCTTTGACATGGTGGGCTTTCGGACGGCCGACGGCGTGGTGTATCTGGCCGACTGCCTCTCGAGCCGGGAGACATTGGAAAAGTACCGGATCGGCTTCCTCTACGACGTGGGGGCCTATCTGGACACCCTGGAGAGGGTAAAGACCATGGAGGGGACCGTGTTCGTCCCCGCCCACGCCCCCGCGGCGGAGAGCGTGGCGGAGCTGGCCCAGTATAACATCGACGCGGTGCTGGCCGTGGCGGAGGCCATCGTGGCCGCCTGCCGGGAACCCACCTGTTTTGAAATGCTGCTGGGCGGGCTGTTCCGGCAATACGGCCTGGCGATGAATTTCGAGCAATATGCCCTGGTGGGCAGCACGGTCCGGTCCTATCTCAGCTGGCTGAAGGATACCGGCCGCCTCACCGTCCGGTTCGAAGACGGCATGCTCCTGTGGGAGCGGGCATAAAACCGTCGACAAAAGGACGGTCTGGCGTTCGGGAACGCCAGACAAGAAAGCTTTCGGCAGAAAATGGCACAGCGCTCCGATGCGGCGCTGTGCCATTTTGATCGTATTGGGATACCGTTTTCCTGTTTGCTGCGCCATACTAGCGCCCGGGATCTAACCCTTTCTCGCTAACTGTAGATCCATCGTATCATAAATCGTGATCCTGCCGCCATGTTTATGGATCGCCTCTTCGATCTTTGCAAAAAACTCCGTTCTGATATTTTCTGCCATCGCGATATGATCTGAGTATGTTCCAAGAAGTTCTATATACTCTTTTGCGGAAAATGCACGTTCTCGATAAAACAACGCGTATCTTATATCCGAAAAACCATATTTGCTTGCGATCATAGCCAGTTCCTTTGCCTGCTGCTCCGTATATTCAGATATCGTTTCACGTTCTCTATTGTAATACCTATTATAGTATTGGTCATAGAGCTCATCTATCTCCTGCGAGAGCGCAGGATCTCCTTTATCGCGATACGGATGATTCGCAAACCGCGCAAAAGCGCCTCCCCTTTTCAACATAGAAAATACTTTTTCATATCCGATCTTCTCCGGCACCCAATGAAACGCAGATGCGGAAAACACCAGATCAAAGGCATCGTCCTCAAACACAGTATCTTCAAATCTACCTGTGATCACCGAAAATTTTTGATATTCCTTAAACTTATCTTTTAGCAGCGCAGAGAACCGTTCCCCACATTCTACCGCTGTCAATCGGCACCCGGTCTTTAGAATGGGAGCCGTCGCTTGTCCTCCGCCGCTTCCAACCTCAACCACATTACTGTTTTCATTGATAGGGATATAATGAAACAACGTCTGATACAATTCTTTTACATAGCCGGGACGTAACTTTTCATACGTAGGGGCCACTGTATCAAACGTCCATTCCCATCCTTTCCTTGTCGGCATAACGACCCACCCTCCCGATTCGCAGTTACCTCTCCCGTCCGCCGGGGCCGTCCCGTCACGGCTCCGGGTCGATGCCGTGGCCGGACAGGGCCTGGGTGCGGCGTTTGCGGAGGATGGAGCCCGGCGGCGCGGGGACCGGCAGCGCCATGCGCAGGGCCATCTTGGCGTGGCTGGCGGCGGCCACCGGCGCGCCCTCCCCGTCCCATATCTCCCCGGCGGTGAAGGCCAGGGGCTCCGCCCCCGGCATGAGCAGCTCCAGCCCGTCCCCGGGGGAGAACCGGTTGCGCTGGGTGAGCCAGGCGCTCCCGTCGCCGTCGCACCGCTCCACCACCGCCGCCACGTCATAGCGGGAGAAATAGCAGGCGTCGGCGGTATACTGGCCCGGCTGGCCGAAATAAAAGCCGGTGCAATAGGGCCGGTGGCTGACGGCCAGCACCTCCTCTTCCCATACCGGCTCCAGAGGCCGGCCCGCCAGCGCCGCGTCCACCGCGTGGCGGTAGGCGTTGGTGACCGCGGCGGCGTAATAGGCAGACTTGGTCCGGCCCTCGATCTTCAGGCTGCTCACCCCCGCGTCCAGAAGCGCGGGGATGTGGCCGATCATGCACATATCCCGGGAATTGAAGAGGTACGTCCCCCCGTCCTCGACCAGCTCCATATACTCCCCGGGCCGCTTTTCCTCCATCACGTGATATTTCCACCGGCACGGCTGGGCGCACTGGCCCTGGTTGGCGTCCCGGCCGGTCAGGTAGTTGGACAGCACGCACCGCCCGGAGAAGGACACGCACATGGCCCCGTGGACGAAGGCCTCCAGCTCCAGGCCCGCCGGGGCCCGAGCCCGGAGGGCCGCGATCTGCTCCAGCGTCATCTCCCGGGCCAGCACCACCCGCTTCGCCCCCAGATCGTAGAACATCCGGGCGGTCTCGGCGTTCATCACCCCCGCCTGGGTGCTGATGTGGATGGCGGCGCGGGGGGCGTAGCGCTTCGCCAGGGCCAGCACCCCCAGATCGGAGACGATGAGCCCCGCCGCCCCCGCTTCGTCCAGGCTCTCCAAATACGCCGGCAGCTCGTCCATCTGGCTGTCGGTGGGGATGGTGTTCACCGTCACATACATCTTCACGCCCCGCTCCCGGCAGTACGTCCCGGCCCGGGCCATCTCCCGGGGGCCGAAGGACCCGGCGGCGGCCCGCATGCCGTACCCCGGCCCCGCCAGATACACCGCGTCCGCCCCGAAGGCGACGGCCATCGTCAGCTTTTCCCAATTTCCCGCCGGAGCCAGCACCTCCGGACGTTTTGTTCCATCCATATCTTAGCCTCGCACAGTTCGCCGCCGCAGCGGCGAAGAAAGGTGGATCGTTTTTCCGGCGGCGTGTACGTCGGAAAAACACTTCTCGGCCCGCAAGCATGAACGCCCTTGGGGTCCCCCCACGGATCCAGTGAAGCGATTCGCCTGTTCCGACGAGCGCTGCAGCGGGCCGCTCTCTATTGGCAAAGAAATGCCCGGCTGCAAAGCAACCGGGCATTTCTGCCAGCATATCATCTCTGTCCCTTGTCGTAGGGGATGCCCTCGGCCTTGGGGGCCCGGGAGCTCTTGGAGGTGAAAGCCAGCACCAGCAGCGTCACCAGATAGGGCAGCAGCCGGTAGAAGTTGGCGTTCAGGCCGATGTTGGCCAGCAGGAA
>CANQUE010000012.1 GCA_947626905.1 uncultured Oscillospiraceae bacterium
CGGGCCGACGGCAGCGAGGTGCAGTATCCCCGCCAGCCCCTGCCCAGCGAGCAGAGCTGGGGCGAGCACATGTGGACGGTGGATTACCGGGACAAAAACCGCATCAACACCCACGAGACCGGCACCTCCCCCTGCAAGACCGCCTGCCCGGCCCACATCGCCGTGCAGGGCTATCTGAAGCTGGCCGCCCAGGGCAAATACACCGAGGCGCTGCAGCTCATCAAGCGGGAGAACCCCTTCCCCGCCGTCTGCGGCCGGGTGTGCAACCGCCGGTGCGAGGACGCCTGCACCCGGGGCACTGTGGACCAGGCCGTGGCCATCGACGAGGTCAAGCGCTTCATCGCCCAGCAGGACCTGGACGCGGAAAAGCGCTTCATCCCCGAGAAGGTCATCCCCAAGGTCCGGGGCGAGTTCGACGAGAAGATCGCCATCATCGGCGGCGGCCCGGCGGGCCTGAGCTGCGCGTACTATCTGGCGGAAAAGGGCTACCGGCCCACCGTGTTTGAAAAAGAGGCCCGGGTGGGCGGCATGCTGATGAACGGCATCCCCTCCTTCCGGCTGGAGAAGGACGTGGTCCAGGCGGAGATCGACATCATCCAGGCCCTGGGCGCGGAATTCAAGACCGGCGTGGAAGTGGGCAAGGACGTGACCATCCAGCAGCTCCGCGACCAGGGCTATAAGGGCTTCTATGTGGCCGTGGGCCTGCAGACCGGCGGCAAGCTGGGCGTGCCCGGCGACGACGCCCAGGGCGTCCAGTCCGGCATCGACTTCATGCGGGCCGTGAATCTGGGCGGCGGCGTAAAGCTGTCCGGCCAGGTGGTGGTCATCGGCGGCGGCAACATCGCCGCGGACGTAGCCCGCACCGCCGTGCGCTGCGGCGCCGAGAGCGTGAGCATGTACTGCCTGGAGGGCTACGATGACATGCCCATGGGCGAGGAGGACCGCTCCGAATGCGAGCGGGACGGCATCGCCATCCACGCCGGCTGGGGCCAGACCGAGATCGTGGCCGAGGGCGGCAAGTGCGCCGGCGTCAAGTTCCGCAAGTGCCTGTCCGTCAAGAACGCCGAAGGCCGCTTCGCCCCCACCTTTGACGACGCCCAGACCGAGCTGGCGCCGTGCCAGACCGTGCTGTACTGCATCGGCCAGAAGGTGGATTGGAAGGAGCTGCTCAAGGGCACGAAGGTGGAGTTCAACCCCAACGGCACCGCCAAGGCCGACCCGGTGACCTATCAGACCGCCGAGCCCGACATCTTTGTGGGCGGCGACGCCTATACCGGCCAGAAGTTCGCCATCGACGCCATCGCCGCGGGCCACCAGGGCGCCGTGAGCCTGCACCGGTTCGTGCAGCCCCACTCCAGCCTGACCATCGGCCGCAACCCCAACCACTTCGTGGAGCTGGACAAGACCGACATCAAGATCAACGAGGAGACCTTCGACAACACGCCCCGCCAGCGCATCGGCTACAACGAGGCCCTGCGCAGGACCTTCAAGGACGAGCGGGTGCCCTTCACCGAGGAGCAGGTGAAGAAGGAGACGGCCCGGTGCCTTTCCTGCGGCGCGTCCATCGTGGACCCCAACAAGTGCATCGGCTGCGGCGTGTGCACCACCAAGTGCGCCTTCGGCGCCATCACCCTGCACCGCGACCGGCCCGAGTGCACCCACATGATCCCGGCGGAGGATAAGCTGAAGGCGATCCTCCCCTACGCCGCCAAGCAGGCCATCCACATCAAGTTCGGCAAAAAGAGCTGATATGCACGAGCTGGGCGTTGTGTTTCACATCATCCGGGACCTGGAAGCGGTGGCGGCGGAAAACGCCGTCCACCGCATCAGCCGGGTGACCATCCAGCTGGGGGAGGTTTCCACCGTGATCCCCCACTACCTCACCGACTGCTGGAAATGGGCCGCGGCCAAAAACGACCTGGTGGCCGGGGCGGAGATGGTGGTGGAGACCCTGCCCGCCGTCACCTATTGCGAAGACTGCGGCCGCGAGTACCCCACCGTGGCCTATGGCCGCGTCTGCCCCCACTGCGGCAGCGAGAGGACCTATCTGCTGCGGGGCAACGAGTTTCTCATCAAGGAGATCGAAGTACCGGAGGAGGAGCCCCATGGATAAAGTACGGGTCATCGAGGTGAAGCAGAGCGTCTTCGCCGACAACAATGCCGAGGCGGAGCGCATCCGCCGCCGGCTCAAAGAGCAAAAGACTTTCCTCATCAATCTGATGAGCTCCCCCGGCGCGGGCAAGACCACCACCCTTTGCCGCACCATCGCGGACCTGCGAGAGGAACTGCGCATCGGGATCATGGAGGCGGACATCGACTCCACCGTGGACGCGGAGACCATCTCCGCCGCCGGGGCGAAGGCCATCCAGATCCATACCGGCGGCATGTGCCACCTGGACGCGGGCATGACAGACCAGGGCCTTCAGGAGCTGGGCGCGGAAAACTTCGACCTGGTGGTGCTGGAAAACGTGGGCAACCTGGTCTGCCCGGCGGAATTCGACACCGGCGCGGCGAAAAACGTGGCCATCCTGTCCGTGCCCGAGGGGCATGACAAGCCCCTGAAATATCCCCTCATGTTCCAGGTCTGCCACGCGCTTCTCATCAACAAGACCGACGTGCTGCCCTACTTCGACTTCGACATGGACAAGGTGCTGGAATACGCCCACATGCGCAATCCCGATCTGGCCGTCTTCCCGGTATCGGCCAAGACCGGCGAGGGCTTCCCCGCCTGGGAGAATTGGCTGCGGGAGCAGACCGCCGCCTGGAACGGCGGCAAATGACCGGCAGATACAGCGCGGACCGGCGCCTGCGATCGCAGGCGCCGGTCTTTTCGTTTTTTGTACACCGCGCCCGCCCCCTGACGGGGCGGGCGCTTTCGTATAGTTCAGATCTTCATGCACACGTCCCAGGCGTTCCACACCACGTTCCTCAGGTTGCCCCAGGCCACGCATGTGCCCACCCGGTGGATGTGTTTGTCCTTCTTCTCTCCCAGCGGCGCCGGGTCGAAGCCCACGGCGTTGACCACGCAGTCGCAGGCCAGATCAAAGCTCTTGCCGTCCTTTCCCTTCACGGTGACGGCCCCGTCCCGGATGTCCGTGATGGTGGACTGCAGATATACGGGGACCTGCTTGAAGGCCAGCATATCCCGCAGGAAGGAGCTGTTGGCAAGGCATGTGCCCGGCGCGGTGATCAGGTCGTTGGCCATCTCCACGATCACCGGGTGCTTGCCCTGCAGGACCAGCTCATAGGCCGCCTCACAGGCGGACTGGCCGCCGCCCAGGAACACCACCCGGTCGCCGGGGTCATCCCCCAGCAGCAGCTGGGTGAAGGTCTTTGTCCGCTCAAAGCCGGGGATGGGCAGGGTCTTGGGCTTGGAGCCGGTGCAGACGATCACCTCGTCAAACTCGCCCACCAGCGCGGCCGGGTCCTCCACGGGGGTATCAAGGCGCACCTCCACGCCTGCCTTGGAAAGCTCCCGCTCGTACCAGGCCAGAAGCCGCTTGTCCGCGTCCTTGAAGGACATGGCCGCGGCGGTGATGTATAACCCGCCCAGTTTTCCGTCCTTTTCAAAGATCACCGGCTTATGGCCCCGCTTCTGGAGCACCAGGGCGCACTCCATGCCGCCGATGCCGCCGCCCACCACGGCCACCTTTTTGGGGCTGGAGGTGGAAACGATCTTATATTTCTTGTGCTGCATGGTGGGCGGATTCAAGGCGCACCGGGCCAGATGCAGGGCGTCCGGCAGGCTCTGGGTATTGGCCGTGCCCTCGCTCTTGGCGAAGTTGAAGCAGGCGTTATGGCAGTTGATGCAGGGCTTGATGTCCTCCTCCCGGCCCTCCATGAGCTTGGTGACCCACTGGGGGTCCACCAGGTTCTGCCGGGCGGTGCCCATGGCGTCCAGTCGGCCGGCGGCGATCTCCTCCGCGGCGGTGGCCGGGTCCATCTTTCCGGCGCAGACCACCGGCATGTTGGTGAACTGCTTGATATGCTCCACCTCGGGCAGGTTGCAGTTGTGGGGCATATACACCGGCGGATGGGGCCAGTACCAGGCGTCGTAGGTGCCGTTGTCGCAGTTGAACATGGCGTAGCCCGCGTCCTCCAGGTACTTGACGGCCCGCTCGGACTCGGCCATATCCCGGCCGAACTCGGTGAATTCCTCCCCGGGCACGGCCCCCTGGCCGAAGCCCTTCGTCTTGGACACCACAGAGTAGCGCAGCGACACGGGGAAATCGTCCCCGCAGTAGCGGTGGATGCACTGGACGATCTCCACCGGGAAGCGATAGCGGTTTTCAAAGCTGCCGCCAAACCGGTCCGTGCGGTGGTTCATATTGGCGATGGTGAATTGGTCCAGCAAATATCCCTCGTGGACCGCGTGGATCTCCACGCCGTCCACGCCCGCCTGCTGCAGGAGCATGGCGGTCTTGCCGAAGGCCTCCACCATCTCCTCGATCTCCTCCACCGACAGCGGACGGCTTTTCAGCTCCGGATACCAGCGGTTGGGCGTTTCCGAGGCGGAGGCGCAGGCATATTCCACGTCCAAAAACGGCTTGGCCACCGTGCCCAGGGCCTTGTGCTGGAGCATCTTCACCATCAGGTCGTTGATGGCCATAGACCGGCCGAAACCCGCCGCCAGCTGGACGAACAGCTTCGCCCCGGTCTTGTGGAACTCCGGCATCCACTCCGCCAGGTCCCGGAACATCTTCTTGTTCTTATACAGCCACCGGCGGCCCATGGTGTCCCGGACGCACTGCATCCCCGGCAGGACCAGGCCCACGTTCTCCTTTGCCCGCTCCAGGATGTGATGGGCGGCCTCCTTGTCGAAATGGCAGGGCTCCAGCCAGCCGAACAGGCTGGTGCCGCCCATGGAACACTGGACGATGCGGTTTTTGATCTCCACATTGCCGATCTTCCAGGGGGTAAAAAGCGGCTCGTATCGTTTATCCATTTTCTCTCCCTCTCATTCCACCGTCACGGTCCCGTCCGGGGCCACGGTGATCCGCGTCCCGGTCTGGACATACTGCAAAAACTCGTCCCCCAGCTGGTCGACCACCGGCATGCTGGCCTGGGTCCACACGCCCCCCAGGATGGCCCCGGAGGCCGCCAGGGAGTCGATGTGTTTGGAGAAAAGCATACAGGCCGGCTGGCGGCCCATGGAGCAGGCGGCAAACAGCACCATGCCCCCGGTGGTGGAGCCGATGGTCATGGGCAGGCACAGGGCCTTGCCCGCCATAGGCTTTTTATACAGGTCCGGATTGTTCTGGTCTCCGCACTTGACCTTCTTGTCGCCGAACATAAGGGCCATCTGGTAGCTGGCCAGGGTATTGAATCCCTCCCGGCTCACCAGCGCCTCCGCCGTGCAGGACCCGGGCACCACGGCCCGACCTTGGAACGTTCTCATTTCGCCGCCCCCTTTCCGGTAATGATGGCAAGGATGTCCGCCTCGGTGTAGTACCGGGCGCTGGTATATGTGCGCAGCTTGTTGGAGGAGGTGATCACCGCCTTGCTCTTGCAGAGGGGGTTGTTCATGTACATCAGCGGGCAGATGTAGCTGACCACCACGCCGGTCTTGGCGAGCCGGGCGGCATAGGGGGTTTTTTCAAACTCCCGTATCACCGGCACCGGCGCGGTGAATACCGTGGGCACCGCCACCTGGGCCAGGCCCGATCCCTTCAGCCCCGCCTCCACCGCGTCGGTCCAGTCCTCCAGCTGCTTCAGGGACATGTGGGGGCAGCCCACGAAGCACAGCTTGGGCGCGGCGTCCGGGTCCTTCCAGATGACCGGGTAATTCCTGCGGGTCTGCTCCAGGACTTCATCGTCCACCACAAAGGTCCTGGCGTTTTCGGCGATCAGGCTCTCGCCGAAGTCCTTCGCCTCCGGGGTCAGGTTCTCGATGTGATAGAGCCCCACCGCGCCGTTGGAGGCCGTGGCCGCGCCGAAGTCCTTCAGGTAATCCTTCGCCCCCTCGTCCAGCTCTGTGCCCAGCCACTTGTCCAGCCCCTTCACATAGGGCACGTCCTCCATGACCTTCATGCCGATGGCCGAGCCCAGAAGCTGGGGCTCCGGGCGGTTTTTGCACCGCACATCGATGACCCAGGTGGCTTTGCGCCCGGCGTCGGTCAAAAGGCCGAACTCGGGCACGAACCCGGCGATGGAGCCCATCAGCTCGATGATGCCGGAATTGCGGTTGCACCGGGCGCCAAGAACGGAGTTGGCGTACACCACCGCCGAGGACTCGGCCCAGGACAGCACCTCCCCCCGCTTGGGGGTATTGCCCACCTGGTCCATATAGCAGGCGCAGGTATATCCGTCGTCCCCGGTCACCCCCAGCTTCCTCAGCTGGGCCTCATAGCGCTCCTGCTGGGAGTACATGAATTTTTTGAACACCAGGTTCTCCAGGAACGAGGCCGGGACCTTCTCGTCCAGGGGTCTGGGATCGGCGGTAAATTTCTGTCCCTGGGGCAGCTTCCCGCCCAGCAGCGTGTCGTACAGATCGTATACCGGCTTCATCACCCCCAGGCCAAAGCTGATGACCGTGTGGCCATAGGCGCTGGTGACCGGCACCATCCGCTCCGCTCCGAAGGTCTCGCCGTACATGACCAGGGTCCTGACGACCTTGGCCATCACCTCGCCCTCCCGTCCGTCCAGAAGGGCCTGCTGCTCTTTCGTCAAAAGCATTCTATCACCCCTTTTTATCATATTATTAAAATTATACAATACATTCCCGTGAAAGTCCAGCTATATTCGTACAAACCCGCAAATAGATTTCCTTTTTCTGGTTTTTCCCCGAATCCCGTAGCTCACGGCATTACAAAAAACAGCGGTCCGCAAAATGCGGATCGCTGTTTTTTGTTTGGCGTAAAGCTTCGCCGTCATCCCACGGCCGGGCCGCCGGCTTTCACCAGCGCCATGGCGGAGATGGGCGCCACCGTCACGGACCCGTCGGTGATCGTATCCAGCGTTTCCGTGCCGGCGTGCTCGCCGTCCACGCACACGTTCCAGGTCCCCTCAGGGAGGGTGATCTGCTGGGCGTCGCCGCTGGCGTTGAACACGATGAACAGCCCGTCGGACACTTCCCCGTTCACGCCGCCGTTGATCTGCATGGTGACCACGCCCGCCGGCAGATCCTCCACCGCCGTCACGTTCTCCTGCACCTGTTCGGCGCTGGTGAGCCGCAGAGCGCCATGGGCCTTGCGGAAGGCGATGAGGCCCTTATAGTACTCATAGACGGCGCTGTATTCCTCTTCCTCCAGCGTGGCCCACTTCAGGCAGTTGACGCTGTCGGAGGCGTTGTAGCTGTTCTCATTGAAGGACCCGTCGTCGTTGGTCTTCGTGCGGAGCATCTCCTCGCCCGCCTGCATGAAGGGGATGCCCTCCGCCGTCATGTAGATGGCCGCCGCCAGGTTGTTCATGCGGATCATATCCTCCCGGGAGGCGTCCGGCACCGCCAGGGCGATGCGGTCGATCAGGGTGTTGTTGTCGTGGCAGGAGGCATAGTTGACCGTCTGGCTCGGGGTCTTGCACCAGCTGGTCAGGCCCGTGAAGCATTCCTGGATCGTCCTCTCCTTCCCCGGCGCGCCGGACACGAAGCCGGGATCATGGTTGAACACGCTGCCCTTGATGGCGTCGCGGATGGTATCGCTGAAGTAGGCGAAGCCGGGCGTTTCGGTGGAGTTGACCTGAGTGGCCAGCGTCACGCCGGTCTTGGTCACCTTGGTGTCCATGGTCCAGCCCTCGCCGTAGAAGATCACGTTGGGATGGTCCTTGTGCACCTCTTCCACGATCTGGTTCACCGTTTCCGTATCCAGGATGCCCACCAGGTCAAAGCGGAAGCCGTCGATGTGGTACTCGTCCGCCCAGTATTTGACGGAGTCCACGATGTATTTGCGCACCATGCTCCGCTCGGACGCGGTGTCGTTGCCGCAGCCGGAGGCGTTGGAATAGCTGCCGTTTTCGTCGATGCGGGAGAAATATCCCGGCACGATCTGGTTGAAGCAGAACGACTCCGCGCTCTGCACGTGGTTGTACACCACATCCATCACCACGCTGATGCCGTTCTCATGCAGCGCCTGCACCATCTGCTTCATCTCGCTGACGCGGACGGCGCCGTCGTAGGGATCGGTGGAATAGGAGCCCTCCGGCACGTTGTAGTTCACCGGATCATAGCCCCAGTTGAACTGGTCCTCGTCCAGGCGGGTCTCATCCACGGAGCCGAAGTCATAGACCGGCAGCAGATGCACATGGGTGACGCCCAAGTCCTTGATATGATCCAGGCCGGTGGGAACGCCGCCGGGGGTCTTGGTGCCGGTCTCCGTCAGGCCGAGGAATTTGCCGGCGTTCTGGATGCCGGAGTCCTCATCGACGGACAGATCCCGCACATGCAGCTCATAGATGATCGCGTCGTTGTAGGTCAGCCCCGCGTTGGGGTCGGCGTCCTCCTCCCAGCCCTCCGGGTCGGTGGACCCCAGGTCGATGACCATGGCGCGCTGGCCGTTGACGCCGGTGGTCCGGGCATAGGGGTCGCAGGCCTCGTTCACCTGGCCCGCCACCTCCACCGAATAGGTGTAGTAGGTCCCGTTCAGGTCGCCCTCTTTTTCCGCCACCCAGGTGCCGTTGGCGTCCGCCTGCATGGGCAGCTGTTCGATGAGGTCGTCCTCCCCGGCGGCGCCGCCGGTATAGAGGTTGACCGACACAGACTGGGCCGTGGGGGCCCAGACCCGGAAGGTGGTCTTCTCTTCCGTCCAGACAGCGCCCAGATCGTCGCCGGTATAGGTGTATTCCTGCTCAAAGCTCTCGGTAGAAAATACGCTGGGCATGGTGATCCGATACTCCGTTCCGTCATATACGAGCTGGTACGTCTGTAC
Organism: uncultured Oscillospiraceae bacterium; assembly: GCA_947626905.1. GTDB lineage: Bacteria > Bacillota > Clostridia > Oscillospirales > Oscillospiraceae > CAJOIG01. Next base: position 8,862 of record CANQUE010000012.1, read on the forward strand.
GTCGTCCAGCTCCTCCCCCAGGGTCAGGATATACTCCGTGTCCCCGGCCTGTTCCGCCGACGCGACGGACACGGCCGTCCCGTCCGCGGCGCACACCTGGAACACATCCGCCGGCTCGCCATCCACGGCTCCCGTCGTCGTGACGGTGACCGTGCCGGCGTCCGCGTCGTACTGAGCGCCGGACACCAGCACGCCGGTGACGACGTCATCCCCGTCCTCCCGGGTGTATCCTTCCACGCCGGACTTCACATAGATGTGTACGGTCCCGGCCGTCACGTCCGGCAGCTCGATGAACTGGTCGGCGTTCACATCCTTCGCCGCCCAGCCGCTGCCGCCCTGGCGGACGATGAATCCCAGCTTGGTGACGCCCGCCGGCAGCGGTATGGTGGCCACCATCTGGCCGTCCTCCTCGGCGAAGGGATAGCCGGCCCCGTCCTTTCCGTCGGCCCAGGCCCAGACATCCCAGTCGTCATATTCCCCGTCGGGCCGGTCGTAGTGCAGCTTGACCACTACGCCGTCCCCATCCGCCAGCGCGGGCACCATCCCTCCGGCCGCCACCGCCACCAGCAGGATCAGCGCCAGGATCGCGCTGCCGGCGCGTCTGAACATATGTTTGCAGTTAGATCTCATTGCCCCTCCTTTGGCTTTCCTTGAAAGTCTTCTCTTCCCCCGGCCGCGGCTGCCGTTTCGGCCCGCCCGCGGCCGGGCCAGGTTTTTGCCGTTCGCGCCTTCACGGCGGAGGCGCGGACGGCGGGTCCATACCGACAATGGGGCTGTGACCGGTCACGGCCACAGCCCCATTTCCCTGCGGCGCTTCGCCGCCGTGTTCCAGCGCAGCGCCGCTATTGCTTTTCCGACAGCCTGCCGTCTTATACGAGCAGGTTCTTCTCCGTGGCCGGGTCGAAGAAGTGCATGGCCTTGCCCTCGAAGGTGATGTGCAGGTCATGGCCGGCCACCAGCGCGTTGCGGCCCGCCGCGTCCAGATCGATGGTGGGCACACGCACGATCAGGCGGCTGCCGTCGGCGGTATCCACGTGCAGGTGCAGCTCGGAGCCCATCATCTCGTTGACCACCAGGCTGCAGGGGATGGCCGCCTCGCTGGCGGACCCCAGCACGATATGCTCGGGACGCACGCCCAGAAGGATCTCGCCGGGCTGTACCTTCTTCTCCAGCAGCAGCTTGCCCTTCTCGCCCTCCACCGGCAGCTTGGCGCCGAAGGGAGTGACATAGTACTTGTCGCCCTCCCGGACCAGGTTCGTCTTGATGATGTTCATCTTGGGCGCGCCGATGAATTCGGCCACGAACAGGTTGTGGGGCATCTCGAACACTTCGGTCGGCGTGCCCACCTGCATGATGTAGCCGTCCTTCATGATGACGATCCGGTCGCCCAGGGTCATGGCCTCGGTCTGGTCATGGGTGACGTAGATGAAGGTGGTGTCCAGCTTCTGGCGCAGCAGGATGATCTCGGCGCGCATCTGGTTGCGCAGCTTGGCGTCCAGGTTGGACAGCGGTTCGTCCATCAGGAACACCTTGGAGTCCCGGACCATGGCGCGGCCGATGGCCACGCGCTGGCGCTGGCCGCCGGACAGCGCCCGGGGCTTGCGCATCAGATACTCGGTGATGCCCAGGATCTCGGCGGCCTTGGTGACCTTCTCATAGACCACATCCTCCGGGGTCTTGCTCAGACGCAGGGAGAAGGCGATGTTGTCATACACGGTCATATGGGGATACAGGGCGTAGTTCTGGAAGACCATGGCGATGCCGCGGTCCTTGGGCTGCAGGTCGTTGACCACCTCGCCGTCGATCTCCACGGTGCCCTCGGAGATGTCCTCCAGGCCGGCGATCATACGCAGGGTGGTGGACTTGCCGCAGCCGGAGGGACCGACGAACACCACGAATTCCTTGTCGTGGATGTCCAGGTCAAAGTCGTGCACCGCGACCACTTTGTTGTCGTATATTTTCTTGACTTTCGTCAGCTTAACGCTTGCCATTATCCTTATGCTCCTTTCAAATCAGCCTTTGACGGCGCCGCCGGTGACGCCTTCAACGTAGTACTTCTGCAGGCACAGGAACAGGACCGTTACCGGAACGGCCACGATCACGCCGCCGGCGCAGAAGGTGGTGTACATCCTGGCGATCTGGTCATTGGTCAGCCAGCTGTACATACCGACAGCCACGTTGTAGCCGGAGGATGTGCCGAACGCCACATACCGGGCGAAGACGAAGTCGCCCCAGGGGCCCATGAAAGCGGTCAGGATGGTGTAGATGACGATGGGCTTTGCCAGAGGCAGGATGATCTTATACAGCACCTGGAACCGGGTCGCCCCGTCCACACGGGCCGCTTCGTCCAGCGACTTGGGGATGGTATCGAAAAAGCCCTTGGACACATAGTACCCCATGCCGGAGGAGGCCACGCCCACCAGGATCAGGCCGGGCACGGCGTTGGCCTGGGTCAGACCCAGGTCGCTGAGCACACGGTACAGGATGATCATGGTCAGCATCCCGGGGAACATGCCCAGGATCAGCATGAAGCGCATCATCGGGCCGCGCAGCTTGAAGCGGAAACGGGAGAGGGTGTAGCTCATGCACAGCTGGATGACCGTGATGAGCACCGCGGAGGCCAGCGCGATGATGAAGGTGTTCAGATACCACCGCTTGAAGTCGGAGTTCCAGAGGTTTATGTAGTTCTGCAGGCCCCACTCATGGGGGATGACGTAGCCCACCTGGTAAGTGGACTCCACCCGGAAGGACTGCAAAACGATGAAGATGAAGGGGAGCAGCCAGATAACGCTGATGATAATGAGGAGAATATAGATGGTGGTGTTGCTGATCCGGTTCAGGGTCCGCAGACCCATATGACGTTTTTCATTCATCACTGGTAATCCTCCTCGTTCTTAATGGACGGCAGCACATTGTAGACCACCAGGGAGATGAACGCCACTACCACGAACACCATGATGCCGACCACAGACGCCAGATAGTACTGGGACTCCGCGCCGGTGGTGATCTTGAACAGCCACGTGATCAGCAAGTCCGTGTAGCCCACGGAGCCCGCCGCGCCCGAAGCCGCCGGGTTCGTCGGCGCGCCTCCGGTCAGCAGGTAGATGACGTTGAAGTTGTTCATGTTGCCGGTGAAGCTGGTGAGCAGATAGGGGCCGGTGATGAACAGCATATAGGGCAGCGTGATCTTCCGGTACTGCTGCCAGGCGTTGGCGCCGTCGATGCGGGCGGACTCGTAAAGGTCCGCGGGGATGTTCATCAGGATACCGGTGGTGATCAGCATCAGGTAGGGGATGCCGACCCAGATATTGATCACGATGACCGATATACGGGCCCATGTGGGGTTCTCCCAGAACGGCAGCGGTTCTTTGATCCACCCCAGATTCAGCAGCGACAGGTTGATCAGACCGTTGCGGGCGAACATCTTGCCCACATACAGCAGGGAGATGAACTGGGGGATGGCCACGGTCATGACCAGGATGGTCCGCCACATCTTCTTCAGGCGGATGCCCTTCTTGTTGATCATCATGGCCACGCCCATGCCCAGGAAATAGTTGGTGAAGGTGGCCAGGAAGGCCCAGATCAGCGTCCAGACCAGGATCTCGCCGAAGGTGGCGGAATAGGACTGGCCGCCGCCGGAGCCGGCCGACCAGGACAGCAGCGTGTTGAAGTTGTCCAGGCCCACCCAGGTGAACAGGTTGTTGGAGAAGCCGTTGTGGGCGCCGTCGTAGTTGGTGAAGGCCACCAGCACCATGAACACGATGGGCATGACGGTGAACACCATGATGCCGGTCATGGGCAGGGCAAGCAGCGTGGCGTGGAAGTTTTCGTCCACCATGGAGCGCAGATCGTCCTTGCTCCCCTTCAGCTTCTTGCCGGAGCGCAGGATCTGCTCGGAGATCTTGTTCTGCTTCACGTTCACCCGCCAGGTGTAGATGAAGGCGATGATGAAGAAGATGGTGAGCACGCCGTACAGCAGGATCTTGAAGGAGTTGTCGTGATAGACGGTGGTATAGGTGTCCAGGACCAGGTTGTACTCGCTGGTGGGGCCCAACTTGCCCAGGGAGGGCAGCAGGCTCAGCCAGTGCCCGCCGGCCACCACCATGTAGCCGATGAATACGACCTCAAAAAGCAAAAACAGCAGTCCGCGCAGGGCCTGACCCCGGGCCAGGCTGCCGAACCCCATGATGACAAAGGAAATTTTTGTCTTCCAGTCGCCTTTTACGAAGGTGGCGCAGATGTCCTGGATCTCCCGAACGACCGTCAGGCCGGCTGCCTTAAGCAGATTCCACAGCTTGATGAACAGGCCGGCGATGGCACGGGGGATGCCATAGAAGAAGGAGCCGATTTTGTAGCCAATTCTCTGCCCCTTGGATAAACGCAGGAATTCCAGGTCGCTATAGTGTTTCATCAGATCACCCCTCAATAAGAAAATTGGTCGGAGCCATTGCTGGCTCCGACCAACTGCCGAAATTTCAGGTCAGGCCAAAGTTTTCATTCAGACTGCCTTTACGGGCCAACTCAGCCCGCGGGGACCAGGGTCACTTCGCCGGAGGCGGCGTCCAGCTGCACGTAGTAGGTGCCAGCCTCTTCCACAACGAAGTTGTCGGCGGGGAAGGCCACGTCCCAGGCCTTGCCCTGACGGCACTTGAACTCGGTGCCGGCCTCCATCTCGAAGGCGTCGTTGGAGGTCCAGATGTCGCCGTCGGCGGTCATGGGCAGGTCGGCATCCCAGTTGGTGCCGGCCACGGTGCCGATAACGGTGAAAGCGTTGCGCACCTCGTCGGTCATCTCGAACACGGCGGCGATGCTGTCCTCATACTTCTGCAGGGCGGCCTTCAGAGCGTCGTCAGAGCCGTCGCTGGCCTTGATGTCGGTGGTGATGACCTTGGCGATATCCCACCAGGAGCCGTGGATGTTGGGCTGCATGACAGAGTATTCATTCTGAGCGTCAAGAGCAGCAAGCGCGGGGTTCTCCTGGGTCAAGGGGTCGTCATGTGCTTCCTTGTTGGAGGGGCCCCAGCCAAATTCCTCAACACGCTGGAGCTGGCAGTCCTTGCCGGTCAGGTACTGGGCCAGCTGGTTCAGGGCAGCGCCCTTCACAGGATCCTCCTGGGGCTTGACGGCCAGGAGCTTGCAGCCACGGTAGGAGCCGATGTGATACTCGGCGCCGTCTACCTCGAAGGAGGGCAGGTCGGCCACGCCAAAGTTGTCGCCCAGCTGGTCAAGGATGGTGGCATAGTTCCAAGTGCCGGTCACGACGACGGCGGAGCCGCTGGCGAAGTCGGCGTTGCCGGAGTTCACATAGATGGGGCTGGAGACCAGCTTGTAGATGCCCTTGGCGGCGATCAGGCCCGCGTCGGAGTTGAAGTCATCGTCGATGGCGATGAAGTTGCCCTGGTCGTCGGTGATCCAGTCGGAGTGGCAGCCGGTGCCGAAGAAGAAGCCGGCGTTGTACCAGGCGTTCTCCAGCTCATAGGAGATGTTCTTGCCCGCGGCCTCGCAGTCGGCGATGATGGCCTCCAGGCTGTCCACGTCCTCCTCGGGGACGACGGACTTGTCGTAGTACATGAAGTAGCCGTTATCGGCGGTCAGAGGATAGGCGTAGTAATCCTCGCCGGCCTGAGCGGCCAGAACGGAACCGGCGGTGTTGTTGTCCTTGACGAAGGTGGCAGCGGCCTGGCCCAGCTTGGTCAGCGCGTTGGCCTGGATCAGACGGGACAGCTGGTCCTGGGCGAAGAAGTACAGGTCAGCGCCCGCGGACACGTCCAGGATCATGTTGCTGGCCGCGTCGGCCTCGGAAACGGGCTCCACGGTGGCGTTGATGGTGATGCCCAGCTCGTTGGAGCTGTTGAAGGCGTCGACCTGGCTCTTGGTCAGGTCCACAGCGGCGTCGGGCGCCCAGATGGTCACATCATAGGTGCCGGCCAGCTCGCTGCCAGCGCCGGCAGCCTCAGCGGGAGCGGCTTCTCCGCCCTCGGCAGGAGCGGCTTCCCCACCCTCGGCGGGAGCGGCCGCGCCGCCGCCGTCAGCGGGAGTGCTGGCATTGTCACCGCCGCCGCAGGCGGCCAGCGACAGCACCATCAGCGCCGCCAGCAGGATCGCAAGAATCTTTTTCATGTTTTTACCTCCTAAGAATTTTGTGATTTCTGCGTTTAATAGGTCATTATCCCCGCAAGGCGGGGATACGAAAGGGGGGCCCCCCTTTCAACCTGTCAACTTCCACAATTATATCAATTTATTTTGTCATTGTCTACAAAACAGCCCGCATTTTTTCACCACTGATTTGCACAAAAAATATGAAAGAAATTTATGCAGTTTTTTTGCGCCTCCGGCCGGCGCCTCGAAGCGCCGGCCGGAGAGTGTTTCAGGATACGAAATTGAGCGTGGCGTCGTCGATCTTGCCCCAGGCGCCGCCGCCGGACCCGGCGCACCGGACATAGACGCCCACGACCAGGGTCTGCCCCTGGGCCAGGGCGATGTCCTCGATCCGGGCGGTGTCCCATTCCCCATAGGTGGTGATGGCCATGGGGGCGGTGGCGGTGATCTCGCCGTCCACCTTCACATAGGCGTAGATCTCGCTGTCCCCGGCATCGCCGCCCATGATGGACACGGCGAATTTATAGGTGCCCGCCGCCAGATCCTCCACGGTCTGCTCCACGGTGAATTCCACGCTGTTGGCCGCCGCGCTCCAGAAGTGCATGTGCTTCGTCCCGGTGAGCGAGTCGGAGGCCTTGTCCTCCACATAGATCTCATCCGCCCCGGCCAGGTCGGTCACGGTCCAGCCCGCGTCCCCGTCCTCAAAGCTGTAATTCTGCAGGAGGTTGCGCTCGATCACGTTCACGGTGCAGTACGCGTCGCCCCCCGCCGCCGTGCCGTGGATCTCATAGGTGTTCTCCCCTCCCTGGCTCATCCGGGCCAGGTCCTCTTCGGAGGCCTCCCATTCCACCGGGGTCTGCTGCCGGGAGTTGTCGCTCATCCAGGTGTCCACCGTTTCCGGCAGCTGGACCGGCTGGCCGGCGTCCACGGTGATGAAGACCGGGTCGATCTGCTGGGGCACGATCTCCGCCTCGTTGCCGTAGCGCACCAGGTTGAATATCTGCAGGGACGGCAGGGGATGGCCCTCGGCGTCGAACAGCGCCTGGTTGTCCACCGCGCAGCCGCCGTAATACTTGCCCGCGTCGTCGGGATCGTAGCCGGCGGCGAACCGGCTGGCCCAGCCGGAGCCGTTGGCCTCCCACAGGGCGGCGTTCTCCTCCCAGGTCTCGCCGCCTACCGTGATCCACACGCCCTCCCAGTAGACCACGCCGATGCCGTTTTCAATGTGGGCCACCGTGTCGATCACGTCCCGGACCTCGTTGGCCTGGCCCTGGACGGTGTAGGGATAATCCTTGGCCACGTCGCTCTCCCCGCTGATGGTGTTACCGGAAAAGTCCGTGTCCTCCGGGGTGTAGGCATAGGAGGTCTCCATGACCATCACCTTTTTGCCGTAATCGGCGGCCACCTGGCCCAGCACCGCGGACAGGTTGTCCAGCGTGCCGTGCCAATAGGGGTAATAGGAGCTGGCGAACACGTCGTAATCCAGGCCGAACTGGTCCAGGGTCCTGGCATAGCCGGCATAGGCGCCGCTCCACTCCGGATTGGCGAAATGCACCGCCACCAGCGCGTCGGGGCACTTCTCCCGCACGGCCCGGCTGCCGGACTGCATCAGAGTCAGCACGCCGTCCCACTCCGTTTCACCGCACATGGCGCCGTTGGTCTCGTTGCCCAGCTGCACCATGCCCACCGCCACGCCGGCGGCGTTGAGCTTCTCCAGGCTCTCCGCGGTGAAGGCATACAGGGCCTCGCTCTTCTCCTCCAGGGTCATGTCCGCCCACGCCAGGGGCACCATCTGCTTGCCGGGGTCGGCCCAGAAATCGGAATAGTGGAAGTCCACGATCAGCTTCATGCCGTACTGGGTGGCCCGGCGGCCGATCTCCACCGCCTTGTCGATGTCGTTGTTGCCGCCGCCGTAGCCCCGGCCCTCCCCGTCATAGGGATCGTTCCACACCCGCACCCGGATGTGGGTGACGCCGCTGGACGCCAGGGTGGCGAACACGTCCTGCTCCTCCCCGTCGAAGCCGTAATACTTCACGCCGCTGGCTTCCTCCGCGATGACGGAGGAGGCGTCCACGCCCAGGATGAAATCCTCGGGCAGATCCTCCACCTTCTTCACCCAGAGGGGATTGCCCTCGATCTTCTCGGTGGGGATGAGATCGGTGACGGCGATGGTTTCCGGCACGGCGGTCTCCGCCGGCGCGGCCGTTTCGTCCGTTTCCGCGGTCTCGGCCGGTTCGGCGGTTTCCTGCTCCCCGGCCGGCTCCGCGATCTCGCTTTCGGCGCTGTCCCCGGCGCCGCTCCCGCCGCCGGCACAGCCCGCCAGCAGGCCCAGCGGCAGCAGCAGCGCCGCGATCCAGATCAGATGTTTTCTCATGGTGTCCTCTCCTCCCGATATAAATACGGCTGAATGTATACGCCCGCCGCCGGCGTTATTTCATAGCCAAAAGCTCCCGCGCCACCGCCAGGGCCGCCCCGTCGTCCAGATGCACCGACCCGGAGCCCAGGTATATATAATAGTCCTCGTCGCCGTACTGGATATAGTCCGTGGCGATCCCCTGGCCGGTGGCGGCGTCATACGCCTTGACCCGCTCCCCGTCCACCGGCAGCAGGTCCTTGACGAACTCCGGGTCCTCGGAGGCGGGGACGATGAAGATGTCCCCCCGCTGGAACGCGTCTGTGCCGAACATCACATAGTCGAAGGTGTGGACCTGCACCATGCGCAGGCCCTCCGGCATGTCCTGTTCCAGCGCCGCGGCCAGGGCCGTGTCCTCCACCGCCGGCACGCGGCAGTATACCGTCACCTTCTTCGCGGGGACGGTGTCGGTGACGAAGGTGAAGATCCAGCCCCAAAACAGGGCGGACGCCAGCAGCCACAGCACGAAGGTGTGCAGCTGGGAAAAGATGTTTTTCAGCACTCTCATGGGCTCACCTCATAGGCGGCCACATAGCCATGGCAGACATACAGCGCCGAGGCCCCCGCCAGAGCGCCGGCGCGGCTGGCGCACACCAGAAGGCGGACCGGCTCCTCCCCCTCCCGGCGCACTTCCACCCGCCGGACGGCGACGCTCTTGCGGATGGTGAACCGCTCGTCGGTGACGGCCGCCTCGCCCTCCACCCGCTGCCGCTCCTCTGTGCGCAGCATGGCGGCGTGGGCCAGCTCCCGCCGGAGGGGCGTCACCACGAAAAGAACGCCGTATATCACGATCCAGCCCGCCACGGTGCTCACCGCGACGGCGGCCAGTTCCATGCGCAGGGCGTTCTCGGTGCCCGCCAGGAGGGCCAGGCTCACGCACACCGCCAATGCCGCCCCGGCCAGGGCGCACAGCGCCCGCCGCCAGATCTTTCCTTTTTGCCGCATCCGCTCCATGTCGGCGTCGGTATACAGCTCTGTGACCGTTTCGCTCATCCTCTTTCCCACCTTTTTCCTCACCATACCATAAAATGGCGGCGGTTACAAGCAGACTACACAGAATATTCTCTATTCCCACTTGACTTTTTATTGACATTTTTATAGCATATGGTGTGCAAGACTGGAACGGAGGGATGACCCATGAAACGTATATTCGCCATGCTCCTGGCCGCCATGCTGCTGCTCTCCGGCTGCGCCGGCGGGGCCGCGGCCCAGCAGCCCTCTCCCACGCCGGAGGAGGCGGGCTCTCCCGCGCCGGAAACGCCGGCCCGGGACGCCACCGGCGCCTACCTGCTGGACGACCGGGGCGAGGCCGTCGTGGACGACGCCTCTTCGCTCCCCGCCGTGGCCACGGAGGACAATTACCGGGTCTTCTATGAGATCTTCGTCGGCTCCTTCTCCGACTCGGACGGGGACGGCACCGGCGATCTGCGGGGCGTCATCGACCGGATGGACTATCTCAACGACGGCGACGACGATTCCGGCGTCAGCCTGGGCGTGGAGGGGCTGTGGCTGTCCCCCATCTTCCCCTCGGACAGCTACCACAAATACGACGTGAACGATTACTACTCCATCGACCCCGCCTTCGGCACGGAGGAGGATCTGAAGGAGCTGGTGGAGCTGTGCCACCAGCGGAACGTGAAGGTGATCCTGGACCTGGTCATCAACCACACCGGCACCGGCAACCCCTGGTTCCAGAGCTTTGCCCAGGCCCACCGCAGCGGCGACACCCAGGACCCCTATTATGACTTCTACTGCTACTACACCCAGGGCGACAGCGCCCCCGCCGGCCGGACCTTCACCAAGCTGTCCGGTACGGACGATTATTATGAATGCAACTTCTCCGAGAGCATGCCGGAGCTGAACTATGACAACGAGGCCGTGCGCCAGGCGGTGCTGGACGTGGCCACCTACTATCTGGACCTGGGCGTGGACGGCTTCCGTTTCGACGCGGCCAAATACATCTATTACGGGGACGACCCCAGCAGCGCCGCGTTCTGGCAGTGGTACATCGGCCAGCTGAAGGCCGTGAAGCCGGACGTGTACACCGTGGCGGAGGTATGGGACTCTGACGGCATCACGGACCTGTACTATCCCGCCCTCAACTGCTTCGACTTCACCACCTCCCAGGACAGCGGCCTCATCGCCCAGTCCGCCCGGGCCGGCAACGTGAACCGCTATACCGCCTATGTGCAGGGCTATCTGGACCGGGTGCATGCCCTGAACCCCGACGCCATGATCGTGCCCTTCATCTCCAACCACGACATGGACCGGGCGGCGGGCTATCTGCCGGCGTCCAATGGCCAGATGATGATGTCCGCCAACCTGTACCTGCTCTCCTCCGGTTCCCCCTTTATCTATTACGGCGAGGAGCTGGGCATGCGGGGGTCCCGGGGCGGCGCCAGCACCGACGCCAACCGGCGGCTGAAAATGGAGTGGGGCGACGGGGACACGATCTCCGACCCGGAGGGCTCCAGCTATGACCATGCCCGGGTGGACGCCACCGCCGTGCAGCAGATGGCCGACGGGGACAGCCTGTATTCCTATTACAAAAAGCTCATTATGATCCGCAAGGCCAACCCCGCCATCTGCCGGGGCGAATACGCCGCCCTCGCCCTGGAGGACACCCGGGCGGGCGGCTTCACCGCCACCTGGGAGGGCGTCACCGTGATGGTGCTGCACAACACCACTCTCAGCCCCGTCACCATAGAACTGGCCGACGTCACGGGCCTGGAGATCACCGGAATCAACGCCGCCATCGGCCTGGGCGGCGCCACACTGGAGGGCACCACCCTCACCCTGGACGGGCAGACCAGCGTAGTGCTGGGATGCGCCTGAGAGCAAAAAACGCACATAACGATCGGGAGGGATCTGTATGATCAAACTGAACAACGACTGGGAATTTGTCTTTCACTGGAGCGACGGTTTTGGCCGGGGCGAGGGGCAGGCGCAGCCTGTCCGCCTGCCTCACACGGTGAAGCAGATGCCCCTGCACTGCTCGGACAGCACCGCCTATGAAACGGTGTGCGGCTACCGAAAAAAGCTGAACATCCCTTCGGACTGGGAGGGAAAGCGGCTGTTCCTCCAGTTCGACGGGGCCGGCCACATCGCCACCGTCTATCTCAACGGCCGCCAGCTGGCCGTGCACCGCTGCGGCTATACCGCCTTTCGGGTGGAGATCACCGACGCGGTCCGGTACGGCGGGGAGGATCTGCTGGCGGTGAAGCTGGACTGCACGGAAAACCCCTCCGTCCCTCCCTTTGGGTTTTTGATCGACTATCTGACTTACGGCGGGCTGTACCGGGACGTATGGCTGGACCTGCGGCCCCGGCAGATGATCGGCGAGCTGTTCGTCTGCACCCCGGACCTCACCACCGCGCAGATCCGCTGCCAGGCGGACCCGGGAACGGTCCGCTATGAGATATTCGACGGGGACCGGCTGCTGGCCGCCGCGGACAGCGACAGCGGAGAGATCCTTCTGTCCGTGCCGGAGGCGGAGCCCTGGAGCCTCGGCAGCCCCCGCCTCTACCGCTGCCGGGCCACCCTTTTGGCCAGCGGCGACAGTGTGGAAACCGCCTTCGGCTTTCGGACCATCCGCTTTGCGGCGGACGGGTTTTATCTCAACGGGGAAAAGGTCTTCCTGCGGGGCCTGAACCGGCACCAGTGCTATCCCTACATCGGCTACGCCGCGCCGGAGTCCCTCCAGCGGGAGGACGCCCGGATCCTGAAGCACGAGCTGGCCTGCAACTACGTCCGGACCAGCCATTACCCCCAGAGCCAGTACTTCATCGACCAGTGCGACCGGGAGGGTATCCTGGTATTCACCGAGATCCCCGGCTGGCAGCACATCGGGGACCTGGCCTGGCAGGACCAGGCCGTGGAGAACGTCCGGGAGATGGTGAGCCAGTACCGCAACCACCCCAGCATCATCCTCTGGGGCGTGCGCATCAACGAGAGCCTGGACAACGACCCGTTCTATACCCGCACCAACGCCGTCGCCCACGCCCTGGACCCCAGCCGCCCCACCTCCGGCGTGCGGTATCTGGAAAAGAGCAGCCTTCTGGAGGACGTATATGCCTACAACGACTTCTCCCATATCGGCACCAACCCCGGCGTCAAGCCCAAGAAGGACGTCTGCCCCGACGGGAGCAAGCCGCTGTTGATCTCCGAGTGCAACGGCCATATGTTCCCCACCAAGGCCTTTGACCCCTGGCAGAAGCGGCAGGAGCACGCCCTGCGCCACGCCCGGGTGATCGACGACGCCATGGCCGACGGCGAGCATCTGGGCGTCACCGCCTGGTGCATGTTCGATTACGCCACCCACAAGGACTTCGGCTCCGGCGACCGGATCTGCTATCACGGCGTGATGGACCCCTTCCGCAACCCCAAGCTGGCCGCGGCCGTATATGCCTCCCAGGGCGAGGAGTTCCCCGTGCTGGAGGTGGGCTCCCCCATGGACATCGGCGATTATTCCACCGGCAAGATCGACCGGGTGTTTGCCTTCACCAACGCGGAGGAAGTGGCGCTGTACAAAAACGGGGTCTTTGTGGCCCGTTTCCGCCCCCAGGGCTGGAAGAGCCTGCCCCACGGCCCCGTCTGGATCGACGACACCATCGGCGAGCAGCTCCAGACACGGGAGGGCTTCGACGAGGAAAAAGCCGCCGACCTGCGGGCGTGCCTGCTCAGCGCCGGACGGTACGGCTTCGAGAGCATGCCCGCCGGCGACCGGGAGGCCATGGACCGGTGCATGGACCGCTACGGCATGACCTTTGACGACGTATATGCCCTGTACGGCAAATACGTGGGCAACTGGGGGGACAGCGCCCCCACATGGCGTTTCGACGCTTTGTGCGGCGGCCGCGTGACGGCCTCCGTCACCAGAGGCCCCTCCACCAAGCTGCATCTGAGCGTGAAGGTGAGCCACACCGCCCTGGTGGAGGACGGCGGGTATGATATGGCGGCCGTGCGGATCCGGGTGCTGGACGAATTCGGCAACCTGGAGCCCTATGCCCAGCTGCCCGTCTGTCTGACGCTCACCGGCCAGGCGGAGCTGGCCGGCCCCGCGGCCGTCGCCCTGGAGGGCGGGAGCAGCGGCACATATGTGCGCACCGCCGGGAAGGCCGGCGCAGCCCGGCTGACCATCTCCACGCCTCAGACCGAGCCGGTCCACGTGGACTTTTCCATCGAAGTGAAGTGATCCTCCCCCCACGCTCAAACGGTAATGTCATGACTGATAAAGAATATTTCGACTCCCCTCAGTTCCAGGAAAAATACCACTGCACCGTTCCCCTGGGCTCATTCTGCTCCCCTCGGGGGACGGAGTTCCGCCTGTGGGCGCCCACCGCCCGGGAAGTGGCGCTGCGGCTGTATTCCACCGGCTCCTCCGACGTGTGCCTGCGGGAGATCTTCCTCACCCCGGAGGTCCGGGGGCTGTGGCGCTACGCCACGGGAGAGATCTGGGACGGCCTCTATTACGACTATCTCGTCACGGTGGACGGGGTGACCCGGGCCACGGCGGACCCCTATGCCCGGGCGTGCGGCGTCAACGGCGGCCGGAGCATGGTGCTGGATATGGGCCGCACCGATCCGGAAGGCTGGGCCGAGGACAAGGCCCCGCCCCTCCCGCCGGAAACGGTGATCTATGAGATGCACGTCAAGGACTTCTCCTGGGACCCCGCCTCCGGGGTGCCGGAGGGATACCGTGGAAAATTCCCGGCCCTCTGCCTGGAGGACACCACGCTCCAAAACGACGGGACCCATCCCACCTGCCTGGCCTATCTGCGGGACCTGGGCGTGACCCACGTGCAGCTGATGCCGGTGTACGACTACGGCTCGGTGGACGAATCCGGCGACCCGGCCCAGTTCAACTGGGGTTACGACCCGGTCAATTACAACGTCCCGGAGGGATCTTACTCCACCGATCCCCGCCGGGGCGAGGTCCGCATCCGGGAGATGAAGCAGGCCGTCCAGTCCCTGCACAAAAACGGCCTGCGGGTGATCATGGATGTGGTATACAACCACACCTACCGCCCGGACTCCTGGCTGTGGCGCACCGTGCCCGGATATTATTACCGGCAGAACGGGGACGGCTCGCCCTCCAACGGCTCCGGCTGCGGCAACGATCTGGCCACCGAACGGAGCATGTGCGCCCAATATATCCTCGATTCCGTCCTCTACTGGGCGGAGGAATACCACATCGACGGCTTCCGCTTCGACCTGATGGGCCTGCTGGACGTGCCGCTGATGAACCGCATCCGGCAGGAGCTGGACCGGCGCTGGGGCCCGGGCGAAAAGCTGATGCTGGGCGAGCCCTGGGCCGCCGGCGGCACCGCGGCCCGGCCGGGAACGGTCCTGGCCGGCAAGGACAACCTGTCCCAGCTGGACGGGCGGATCGGCACTTTCAACGACGCCGCCCGTGACGCCATCAAGGGCGGACTGTGGAGCGCGGAGGCCAGGGGCTTCGTCAACGGCGGCGGGCTGGACGGCCGCCGCCTGGCCTGCTGCCTCCGGGGCTGGACGGCCGCCGCCGGCGGGACCATGAAGACCCCCGCCCAGACGGTCAATTATCTCTCCTGCCACGACGACTGGACGCTGTGGGATAAGCTGGCCTGCGCCGCCGGCCTGCCGGCGGGGCCCGGCTGTCCCCCGGCGCTGCTGCGGCAAAACCGGCTGGCGGCGGCCATCAACTTCACCTGCCAGGGCATGCTCTTTTTCCTCTCGGGAGAGGAATTCGCCCGCACAAAGCAGGGCGAGAAGAACACCTACCGCTCCCCTCTTTCCATCAACCGGATGGATTGGGCCCGCGCCTGGGCCAACCGGGAGCTGGTGGATTATTACCGGGGCCTGATCGCGCTGCGGATGCGCCTGCCCGGGCTGCAGGACAAATCGGACCGGGCGGCGGAGCGCATCCAGCCCGCCGGCCCGTCCGGGGAGAACTTCGCGGCCTTCCTGGTGGACAACGCCGGGCCCGGCAGCGCCTGGAAGCAGATCCTTCTGGCCTACAGCGCCCGAAACGACGCCGTTTCTCTGCCGCTGCCCCCGGGGCAGTGGGAGGTCCTGGCGGACGGCGAGTCCAGCTTTCTCTGGCAGGCCCCCCGGACCGTGACAGGGAGCGCGCCGCTGGCCCCCGTATCCGCCCTGATCCTGGGCCGGCGGGGATAAGGAGGCCGGGATGGGATTTGTCTATGACAGGCAGGATCTTGCCACCCAGCCCCGGGCGGAGGCGGTCTGCTGGCTGCTGGCCAACGGGCTGGGCGGTTTCGCCTCCACCTCGGCGGCCTTTTCCGTCACCCGCTGCGACCAGGGGCTGCTGCTGGCGGCACAGAGCCCCAGCCGGCGCTTCGATCTGGTCCACCGGCTGTCGGAAACGCTGGACACGGCGGAGGGGCCCGGGTTCCTCTCCACCCAGAGTTTCGCAGACGGCGCGCCGGCCGAGGACGGGTACCGCCGCCTGCGGTCCTTCACCTGGGACGGGCTGCCCCGGTGGCTGTATGCGTCCGGCGGCGTCCAGGTCACCCGCCAGTGCGCCATGGAGCAGGGGGCCAACACCGCGGCGGTGGTCTATACCGTGGTCAACCGCTCGGCGGGGCCCTGCACCCTGCGGGTGACGCCGGTGTTCCAGTTCGCCCCCAAGGGGGCCCCTCCCCAGCGGCCCCGGCCGCTCCGGTTCGACGGCGGCGCCGTCCGATGCGGGGATCTGGCCGTACATATCGCCGCCTCCGGCGAGCTGACGGCCACGAGACCGACCTATGAAACACTCTATTACGCCGATGACGAGAAGGACGGCCGGACGGCCAGCGGCATCGGCGCGAGCTGCTGTGCCGCCGCGCTGACCGTTCCCGCCGGAGAAACGGACCGGCTGGAGCTGGTCTTCTCCGCCGGCCCCACCGACCGGACCGGCGGCCAGATCCTCCGCCGCGCCCGGCAGCGGCAGCGGGAGCTGATGGAGCGCTCCGGCTTTCGCGACCCGGTCGCCCGGCAGCTGGCCTGCAGCGCCGACGCCTTCATCGCGGACCGGCCCGGCTCCGGCGGAAAGACCATCCTGGCCGGCTTCCCCTTTTTCGGCGACTGGGGCCGGGACACCATGATCGCCCTGCCCGGCTGTGTGCTGGCCCGGGGACAGTATGACACCGCCAAGAGCATCCTTCGCACCTTCCTGGCCTATGAGAAGGACGGCCTTGTGCCCAACCTCTTTCCCGAGGGCGAGACCCAGCCCATGTACAACTCCGCGGACGCGCCGCTGCTGCTCATCAACTGCGTCTGGCTGTATCACCAGCGGACCGGGGACGAAGATTTCGTGCGCGAGGCCTGGCCGGTGATGGTCCGGATCGCCCGGGCCTATCAGACCGGGACCCGCTTTGCCATCTCCATGGACAGCGACGGGCTGATCCGGGCCGGCCAGGGCCTGGACCAGGTGACGTGGATGGACGTGCGGGTGGACGACATCCTCCCCACCCCCCGCCACGGCAAGCCGGTGGAGATCAACGCCTATTGGTACAGCGCCCTGCGCATCCTCGCCCGGCTGGCGCCCCTGGCGGGGGAGGACGGCGGGGCCTATGAGGCGCTGGCGGAAAAGGTCCGCCGGTCCTTCACGGAGAAATTCTGGATGGAGGACCGGGGATATCTGCGGGACGTGCTCTCCGGCACCCCGGCGGACGAGCAGATCCGCTGCAACCAGATCTGGGCGGTGACCATGCCCTTCACCATGCTGTCCCCGGAGCAGGAGCGCCGGGTGACGGATACGGTCCAACGCCACCTTTACACCCCCTTCGGCCTGCGGACCCTGTCCCCGGAGGACCCCCAGTTCCACCCCTTCTACGGCGGACCCCAGCGCCAGCGGGACATGGCCTATCACCAGGGGACCGTCTGGCCCTATCCGCTGGGCGCCTGGTATCTGGCCTACCTGAAGGTCCACGGCGGCACGGCCCGGGCGGCGGCCCAGGTGCGGCGGATGCTGGGGAACATGGACGCCCTGCTCCGGGAGGGCTGCGTCGGCCAGATCCCGGAGATATACGACGGCGGCGAGCCGGGCCCCTCCAAGGGCTGCTTCGCCCAGGCCTGGAGCGTGGGCGAACTGCTGCGGGTATACGAGAGATTGGAACAGATCGAACAGGAGGCGACCGGCCATGCTGGATAAGACGAAGCGGGGCTGGTGGCGGTCCGCCGTTTTCTACCAGATCTATCCCAAGAGCTTTCAGGACTCCAACGGCGACGGCATCGGCGACATCCCCGGCATCCTGTCCCGGCTGGATCATTTGCAAAAGCTGGGCGTGGACGGGGTATGGCTGTCGCCTGTGTACGCCTCGCCCCAGGCGGACAACGGCTATGACATCTCGGATTACCGGGCGATCTGGCCCCCCATGGGGACCATGGAGGACATGGAAACGCTCATCGCCGAGGCGAAAAAGCGGGGCATCAGCATCATCATGGACCTGGTACTGAACCACACCTCCGACCAGCACGCCTGGTTCCGGCAGGCGCTGAAGAGCCGGGACGATCCCTATCACGACTATTACATCTGGCGGGACGGCGGCCCCGATCAGCCCCCCAACGACATGCGGGCGGTATTCGGCGGGCCCATGTGGACCTATGTGCCCCACCTGGGCCAGTACTATTTCCACCAGTACGCCGTCCAGCAGCCGGACCTGAACTGGGCCAACCCCGCCGTCCGCCGGGAGCTGTACGATATGATCCGCTTCTGGGTGGACAAGGGGGTGGAGGGCTTCCGGCTGGACGTGATCGACTCCATCGCCAAGGACCCGGACCGGAAGATCACCGGCAACGGCCCCCGGCTGCACGAATTTTTGCGGGAGCTGTCCAGGGAGGCCTTTTGCGAAGAGGGCCTGGTCACCGTGGGCGAGGCGTGGGGAGCCGACGTGGAGCGGGCGAAGCGGTACAGCACCCCGGACGGCAGCGAGTTGAGCATGGTGTTCCAGTTTGAGCACATGTGTCTTGACCAGCGGCCCGGCGGCGAGAAATGGGACCCGATCCCCCTGCCCCTGCCGGCGCTGAAGCGGTGCGTGGAGCGCTGGCAGCGGGGGCTGCACGGCCAGGGCTGGAACAGCCTGTTTTTGGACAACCACGACCTGCCCCGCATCGTCTCCCGCTGGGGCGACGAGGGAAAATACCGGGTGGAGTCGGCCAAGATGCTGGCCACCATGCTCCACGGCCTGGAGGGCACGCCCTATATCTACCAGGGCGAGGAACTGGGCATGACCAACATCCGCCTGCCCATCGGGGCATACCAGGACATCGAAACGAAAAACCTCTACGCCGAGCGCCTGGCCCGGGGGGACGACCCCCAGGCGGTGATGGCCTCCATCTATGCCCGGAGCCGGGACAACGCCCGCACGCCCATGCAGTGGTCGGCGGAGAAAAACGCCGGCTTTTCCCAGGCGGACCCCTGGCTGCCGGTGAACCCCAACTATAAGACGATCAACGCCCAGGCGGCGCTGGCCGATCCCGGCTCCGTGTTTTACTACTACCGGGATCTGATCGCCCTGCGCAAGCGGTATCCGGTGTTCCGGGACGGCGCGTTCACCCTTCTGGAGCCCGAGAGCGAGGAGCTGTTCGTCTATACCCGCGAAACGGAGGGGGAGCAGCTTCTGGTGGTCTGCAACTTCACCGGCCGGACCATCCCCTACCAGCGCCCGGCGGCCTTTGCCCGGGCGGCCCTGCTGCTGGGCAACTACGGCCGGGGGGACGGCGCGCTGGGACCCTACGAGGCCCGGATGCTCTATCAGCGGAGGTGGCCCTGATGCGCTGGCGGGACTGCATTTTCGACCTGTACGGCACGCTGGCGGACATCCGCACCGACGAGCGCTCGCCCCGGCTGTGGCAGGCCATGGCCGACTGGTACCGAGAATACGGGGCGGACTATACGCCCCAGGCGCTGCAGGACGGTTATTTCAGCGCCGTCCGCCAGCTGGAGCTGGCCGCCCTGCCCCCGGACGGCGGGGACGGCGGCGTATACCCGGAGATCCGGATCGAGGAGGTCTTTCTGCGGCTGTTCCGGGACAGGGCTGTCCCCGCCGGGCCGGAGCTGGTCCGGCGCACGGGGACATATTTCCGGGCCCGCTCGCTGGGATACATCCGCCTGTATGACGGGGCGGAGGCCCTGCTGCAGGCCCTTCGCGCCAACGGCCAGCGGGTATGGCTCCTCTCCAACGCCCAGCGCCTCTTCACCGCCCCCGAGCTGGAAAAGCTGGACCTGGTCCGGTATTTCGACGGCGTGTATCTGTCCTCCGACTGGGGCTTCAAAAAGCCGGACCGGCGGTTTTTCCAGCTGCTCCTGGCCCAGCAAAACATCTGCCCCGAGAGCGCCGTCATGATCGGCAACGACGGCGCCTGCGACGTCCGGGGCGCCCAGGCCGTGGGCCTGTCCACGGTGTATATCCGCTCCGACATCTCCCCCCGGGAGCCTCTGCCGCAAGCGGATCACGTTCTGGAGCAGATGGACCTGGCCCGGGTGCGGCAGATCCTGACACAGCCATAAAAGCGACCACGAAAAGCCCCGTGACCTTTTTGGTCACGGGGCATATCGTTTTTTCTCCACCGGTCTCACCGGGCCAGAGCGCCCGTTCCGGCGCATACGCACAGCACCGCCGCCAGCCAGGGCACAGGCAAAGTCAGGGCAAAGACGGAGCCGGCGTCCCCCAGCGCCACCAGCGCCGCGGCCAGATAGTGGGCCGCCCCGCCCAGAGCCGCCCCGGCCAGGGACAGATACACGCCCCGGACTAAGGCTATGCCGCGGATGGCGGCTTCGCCCATGCCGGCCCAGCGGAGCGCGTCATCGCGGCGGCGGCGCTCCTCCCGGCCCAGGGCCGCCCCGGCCCGGCGGGTCAGCCCGGCGCACACAAAGCCCGCCCCGGCCAGGATGGCCAGATACGCCGCCTCCCGGGCCCGGGCGTCCCATCTCTCCTGCCGGGCGGCGTCCCGGTTGGTCACCTGGTAGCCCAGATCGGCGATGGCCTTGGAAACGGCCTCGGCCACGCCGGAATCCGCCGCCCGCACCCGGGCCCCGGTATAGCCGGCGGCGAGGCCATGGCTCTGCAGCAGGGACCGGGCGATGTCCGCTCCCATATAGGCGGCGGGCTCCTCCCCTTCAAACAGCCCGCTCACCCTGGCGGCCACCGGGCCGCCGCCCAGGTCCAGGGCAAGGTCCCCTTCCAGCCAGTCTATGTCCGGCATATAGTCCGGGCCGTGGTTCGTCTTGTCCTCCGGGTCTGTAAAGGTCCGGGCCGCCCCCTGGCTGAGGATGAGCCAGGGCATGGCGCCGCCGGAGGGGAAGGGCCCGCCCAGGGTATAGGCCAGCCCCGTCAAATACTCCCCATCGATCCCCACCAGGGTGAGGCTGGCGGTGAATTTTCCGCTCCGGACCTCGGCGGGGACCTCCACCGTGCCCGCCGCGGCCACCACTCCGGGTATGGCCCGCAGGTCCTGGACGGACTGTTCCGTGATAGCCATATACCCGGGGGCGGTCACGGCCAGCTCGCAGGGCTCCGCCTTTTCCGCCCGGTCCGCCGCCAGGATGGCCCCGGAAAAACACAGCGCCGTCACCGCCGCCGCCGTGAACAGCACGGCCGCCGCCTCATAGCCCCGGCGCAGCCCCTGGCCGGCCAGGGCCAGTAGATCCCCGGCCCTCATTTTTGCACATGCTGGGGCGCGGACGCCCGCCGCCGGCGCAGCGCCAGCGTCACGGCCAGCGCGGCGACGACCGCGCCGCCGGCCGCCACGAACACCCACCACTGGAGGGCCTGCTTCTGCTCTTTTTCCTCTTCGGCCTGCTCCTCCGCCGTGTCCTTCGCCGCGATCACCAGCTCCTTGATGTTGGTGTTGGCGTTGACCTCCTGGGTGTATTCCCGGCCGCTGGCGTCCTCATAGACCAGCCGGGCCACGCCGGAGGTCCAGCCATAGCGCTCGTCCCCCTCCTTCATCCCGGCGAACACGTTCAGGGTCTGGGAGGCGGCGGTGCCCGCCTCCATGTTGCCGATGAAGGCGTTGCCGTTGGGCGACAGGCCCGGCACGTCCAGCTCCACCCGCACGTTGTAGATCTCCGTCCGGCCCAGGTTCATCACCTGGAAGGACAGCTGCACCGTTTCCCCGGCGCTGATCTCCCCGGGCATGGTGAAGGGGGCCAGCTCCACCTCCACCGGCTGGGCCACCTCCACGGTGACGGACCCGGAGGAGGACATGCTCATGGCGTCCTCGTCGTCGAACTCCATGGCCAGGTGGATGGCGTACCGCTGGGCGGGAGTCTCCCGGTCCGTGCCGTATTTCAGCTCCAGCTGGGTGGTCCCGCCCGCCTTCAGGTCCCCCAGGAAGATGGTGCTGGTGTCGTTTTTCAGCACCAGATTTTGGCTCTCCTCCGTCACCGTCACCAGCATGTTCTGCACGGCGGACTCCTCGCTGGTGTTCTTCAGGGTGACCGTCACGGTGAAATCCTCCCCGGCCATCACCGGGGCCGCGCTGACCTCATACTTGCTCACCAGCACCCGGGGGTCGGACACAGGCGTTTCCGTGGGCGCGACGCCCCCGCCGCCGTATACAGGCGTCGACGTGCTCTCCTTCTTCCCGTCGGTGATGGTGACGTAGCAGGTGAAGCTCTGGAGGATCTGGCCGCCGCTGTCGTCCGTCGCCTGAACGTCCAGCACGATGGGGTAGGTGCCGTTTTTCCGGTCCGACCGAAGGGGAAGGTCAAAGCGCACCAGGTAGGAGGGCACCGTCTGGACCGTTTCTCCCTCCTCCCCGGTGACGTTCACGGGATTGTCCGCCAGGGTGAAGGTCTTCTGGTAGTTTTTGACCTGCACAGGGGAGCCGGAGGCGTCCCCCAGCGCCGGGGTGACGGTGATCCGGTCCGCCCAGATGGCCCCGTTCGCCACCAGGGGCAGCACCAGCGTCACCTTTCCGTCCGCCACCTGGGGCACATAGCCGTCCTTCCAGGCCCGGTCCATGCCCTCGTAGACGTTGGCGTCGTCGATCCGCAGCTGCACGGCCTGACCGGCGGGGGCGGTGGGCTCCGGCGTCTGGGTGGGTCCCGGCGTCTGGGTGGGCTCTGGCGTCTGTGTGGGCTCCAGATCGTCCGGCGTGTTTTCCGGAGGCGCGGCAGAGGGCTCCGCCGCCTGGTCCCCGTTTTCCGCCGGGCTGGCCTGGTCCGGCGTGTCCGCCGGCTCCGCCGCCGCCACAGCCGCCGTCAGCGGCAGGCATGCCGCCAGAAGCAGCAGCGCCAGCACCATCGTGATCGGTCTTTTCATCGCGCTTTCTCTCCCCTTATATGTGGATGGTCTTGTCTGCGGGCAGGATCTCCCCGCCGCTGTACACCGCCGCGAAGCCCGCCGCCTCCCGCCGCCCGGCCAGGGCGGCGGCGAACCGGGCCGTTTCCTTCTCGTCCAGCATGGACGCCGGCTGCGCCAGCAGCACCAGCGCCGGGCCTCTCACCAGCGCCCGGGCCAGGGCCGCCAGCCGCCGCTCGCCCAGGGACAGGCTCTTGGGATACGTGTGGGCGGCGTAGCCCAGGCCCACACGCTCCAGCGCCTCCAGCGCGGCGTCCCGGCGCTCCCGCTTGGCCACGCCCACGGCCATAAGCGGCAGGGCGGTGTTGTCCGCCACGGTCATGCCCTCCCAAAAGCCCGGCTCGGCGGGCGCGTAGCCCACCTGCCCCGCCCGCTCCGGAGGGGCCCATTCCCCCACGGGCCGGCCCAGCAGCGCCGCCTCGCCGCCGTCCGGCTCCAGAAGGCCGCCGACGATACGCGCCAGGGCCTCGAACCGGGGCGGCTCCGTGATCACCCGGACCCGCTCACCGGGAAATATAGTCAGGTCCATGGGCGGCAGAAGCGCCCGGCCCGTCCCGTCATAGGCAGATATGTTTTGCAGGGTCAATATCGGCTCCATCACTTCACCATGGTCATGACGCCCGCATCCATCTCGCATACGGTGTCGCACAGCTCGTCGATGTCCATCTGGTTGTGGCTGGCCAGGATGATGGTCTTGCCCTGCTCCCGCAGGCCCTTGATCACCTGGCGCATATCCGCCACGCCGTTTTTATCCAGGCCGTTGAAGGGCTCGTCCAGGATGAGCAGGGAGGGATTCTCCATGATGGCCTGGGCGATGCCCAGCCGCTGGCGCATGCCCAGGGAGTATTTGCCCACCGGCTTTTTGCTGTCCGGGTCCAGACCCACCCGGCGGATGGTTTCCCGGATGCCCTCCCGGTCCACCCGCCGCCGCAGGGAGGCCAGCAGCTCCAGGTTCTTCACCCCGGTGAGGCCTGGCAAAAACCCCGGCGTTTCGATGATGATGCCAGTGTCGTCGGGAAAGTCCATGTCCCGGCCCACCTGCTTGCCCCGGACCAGGATGCGTCCGCTGGTGGGCGGCAGAAAGCCGCAGATGCACTTCATCAGCACCGTCTTGCCGCTGCCGTTGTTGCCCACGATGCCGTGGACCCGGCCCGCCTCGAACTCCCGGCTCACGTCCTGCAATACCGTGGCGTCCCCGAAGGTCTTGGATACGTTCTGCACGCTGATGGCGCTGCTGCCGGCCATGGTCATCCCTCCGTTCCTGTGAACACAAAGTTGTATTTGCGAATGGCGACAAGGGCCAGGATATACCCCAGCAGCATGAGCCCGCCGAAGATGGCGAAGGACTGCCACAGCCGGGGCAGCAGGTCGTAGCCGAAGTTGTGCATGTGGTACGTCGCCTGGTTGAGG
The DNA here is from genome assembly GCA_947626905.1 of uncultured Oscillospiraceae bacterium. Lineage (GTDB taxonomy): Bacteria > Bacillota > Clostridia > Oscillospirales > Oscillospiraceae > CAJOIG01. The sequence goes on from CANQUE010000012.1 coordinate 33,072, forward strand.
GGCGACAGCCACCCCACCGCTACGTTGGCCTTATAAAACAGCTCGTCCGGCAGCTGCAGCACCGCCTGGATGGTGTCCGGCTTCAGCAAAAGGCCGTACACGCTGAAGGCAAAGCCGCTGACGATGCCCGCCGCGCCGCCCCGGGCCAGGTTGAACACCAGCATGATGAACACCATCACCACCGAGTAGCACAGCATCAGGCCGAAGATGGTCCCCATGCACCGGTAGGGAAAGCTCATCTCCAGCGTCTTGACCAGCGCCGGCAGGGCGATCTCCTCCCCCGCCCCGGAGTAGCCCAATATGGCCGCCGTTTCGCTCCACACGTCGCCGATGTAGGACTGGCGGACGCTGACCGCCACGGTGGAGGCCAGCACGAACAGGAGAAACAGCGCCGTGGCCAGCGCCGTATAGACCAGCTGCCCCGTGATCCACTTGGCCCGGTCGATCCGCATGAGGAAAAAGGGCGTGCCGGAGGACAGAAAGGGCATGTCGGAGAAAAGCAGGATCAGCAGCAGGGAAATCAGCAATATGGAGCTGCTGTCCCCGAAGGTCCAGATGAAGGGCTCGGCCAGCTGCATGGTGGTGTCATGCTCTACGGCGAAGTTCACCGCCTTGTCGCTGAGCAGAAAGCTCAATATGAACGCCAGGGCGAAGGTGACGGCGATGCGGGGATTGCGCCGCCACTGGCGGAAGTTGTAGGCCACCACGGCCAGGATCTGTCTGAGCGTGTTCACAGCCCCTGCACCCTCTTTCTCACCGCGGCCCCGAAGCTGAGGACCGCCAACCCGATCAGCTCCGCGATCACCAGCGCCGGGCCCCACCGGCCCATGGCCCATTCCGCGCCCGGTGACAGCCACGCCTTGGGATAGACCACATAGAGCGAGGTGAAATACCGCTCGCAAAGGATGATGAGCACATAGTAGAAGATGAACGGCGCGGCATAGGCGATGTACCGGCTGGCCATGAAGGCGCTCATGGCCAGGCCGAACAGGGACCAGAACCCCCCGGACAGGAAGATGAGCCCGCAGTTGCGCAAAAGGGTCATGGCGTGCTCCGGCGCCGGCGTGTCCGGGGCCAGGGGCCCCTCCAGAGGCCCGAACAGCGCCGCCGCCAGGCCATAGGCCAGCCACAGCCCCAGCACGATCACCGCCCCGCCGGACACCAGGCACCCCGCCGCCTTGCCCAGGATATACCCCCGCTGGCTGGTGCGGTGGATGTACAGCTTCAAAAAGCCCGTTTTCACGTCGTCCACGAAGCTGGCCGCGTAGGGCAGCGCGCACACGATGGGCAGGCACACGGTGAGCCCGTCCCCCTCCAGGGCCTTCAGGATGAAGTCCCCGTGATAGCCGTACGCCAGCGGCTCCTCCGACCGGAATGCCTCCGTCACCCCGTCCATGGAGGTGAGGAACACCACCGCGGCGATGAACGCCGCGCCCAGCCAGAAGCGGGCGGAGCATACGCTCTGCCGGATGCCGGTCCTGATGGCGTGTTTCATGCCGCCCTCCTAAATGTAGCGATGCCCCTGCCCTGAAAGCCAGGGCAGGGATAACTATTGAGGTCCACGGTTTCGATAACTTATGATGCTTTGTTAACCTTAATAATAGCGTTTATGCTTTTTCCTGATTTAGCTTAGGTTCCGGCTTAACAGGGGTTCAGGCATTCTCTGCCAACTCTTGAGAATCAGTAAGCAAATCATCGTTATATCTCAGATGCTTCAAGTAGAGTAAACAAAGCTCTATAGATATACGAATTGCGAATTCTGAAAAGACCTCATTCTTCATGTTGTATCGCAAGTTGTTGACAACATCTTTCTTAGTTGTAAATGGTTTTGAATACGAGGCAAGTGTAACAATATACCGAATGTACGTTTTATCCTCTTTTTTGATAGTTCCCTTATAGCATGCGATTGATCCCAAAAGATGTCCTTTTGAATCTCTTTCATCGAAATCATCAGGGATGTAGTGTCCTTCTGCCATGGCCCGTTCTTTGCTGTTAAAAAAAGCAATCGTGCTTCGATTTCTCAACAAGTACTGGAAAGTTGATATATTTTGCTTTCTTTTGCTTTTCGCAAGTAGTTCATCAAAACATAGACCATGTTCCTCTGTGGCCCAGTGCCAATCATCGCTTTCCAGAGGAAACTGATAGGCAATACTTATGTATAAATCCCGATTATTCCAACGAGTAGTATCATCCTGTAGGAGATAATACAGGCATTGTACCATTTCTTTGGCGATGCCTTCTAACTGCTTTTGGGGATTACTGATGATATTAGGGGGAGATTCGGTTCGCTCTGTTTTTACACTATGAATTTTGTCTACCAGGGTGTTGTATTTGCTTATACATACGCTATCGATTGATGTTTTTATAGTGTTAAGTAGGGCATAGCCAGCGACTTCTGGTGGGTTAACGCGACGCAGATCTTCGTATCGTTTTGAAACCTCGCTCACAAATGCTAGTACCGTAAGTAGTGCAGTGATTAACCAACCCCATACCGTCAGACTTCTATTTGACTGATCCAAAGAAACGAGACCCAGTTTTTCTCCTAGATAGGAAAGAATCAAAGAATACCATAGGACAGATAAGCGCACTACAATGAGAGAAATGACCCAATGTTTTGACTGTTGCTCCTCAAACCACTTGAAAAATCTGTTATTTTTTATTTGTGGCATATTGCCTACTCCCACGAATTTGGTTATATTTTGTAACGCTTAGAATTGGACATGTTGATGCTTGGTTTGCTTTTTTACAGATAACCATTCTGTATTTGTGTTGCCCTAGTAAAGATGTTCGGGCTTTTTGGAATTCTATCTCTTTTGTGTTCAATATTTAGCCTCCTAATCAATAATTATTTAGATTGGTTTGGGCGCTTATCTGCTTTTCTCGGTGACCTTGTCCGGCTGGCGGACCGTCTGCCAGTACCGGGCCATTGCCGCCGACGCGGCGCCGGCGATGGCGGCTGCGATAAACGGACTGGGCCGGGAGAACACCGGTACGCTTTCCAGCGGCAGCAGAAAGCAGAGTCGTGCCAGCGCGTCGGAACCGATACCCGCCAGCGCCGCAGGGACAACGATCAGGCCCACACAGGCCAGCATCGCGTCCCGGCTGCGACGGGACAGACCGGAGATGAACAGGCACAGCTGCCCCACTGCCAGTACTACCATCAACCGCAGGCCATAGTGCCGCGCCAGCGTCGCCCATATCGGCACAGCGGACCGGGAGCCCTGGAAGGTGTCCATGTTGCAGCTCAGCCCCAGACTGCTAGTGGGCGCTGAAAGGCATGTAAGCGGGCCGTTGGCCCGGACGATGAGCAGCATCTCCGCTCCGTAGACCATAGCCCACACCAGCGCGGCCAAAAGTGTTGCCAGCGCCGCCTTTCGCTGCCACAGCTTTTTCCGCCCGCCGGGCGCGGCGAAAAGAAGCGGCCTCACCTGGGCTTCATTTTCCTGGGCGGCGATAGGAGACACCAGCAGCGTCAGCACCAGCAGCACCAGCAGGGCGTTTGTCCCATGGCGGCCCGCATCGTCCTGGCTCCACACGGCGTCATAAGGCCCCGAAGGGATGAGCCACGCGCCCTCCGGCGCTTGGGAGAGCTTGCCTATGAGGCGGGTCAGGGAGCCAGCGCGGTCACCCCCCGTGCAGGCTGTCAGTTCTGCTTCCAAGGAAGTAAGGGTGTCATCCGTGATGGGCCCGGCATATAGCTGCTCGTAGTACTGGTCATACATATCCAGTGGGTCATACCGGCGCTCCGGCGCTTCTGCCCGGGTCAGCACCAGGACCAGAAGCGCAAGCACCAGTATGCCTCTGCGGCGGATCAGGAGCTTCTCGGCTTCCAGAGCCAGGAGCCTGCCCCGGGTCATGTACGGATCGATCCTGCGCCGCAGCCGGTCGGCGAAGCGGAGCAGCCGGTTCACCGGCGATACGGGGTGTTTGAAACGGGCAGCGGCCAGGCACACGCCGGACGCGGCGGCGCACATTGCCGGTAGAAGCGCCAGCACCAGGTCGCGGCCGCTGATGAGCGTGCCAAAAATGTTCAGATTCAAATACTGCTGAAACACCTGGATATAATCTACATAACTGAACAGGTTGCAGTACCGCAGTATGGCGAAAGCGGAAGCGGGGGGGATGGCGGTGCAGGCATACTCTACGGCCAGCAGCAGTCCCGCCCCACAGAGCGCCAGGCCCAGATCGGCCACCATGCTCATCACCGCCCAGAGCGCCAGCCCGATGAAGAATGTGCCCGCCGCCTTGACCGCCAGGTAGAGCATCCAAAACTGTCCTATGGTCAGGGGGAGGGGGACATTTTGGAACATGGGAATGGATTGCAGGAGCCGTCCCCACTCGTCCAGCCCGCCGTAGAGCCATGCCGACAGCAGGATCTTCGGCCCTAGCACGGCGGCAGTGCCGATGACCGAGCCAGCCAGCAGGATCCCGATCCGCCGGACAGCCAACCGGACCCGGCCGCAGGGAGCGGCGTAGATCACCGGCCATAGCCCCGCCCGGCGCTCCGCCATGAACGCGGCGCAGATGACGACTGCCAGCAGCAGGATGCTGTAATCTGCCCATCGGTCTGCGAATACGTCTGTCACCGCCATATCATGGCCGAAGGTGACGGCGGCACCGCGCATGGACGCAAAGTCCTTCGCTGTCTTGACGGCGTTTTTATAGCCGAAGCTGTCCGGATCGGCGAACAGGCTCACGCCCTGGAGCTTCTCTGCGTCCGCCTCGATGCGGCCCAGATACGGCCCGTAGGAGATGAGGTACAAAAACTGTGGTTCGATGGACCGAATGACGTTGGATCTATATATATCGCCGCCGCTGTCCCAGGTGCCATCGCGGATGGACTGGGAAACGCTCTCCAAATAATCCTCGCAGGCAGCGGCGCCCGCCTCCCAGCTGAGGCCGCTAAGCTCGTCCACATTCCGGACATAGCTGGCTGCCTCTACGCCGAATTGACCGTAGGAACCCCCATGCTGGTAATAGAAGAAAAAGGCGTTCAGTATGACGAGAAGGGTCAGCGCGGACAAAAACGCCTTGCCCAGCAACACGCGTTTCCACTCCATATCAGTCCGCTCCCAGGTAGTACATGTATACGTCTTCCAGATCCTTTCCCGATGCCCGGGCGATCAGCTCCTCAGGCCTGCCGTGGGTCACCAGCGTTCCCTCCTTCATCAGCAGCACATCTTTGGCGATGGACTCGATGTCGGAAACGATGTGTGTGGTGAGGAAGACGATCCTATCCTTTGCCAGATCGGAGATGTATTGCCGCAGCCGCAACCGCTCCTTAGGGTCCAGGCCCGCCGTGGGCTCGTCAAGGATTAGTACCTTCGGCTCTCCCAGCAGAGCTTGGGCCAGCATCACCCGCTGGCGCATGCCGCCAGAGAAGCCGCCCACTTTCCGATGGGCCGCTTCAGATAGATTCACCAGCTCCAGCAGATCTTCGATCTGCCTTCTGGCCTCTCTGGCGGGCAAGCCTTTGATCTGGGCCATGTACCGCAGGAACGCCCGAGCGGAAAAATCGGCGTACATCCCCTGCTCTTGAGGCATGTATCCCACCAGGGCCCGAAAGAAGGCACCCAGCGTCAGAATGTCCGTGCCGTTCCAAAGAATGTCCCCCTCATCCCGCTTCACATTGTCGGTGATGAGGTTCATCAGGGTGCTCTTCCCCGCGCCGTTAGCCCCCAGTATGCCGTAGATGCCAGGCGTAAACGTATAAGAAAAACCATTCAGCGCGAGTTTGGCACCATATCGTTTGGTAAGGTTTTTTATCGTAAGCTCCATAGAAAGAACCTCTCACGCGCCCACGTCGATCTCTGTCCAGTCCACATCGGGCATATTGAACTCGCGGATCTCTATGTGCCCTGTGCCGAAATCAGCCTTGTCCACATAGTAGCGAGGGACGGAAGGGCTGCGGGGGCTGGCGCAGCAAAAGATGAGCCGCTCCGGCGTTTCCCCGATGATGTAGTTGTCGTCGCCGCCAAAGGTCACCTCGCCCAGCGCTTCAAAGGCCCAGTTATAGAAATAATAGGTAACGCACACTTCGCCGGTATCGGCGGCCAAACGCTCGTATCGCACTGCCAGATGATCTGGAAAACAGGTCAGCTTTATGCGTTCGCCCTCTGTCGGACGCAGACCGGTATCCAGTACCGGTGTTTCCATCCCCGAGGCATACGTCAGGCGATAGACCACCCCGTCTTTTATGCTCCATGCCTCTTCCGCGCCGAAATAGCCAAAACTGCTGCCGTCTACATTGGCCAGATGTTCTGTTTCGTTGGTGTCTGGGTCCCATCGGTCAACCGAGCCGTCATATGTCAGCAAATAGGTATCCCCATCCTGGAGAATTCCGCCGTCGTGGGGCAGGCGGATGAGGCGGTCTGCAGGGTCATTCAATTTCCGATAAAAGTTCATGTATACGTCGTCCCCGCTTGCGTCCAGTTTTTTTGCAGACACTGAGAGCACATCACCGTACAAAATGGGAGTGCCGGTGAATTGCAGGCCAGTTTCATCGGATTCTTGCTCTGCCAGGTCCAGTGCTACTGTCTGATTGCTACCGTCCAAATCCATCCGGGTCACCTTTGGCTTAAAAAACTCTGGTGTCCACGTCACGTAGAGATGAGCGTCGTTGTACCGAATGCTCTGTCCGGCATGGAATACGGCGTTGCAGTCTTCATTATCATGGGAACAGTCTGGCCGGCCGCACAGCATGATGAGGGTATCTGAACCATGGTCGCCATAGAAGACGATGCTGTCGGTACCCGACAAACTGCCGCTGCCCGACCAGACGCCGCTCAGGATATAGTAGCCGCTGTCCGTGCAATCGAACCCTCCGGCTATCCCCCAAAGTCCTTGCCTAGCCAGGCCCATGCGACGATCCGGGATAGGGCCGTTTCCGGCAAGCCATGGATAATCAGGCGTTTTCTGCTCCGAGGACAGCGCTGCCGAGGTTTCGTCGGGTGCTTTCTCACCGTCGGCACAGGCGGAGAGAAGGACCGACAGCGCCAAGATCAATACCAGAAGATGCAGTATTCTTCTTCTTTTCATGGGAGGCTCCTCGCAAGAAATACCATACTATTAGGTGTGCGCCACCTAAGGTGGTGGCGCACAAAGGACAGGAACTTTTATTAAGGTCAAGGCCGCGCTTCCAATGGACGGGTCGCTATACCCTGTACACTGCAGTTTGCGGTGGCGTAGGTAATCGTACCGTATGCATGTTCTTCAGATACGTAATTGTTCGCATGAACTGATAGGCCTGTCCCCGTGAGAAGATTTGACCCCGTGTTATAGTATATACCGGTATCAGTTTTAACAGTTGCTGTAACACTTGCATACAAGGTGGCATTGTGGGCGGTCGATAGAGCAGCAGAAGCGATAGTAGTGCTGACAAAAAGACTAGCGCTCCAGTTGATGGTCAGCCCCTCGTGAGTGATGGTGCCGCTGGTTGAGTCAGATCCCATTGTCAAAGCCGAGGCGGGAACGGACAATAGGGAAAAGGAAAAGACTAAAACCAAAACCAGTGTTAAAAATCGAAAGCTCCGTTTCATATATAACCTCCTTATCTTATGTGTTTATACATTTTAGCTGTTTTTACTGCTGATGGGTAAAGTTACAGCGTGTGCAGTTGCTTGTTACCAGTTTTTTAAGAATATCTTGCATGTCCTCAATAGCCTAGATTCATGTCAATGATGGTGCCGTCTACGGCGTTGATGGTCACCAGGGGGATCGCCGGCGATGCCGACGTCATGCCGGCCGGTGTCCAGGAGAACGCGTAGGAGGGGACCAGATAAAACTCGCTGCTGTTGTCCCTGACGCGGATGCGGCTGTACCCCAGCTCTACCCGATCCACAGTGACCTCTGCGTGCTCCTCCGCGGAGAAGCCCTTGGCGTCTAAAAGCCGCAGATAGGAGCATAGTTTTTCAAAAACCGTTTCAAACGGAAGAAGAACTGCTGTTTCCCCGTCAGGATCCACGTCCAGTGGCGCAGAGAACTCAAAAGCTGTCCAACTCTGGCCGCTCATTCTTATCCTGATGGAGGTGCCGTCATAGTTGATGGCATATGCGTTCTCTGGGTCAGAGGCCAGGAGTTCTGCGTTCAGAAGGGGGAGGCCATGAAAGACTGGTCGTGCATAAGCGTTCGCCGTATAGAGGCCCTGCTCTGACTGCCTGATCTCTAGCGAGGAAACCTCCCACTCCCCAAAGCCCAGGCTGTCCAGGATGGAACGGGCGCGGGCCATGCAATCGTCCGCCTCGAGCGGATGGGAGGAATAGAGCTCCTCGTCCGACTGGGAGATATCGTCCGCGTAGGCGTGGATGATGCTCTTCAGATAATCGCCCGTGCGGACGTATACATTGTATTTGTATTGGATGCCGTCGGATGCGGCCTTCGCCATGATGTTGTCCCACCCGTCGTCTTTCGCCGTTTCGTCATAATAGGACGTGGGGTGGAAGATCCAGTCACAGGGCGTGTCTTGGACTGTGTCCGGCGCGTCGGGATACAGCTGCTCGTAGGTTTCGATCTGCTGCTCGTATATCTGTGTCACATAGGCGATGGCTTCTTCGTTTCCGTCATAGTATGTTTCCAGTGCCTCCCGATCGCCGAGAAGCGCCTTTAGCCTCAGGATCTCCTGTTCTATCTCCAGCTTGCTCATCTGGCGGGTGTTTTCATAGAAGGCGGTGCCGGGCAGCAGGGCCTGTGCGATCCGCTTGCCCTCCGTGGCAGTGAACAGATGTGGCGTGGCATGGAGGACGGGCAACTCTTCAGGCGTGGCGGCCGGCTCCAGCGAAACCGTGAACACCACGTCGCCTCCCGCGCTCGTCACCGTGTCGGACCAGACCCGGGCGGAACTCTCCGTCTGGGGCGCGTCCTTGTTTTCCGCGGCGGCGGCCGCCGGCGCTGTCTGGGCGTCCTCCCCCGTCTTGCTCGTGACATACGCCTTCTGGGGCGTGGCCTGACAGGCGCACGATAGGCAGAGGATCGTGACGGCTGCAGCGATGATCCGTCTATACACGGGTCGTACCTCTTTTCGCTTCGCTCACTAGTATGCGGATGCTAAAACGGCATTCCATCAGATAAGTGCTTTAAACTACCAGATAACCGTCAAGAAATGTTTCTATATCCATTACCTGCCGTAGCATTCGTGTTACTCCTGGAACAATACGGATAGTACTTGAATAACCCCCAAAAGAAGCCCATAACCACATATCCCTTAATAGAATATAGAGAATTTCCATTGGTGGTTGTATCAGAGTAGTTGCCAAGAGCGTTTGCAAGGGCTTTCCACGTGTTCGATCCGACAACTCCACCGGGCGTAAGGCCATTATGTTTTTGGAATACCATCACTGCTTCGGCGGTCTTCTCGCCAAATATAGCATCAACGGTAATTGCATTTTCACCAAGACCTCTCATGATCCAATCCCGCGTTTCTTCGCTGTACGCACACATTGCACGCTGGATAAATCCGACATATCCATCGGCGTAACCTGTCATCCGCAACGGATATGCAGAAACAGCTTATCTTGCTGCATCAAGGGGCTGGATAGAACGAGGGGAATCAGGGGCTGCATATGCTTGCAGGGGCATGCATACACACAAGCAGATAACCAACACTAATGAAAGAATACGTTTCATGATTAGGCCCCTCCCATAACAACTTATTTTAAAGTCAATTGTTATACTCCGGTGTTTTTGCACCGTTAGATTTTATCAGAGAAGAACAGTTCTATGAAATCTAAGCTCTTGAATTGGAAACATCTTTTGCGCTTCGTCTTCTGGATAATATGCTGGCATTATAAACGGCAGAGTCTTTCTGATGCAACAAAAAGTGCACATAACAGTATTATTACTGCATGAAGTTACATCAGACCATGTTTGTTCCGTATAGTAGTCAATAAATAAATCAGGGTTTTTGGGCATCTGTTGTCCGACTTGTTTTTGGCCTCTTTGGCTGATAAAAAAAGATTCCGCAAACAGGCGGCCACTCTTCTTTTTCCTTCTGAATCATACCATTTGCTACTTTCCGCAGGAGGCTGTTGAAATCTTTCTTTGCTGCGCTATGCATTTTTATCTCTCCCTTCAATGATATATGCAAGACCTAGCATTCCGGAAGCTAGGATAATGCCAAAACAAATTCCGTTTTCAATTCGGTGTTCGGCGAGAATAGAAGAAACAACTAATATCAGTAGTAAGATAGTTAAATGCAGTCTGGAGTGATATTTACATGAAACGTATTCTACATCCGACAAGCCCATATTTGAATGGTTGAAAGGGGAAAGAAACCAAACAATCAATGAACTTGGTAAAACCAGAAACACAATCATTAATAATGGATATTCCCTTTTTGCAATACTTAATAATACTGCTTCTGCAAAAACAGATAAAATAAAACACCCAACAAGAGTTTTTGCATGGAAACCATTCATATATTTTCTCAAATAGTAAAATGTTCCAAGAAATGAAACTGTTGTCAAGGCGTCTGAAATAATCATCCCAATCACAAAGAGAGGAATCAGGAATAAGTTGTTAACTATACTTTTGCGAAGATGATATTCAAGTATAGGAATGTCAGCTTTTGAGATAATGTCATGATTAATACAATAAGACATGGCAAGTTTTAACATTTTCATTTCCTTGTATTATCCATTAATTATAGATAATGATACACGATTATGCCGCGATTCGCCTTATTATTTGCACAAACTGCAATTTTCTGAACATGAAACGACATGCTTCTGCCCGGGAGGAGGTGTTTACCGACCAGCGCTGTCAAATAGATGCATTGGCGTTTCAGAAACAAAACTAAACCATCCGTCCTGGTAATTGAAAGCATACTCTGAGCCCAATCCATCAAGCATGTGTGTCACATTGAGAAGACCGTAGCCGTGCTTGTCCTTGTTTGCTTTTGTGGTCGTTGGTCTGCCGCCGACGAAGGATACCGGATCAGAGGTGTTTCTTATGCTTAGTAGGAGTTTTTCCTGAAGGACCAGCGAAACTTTGATCATCCGCTCGCCTTTGAACTGCGCACAGGCCTCAATGGCGTTGTCCAGAAGGTTTGATAACACGACTACGAGCTTTTCTGTGGGCAGGTCCAATGTGGAGAGATCATTTACCGTGATTTGCATATCGATCCCCGCTTCCTGGGCGAGCTGGTATTTCTGATTCAGGATCGCGTCGACAACAGGGTGATGGGAGTTGACGGCAAATACTCTGACGGTATGTTGACTTTTCAATTCCTGAATATATTGAGCGGCGGTGCCGTATTGCTCTTTTTCCAGCAGTGCGCCGATAGCGTTTAGATGGTGGAGATAATCATGGGAAGCAGCGCGCTGAGCGCGGTAACTCTTTTCCAGGCTGAGAAAGCTCTGCATTTGGATGTCGATTTGCTGATCCAACAGCGCGGCGCGCTGTGCTATTTTTTCGCTTTTTTCGATCTGATTGATTAAACACATCATTCCGAGGTTTAAGAAAGCGATCGATAAAGTGATACCGATCGCTCTGAAGGACATGTCACTCTCATATCGATAATTGAGGAATAATATGACCAGTAGAACATAGCTTATCGCGGGAAAAACAAGAATCATGGCGAGCCACCGTATCTGTAGATGTTTATCAGTGGTCTTTGAAAAAACACGATAAACCATCCAGGACAGTAGCATAGAAGACGATTTGCTTACTGTCCCGGCGGAGATATAGGTGTTTTTTCGTTGCAAAAGTGCAGCTGCGTTAATATGAAGAAGCCCGCTGCAGGAATACATGATGCCGGCGTCCAAAACGGCGAGAAGTACACCGCACATGATGACAGCCATGACGCGTCGTTGCCATAGTCCGTCATAACAGGCCAGAGAAACGATATAATAAACAACGGGCGTGAGTAACATGGGGGGGATCATACCAATTGGATGCGATGAATATAGGTAGATCACGACCAATGCCAGCAACATGATCATATAGGAAAACTTTGTCCAATGTTTTCTTTGCAAAAAGCACTCGCAAAAGAAATAGGCACAGATCAACTCCATCGCGATCCAGCAGAAGCTTACAATCTCAGCCATTGATCACTGCTCCCTTCCAGAGGAGGTACCTCGTTTTTTGCTCTGCATATTTGGCGGCGCTAGCTCGAAGGGTCATTCCGTTATCCAGCTGTGCCTGATGGCACGTATATTTTTGGATGTGCGCCATGTTCACAAGGTAGCTTTTATGGATGCGGAGAAAGCCTTTGCCTGAGAGCTCTGTTTCCATCTCGCCTATGGAGGAATTGAATGTGTATACGCCGATCTTTTTGCTGTTAGGCAACTGCGTAAAGACCTTTATCTTATGCAACTGCGATTCTATGTAGAGGATGTTCTTTACAAATATATTGATGATTTCGCCGTTGATTTGAAATCGAATGGTTTCGCTCTCGGATTGAAAGATGCTGACGGCTTGGCCCAGATACAACGCCAGCTTCCGGTCTAGGCTGCTTTTCAGCAGGTATCGGAACGCACGCACTTCATAGCCTTCCGGAGCATACTCGACATAGTTTGTCAGGAAGATGATGACAGCGTCATCCCTGAATGCCCGGAGCCGCCTGGCGATGCCTATGCCGTTATACTGCTTGTCGGCAAAGTCTATATCCAATATGGCGATGTCGGTCTGGGACAGGATGGCGTCGCCGATCTCCTCCATCCCAGAAAAGGAATGGAGCCTGACCCGTAGATCGTTTTTTGAGAGGATCTCGCTGACTCGCGATCGGAGTTGTTCTAGGAAGATGGCATCATCGTCGCACAACAGTACCGTGTACATACCTGTCAACACCTTTGCTTTCTGGAAGGATTGTATCTCTTGGGTTATATTTGGGTTGTTTTCATACATGGTACATTATATACCTTGCAATTCAATTAAAATTTATAAACACCAGTATAATTATACCATATAACGAAGAAAAAACAACTATATTGCGATATGACGTGATAGAATATCCATATATAACATTTTGGAGTCTTTCATATGCATGACATTGGCGCTCGCCTCAGGGAACTGAGAAGGAGAAAATGCTGGACTCAAAAACAACTTGCCGTGTATTTGCACAAAAGCACATCTGCAGTAGGTAGTTATGAGCAGAATGTTCAAACACCACCGACTGATGTGCTTATATCCTTAGCAGAACTCTATCATATCTCTGTTGATGAATTACTGGGACTAGAGAACAATGAAGCATTTACCGTAAAGGACTTAAATGACAATCAAAAGGCTGCCCTTGAATTAATCCTCGACGAGTTTCACAACCCAACCACCAAGAACAATGAGCTGACTCCAGCACACATGAACATTTTGAACGCATTGATAAGAGCTTTAATTGATAGGTGACCCATATTGATGTCTTGCCAGGAGTAATATGTACCCAGCCGCTCATAGCGGCTGGGTGTTTTAATAAGCGGGGACGCCGTAGCCGCAGATTTCGTAGTATCCCACGGTGTACTGCCGCTGCTTACAGGAGTTGGTCATGTTGCCCTCCACGGTGTAGACGACGCCGCCCTCGCACCGTTCCACGATGCCCACATGGTCGGCAAGGCCGTCTATTCCGTCGCTGGCCCAATCCAGAAAGATGATGTCGCCGGGGTTCGGGAGGTAGTTCCGGTCGGCCCACTGGCCCCGGTCCTTGAACCACTGTTCCCCGGTGGGACACCCGGCGAACTTGGGAATGATGCCGGCCTCGATATAGCCGCACTGCTCGGCGCACCAACTGACGAAGCAGGCGCACCATTCCACCCGGCTGGGGAAGCCGTACCATGACCAATAGGGCTGGCCGCCCACGTTGCCCACCTGGGACAGCGCCACGGCCACAATATCATCATCGCCTATGCCGATGCCGAACAGGACGGTGTTCCAGAGAGTGCGGTACTCATCGGACAGCAGCTCCTCCATCTTCTCCCGCTGGTCCGCGTCAAAATGGAACTGATCGGCCATTTCCTCCGGCGTCTTATGGGTGACGGTGATATAGAGCGTGACCGTCTCGACGGTGGTCTGGATTTCGATAGGGTTGCCGTTCTCATCCGTGCCGGAGGTCGTTTCCACATGGGAGGCTGTGGCGGTGTTGTATGAAATGACGTTCATCTCCCAGAAAATATTCTCCAAGATGTCCCGCTTTCGCTCGGTCATGGAGGCGACCTCCTGGCCGTCCGTGGGGTCGGTGTTGGTCTTGACGGCGTAGACGGCCAGCACCTCCGGCCAAGTGGCGCGGGAGCCGGACATCTCCAGTTCATCGTGTGCGACGGTGTTCTGGATGCCGTCGATCTGATCCTGGTAGTCCTGATTGATCTCCCGGATGGCGCTTCGCATGGTGAGGCCGGAGCCGGTATCCTCCCCGGAGAAGAAAATGCCAAAGACGGAGCCGACGAGCAGACCAATCAGGCAAATCACGACGACAATGAGAAATGCCACGCTGCCTCCTGCGGCCAAAGTCGTTATCAGAGCCTTGGTTGCGGCGAGAATGGCCCGGATGGAGGAGATCACGGCTTTGGCCGCCGCTTTTGCGGTCACGGCTGCCTTTTGTGCCGCGACGCGGGCGGCGTGGGCTGTGACCTGGGCAGTCCTGGCGGCGGCCTGGGCCGATCTCTGCGTTATCTTTGCCGTCTGCTCGGCGGTCTTGATACCGGCTTTAACGGAGCGATCCGCAGTCTTGACCGCATACCGCTCCGTCTTGGTTTTCACAGCCCGCCCGGAGGCGGTGACAGTCCGGGTCGCGGCTCTTTCGGTCTGCCCCGCTGTCCGGGCGGCGGAGCGGCGGGAGATGGGGCGGCCCTGGATGTTGCTGCTCCCCCGGATGGGACTGGCTGAAGGAGCCACCTGTCCGGGGGAGCTTGCGGGTGCTGGTGCTGATATAGGAGAACCGGGAGGCACCGCCTCGCTGGACGGGGTGGGCTTCGGGATGGTTTGCCCCGGTGCTTTTCCCGCCTGGGTCTGCCGCCGAAGCTGCTCCACCTGCCGCCTGTGCCGGAAGCTCTCCTGCGCTGCCTCTGGGGACTGCACGGACGGGCTGGAATACTCCGCCTGAACGCTGGAACGGGTCTTGGGCGCGTTGGCCTCCTGCTGGGCCTCCCGCTGCCGCCGTTCCTGGCGACGTTCTTTCACAGCGGCGACGGCCCTGTGACCGGCGTTGTCAAGCTGGTGTACGCCCTCATGGGAGGCAACTTCCACGCTGCCCGTGATACGGTCGGAGGCGTATTCCTCCGGGGACGCCTGGGCAGGCTGGGCGGTATCTGCGGCCCGTTCCTTGGTGCGGATGTAGGCTTGCTTCATCCGCTGGCCTGCCAGCGCGGACCGGTCCAGGGTCTTTATCGACCCTCTGACCACATCCCGCGTTTTGATGTCGGGCACGGTCCACACCTCCCATCAGTTGAACGGGTCATAGTCGTCAAAGGCGAAATAGACCTTGCCGGCGTCCTTTTTGGCCGGAGCCAGCTTCTCACCGCCGAACACGCCCTCGCCGGGTTTCGTGGTCATGAGCTTATAGAGGCGGGTGTCCTTGGGGAAGCGGTTCACAAAGGGCACCAGCGCGCCGCCGTACTTGATGAGGCCGCACCCGGCCTCGGCGTTGGTCACATAGCTCATCTGCTCATTGGAGATGTTCAGCAGACGGGCCAGCTTTTCGCGGTCGGAGGCCGCCTGGTTGAGCATGATAACGCACTCGGAGTTGGACAGCATGGTACTGGCCTGCACGGAGTCCAGCAGATATTCCACGTTCTGCGTGATGGCGGTGGGGTAGGCGTTCCTCTTTCGGAACTGCCGCCACGCGGAGTTGAAAAACGATCCGCTGTACTCGTTCTCAAAGACCTTGTGGAACTCGTCGATATAGACATGGGTGCGCTTGCCCTTGTGCCAGTTGAGGGTGACGCGGTTGAGGATGGTGTCGGTGATGACCAGCAGACCAGCAGGCTTCAACTGTTCCCCCAGGTCGTGGATGTCGAACACCAAAATGCGCTTGTTGAGGTCAACGGTGCTTTCGTGGCCGAACACATCCAGCGAACCGGTGGTGTAAAGCTCCAGGGCCAGGGC
>CANQUE010000013.1 GCA_947626905.1 uncultured Oscillospiraceae bacterium
ACCCGTTGACACGAACATACGTTTCTGTTACAATAATCTCGACAGATGCAATAACGCTCTGCCCCTCTTTTCCCATTTGGGACAGTCGTGATTTTGCGCTCCGTGTTTGAGCGTTCAAAGGGACGGCAAAGAGGCATATTGATTTTAGCTGTGCTGTGGAGCCGCTGACAAGGCGAAGTCTTCCCAAAGCCGCAAGATGGAGTTTTCCGTATGGAGAACTCTTTACCGGCGTTGGGATTTTTCTTTGCCGGTCATGCGGCTCCTTCGTTTTCTTCCTCTTGTCGGGCTTCTCCGCACAGCGGAGAAAAAACGGAGGTATCGAGATGAACGAGAACGAAAAGAGCAAAGATTTCAAGCTGGAAGAACTGTTTCCCATTATCAAACATCAGGGGCGGGAGTTTCTCTGCCTGCCCACGAAAACCGAAATGGAGATGGAGGATGGAACGGTCTATCATGTCAACACATTTTACGGCGGCAGAACCGAGATGGGGCCTCTCCTTGACGCGCTAACCCTCGAAAAAATCGACAGGGCGGGCTGAGGTCCTACTGGAATCATGGGCGGTGCTGTGGTATAATGAGTTAGGATTTCTGATTACCATACGCACTGCATATTGGGAGGTAAAAGAAAAATATGCAGGAAAATTACAACGTAGGTATCTATGCGCGGCTGAGCCGCGACGATGAAAGAGCCGGGGAATCTGTTTCAATCGAAAACCAAAAGGAACTGCTGACCCGGTATGTCAGAGAGCAGGGCTGGAATCTCTATGACTACTACTGTGATGATGGCGTTTCCGGGACGACGTTCGACAGACCGAGCTTCAACCGGCTGGTGCAGGACGCAACGGACGGGAAGATCAACCTGATCCTCACGAAGGATCTCAGCAGGCTGGGGAGAGATTACATCGAGGCTGGCCGATATACAGATTTCGTTTTTCCAAGCCTCGGCTGCCGGTTCATCGCACTCAATGATGGCGTGGATACCATGCACAAGAATAATGAAATGCTGGTCATTCTGAAAAATGTGATGAACGACCTCTATGCGCGGGATACCAGCAACAAGATCAAGGCGGTCAAGCAATCCACGTTCAAGAGCGGCAAGTATGTCGGGTGCTACGCTCCATTGGGCTACAAAAAGAGCGCGGACGACAAGCATGTTTTAGAGATCGACCCGGTGACCGCGCCGGTGGTACGTCACATTTTCGACCTCAGACTGCAAGGCAACGGATTCCGAAAGATAGCGATACAACTCAATACAGAGGGTGTTCCTGCTCCGAGAACTTTCTACTATATGGCTGAGGGTAAAGAAAATCCTCGCGGCGAGACCCCGTACTGGAATGACGTGACTGTAAAGACGATTCTCCGAAACGAGGTTTACATCGGTCACATGGTACAGAACAAGACAGGTACGGTGTCTTACAAAAACCATAAGCAGGTCAGCAAGCCGAAAGAGGATTGGATCAAGGTTGAGAATACCCATGAGCCTATCATCTCTCAGGAAACGTGGGACGCCGTTCAGCGGATGGACAACCACCCGTCCAGAAGCAGGACGGGCAAGAGCGGAACGATTGCTCTATTCGGAGGACTTCTGCGGTGCATGGATTGCGGATCTTCTTTTCGCTTTGTGAGGGACTACCGTACAAAGCGAAAAGCATCCGAGTATAGGGCTTATGCCTGCAACCGTTTTATGTCGGGTGGCAAAATTGCCTGTTCCTCGCACTACATCAACGAGAAAGCTCTGGTATCTGTGGTGCTGACCGATATTCGGAACAAAGCGTTCTTCGCCCAGCAGAGCCGCGAAGCCCTTAAAGAGCGGATACTCGCTAAGAAAGAATCTGTTAACGCAGAACGGGCGAACACTCTGAAAGCAGAGTTGTCCGCACTGGATAAACGTCTTGCCGAACTTGAAAAGCTGATTCAAGCCGCCTATGAGGATAAGGTCATGGGACGTATCCCGGAGAGTGTCTGTATCCAGCTTCTGAACAAGTACGAAGCGGAACGGACGGAGAAGCTGGAACACAAAAAGGACATCTCCGCAAAGCTGGCGACCCGCCAGGCAAACGAGCAGTCGGTTGACGATTGGCTGGACATGATACAGGACTACACCCAGCTTGAGGAACTTGACCGTCCCACCCTTGTCCGGCTTATCCAGAAAATCGAGGTCGGCGAGAAATATCAGGTGAATGACCACATGGAACGGGACATCAACATCTACTACAATTTCGTAGGCTTTGTGGAACTGTAAACCCGTCATGCTTTATGCAAGGTTGACTAACGAGTTTTATGCGAGGGACACCAGCAGGAAGGTTCGCGCAGTCAACAAGTCAAAAGGTGAGCGCGGCGAACACCTGGCAGTCAATCCCCCGTATGGGTACATCAAGGACCCGGAGAATCCAAAAAAGTGGATTGTGGATGAAGAAGCCGCGCAAGTGGTACGGCATATCTTTGACCTTTGCATGGAGGGACGCGGCCCGATGCAGATCGCAAATACCTTGATGGCCGAAAAAATACTCACGCCCTCAGCGTATAAGAATCGGGAAAGCCGTGGAGCCACCCCTCCGAAAAGCGAAGAACAATACGCTTGGAACACAAAGACTGTCGTTCACATTCTGGAGTTGAAGGAGTACACGGGCTGCACCGTCAACTTCAAGACGCACAGGAACTCTATATGGGACAAGAAAAAGCGTCAGACGCCAGAAGAAGATCAGGTCGTGTTCTACAACACCCAGCAAGCAATTATCACGGAGGAAGTGTTTGAGAAAGTCCAGCAGATACGTCAGCAACGTCATCGCAAGACAAAAACAGGCAAGAGCAGTATGTTCTCCGGCCTGACGTTTTGTGCCGACTGCGGCGCGAAGATGCGTTACAGCACTACCAAGGACTTTGAGAAGCGGCAGGATTATTTTGTTTGTGCCAACTATCGCAACATTACAGACAAGTGTTCCGCGCATTATATCCGTGCGGTGGTGTTGGAGGACATGGTGCTGCGGCACATGCAGATGGTCATTTCCTATGTGACCACGCATGAGGCGCACTTTCGGGAAGTCATGGGACAGCAGATGAAGCTGGCGTCCGACGAAGCCATCCGGGTGAACAAAAAGAAGCTGACCAAGGCGGAGAAGCGTCTGAATGAGCTGGACCGTATCTTCATGCGGCTGTATGAGGACCGGGTGAATGGGACGATCTCCGGCGAGAGGTTCGCCTCCATGAGCAAGTCCTATGAGGACGAGCAAACGAAGCTCAAACAGGAAGTGGAAACGCTCACAAAAGAGGTGGCCCAGCAGGAGCAGAAGGCCGATGATGTGGAACGCTTCATAGCTCAGGCACACAGGTACGTTGGGCTGGAAGAACTGACGCCCTACGCTCTGCATGAGCTGGTAAAGGCCATCTACATTGACGAGCCGAACAAGGGCGACGGCAAGCGGCGGCAGAGCATCCACATTTCCTATGACTTTGTGGGGTTCATCCCCATAGACGAGCTTATGCAAGAGGAAATGACATGACCGAAGCCATGCCATTTCCGAAAAATGAGACACGATACTGTCTTATGATACCCCACCAAAGCGAGGCTCCTCCATCGGTCAGAGGTCTTTCTCCTTTTCCCATCGCAAACGCTCCGCTGGTTTGCGATGGGGGCCCTGGTCGATTTGATAAAAAGAAGGACACGTCCCCGGGACGTGTCCTTCTTTTTGGAACACCTTTGTAATACGGCTAATCGACCTTGAATGCAAATGTGAGCTGATCTTCTTGCTTGTTTTTGTGCCCTGTATCTCGTTTGATGATAACGCCGCCCATCGCATAATAGAAGGCTTGCGCGGGGTGGTTATGCGCGTTACAGCTACAGTAATACTTGCGTACCCCGCGTTCCATACAATACTGTTCTGCTATCCTAAATGCCTGTCTGCCGATCCCCTGATGTTGGTATTCTTTCAGCAGATACAAGGATTCGATATATACTGGCTCTGTTGTTTTATGGGTGAAATAGCCGATGGGCATATCTTCGAAATGGATAAGATAAACACGCAAATACGGGTCCTTGATCCTCGCCAGATCCCGTTGCGTATGCCACTTTAGATCGAAACCGTCGATGGCATCATCCGGATAGATCCCTCGATACGTTGTGCCCCATATGACATGGCGAAGATCGGAAATCGTTCTTGCATCACTATCACGTGCAAGCGAAAAACGAACAGCGTCATCCATGGAATCATCACCACACCCGCAAAACCCTATGCCGAACAGCCGCCTGTCCGACAGTTATCATTGTACGCGCGAATTCTAACAGGAGCTACCGTCCTATTCCTCCGGCTCCGAGGTCTGTCTGCCCGGGGCGTCTTGTGCTTGGCGCTATTTCCCGCTGCTCACCAGGTCTTCGCCGATCTTGTACACGTCCCCCGCGCCCACGGTGAGCACCAGATCGCCGGGCTGGATGCTGGCCCGCAGGACGCTCTCGATCTCCCCAAAGGTGGGGAAGAACATGCTGCCGGTCTGCTGGCGGTCATGACGCACGGCTTTCCGTAATATGTCAAAATACATAGAGGATCAGCGCCATAGCGAGAAGATAGCAGGAGGCAAGCAGGATCAAAAACTTGTCATGTAACAGGACTTCGACCGGGTCACCGTCCGTATCGCCGTCAATGTCCATGTTATATCGCATAAAGATCAGCAGGATGACGGGAACCGTCCAGACCAGCGAATGTTTCCCATACAATTCTGTGGTAGCGGCGTCCATGCTCCACAGGGCGTAGAACGTGTTGGTGAGAGCAAGGCAGAGGTACATGTTTTTATCCAGGAAGCCCACGGAATAGGACAGAAGGACTTTGCGCGTAGGCTGGGCTTGCTGCATACGGGCCAGCTCATTCCGGCGCTTTCCGAGGGCAAAGAACATGGCCGCGGTGATCACCGTGAGATACAGCCATGAGGAAACCTGTATTCCCGACACGGCGGCGCCATATAATACGCGCAGCAAGTATCCCGAGGCCAGGATGGCGATATCCAGAAGGGGGATCTGCTTGAGTCCGAAGCTGTACCCCATGTTGAGGACAAAATAGAGAAAGAAAAGCGCATGGGCACGCCAATTTCTGGCGGCAAGGACATCCAGGACCACCGCTGCCGCCAGCAGAAGGAGGAACAGCCTTTTGGCGGCCGCCACAGAAATGGAACCGCTCGCGATCGGTCGATGGCATTTTGTGGGGTGATGCCGGTCTTCCTCCAGATCGTGGATATCGTTGACGACATAGATGGCTGAGGCCAGGAAACAGAAACTGAGGAAGCCCAGCAGACAGGGGATAAACTTTCCGGCGGTGAAAAACTGTCCGCTGCAGACAAGAGGGACCAGGATCAGAACGTTCTTGATGCAATGATGCACGCGCATGGCGCGGAAGTATCTGCTCATTTGCGATCCCTCTACTAAAGCGCGGGGTAATAGGAAAACGCAAACTGCAAAAGTTCCGCCATACGGGGGATATTCCAGGCGAGCATTGCGGCGGTGAGCGCAACACAGGGCACGGGGAACAGCTTTGGCTGATGGAGCCGTTGGAGGACCCACTCCAGGAGCTGGATGAGCAACACCAGAAAGGCCCATCCGAAATACAGTGTGTACAGGACAGGCGTGTTCTCGCGGGAACCGTACCCAAACAGACATATGACGACGAATGAAACACATATCCAGCCGACGGCCGCTTGGGAGAGATAGTCCTTCCGATGGAGCAGGAAAGACACTATGCACAGTATCAGGATGACGATGCCGCACAGGTTAACAGCAGTGGTGGGAAGCATCCACCAGGCAGTCCAACCGAGATTTTCCATGTATGTCACTGCCGCGGCGGGCGCGAAGAAACAACTCGCGATCAGGGAAGTGTACTGCCAAAACCGATACCCAAGAGGAAGATCAAGATTGGTTTCTGCTGCAAGGTTGCCAACAGAAGCTGTATGAAGAAACAGCTCTCCCCTGCCCAGCGCGACTACGACCAAAAGAAACAGCAGGCCATACTTGACCATGGACAGGATCCATTTTTTCAGATCCTTCCCGGCAAAGCGAACGGTAATGATCGGGAGCAGAAGCGAACTGGTGATCAGACAGCCCGACGCTCCGATAAGTGAAATACGATCCGGGGGGGGGTACCCCTCCGAAACATACAAGAAGAGAACGGCCCAGAAAAGCGAGGAGATGTACTGCTCCATCCCCACGGAGAAAAGCAGCGTGTTATACATACCGCAGCACAGGACGATGAAAAATATCCGCTGCAGAGGAGAGAGCTTCAGAAGTCTGGCGAGCATAAGGTCGACCGTGAACAGCAGGAAGATCTGGACCACGTTCATAAAAAGGGGAGCGGCATACGCCGTGCTGGGGAACAGAAGCGAGAGCAGATAAGGGATGCATGCGAAGGGAGCTGTGAAAACGGCAAACAGAGCCTGACTCGAAAAATTCTGGGCATGTGTCAGAACCATATAAGCCGATCCTTGGAGATCCCGGGACATGATGATCCCGCAGTCCAAAGAGTAGATCTTGTTGTATCCGCTGCTGTAAAAACAGTCGCTTTTTGAAAAGGCGATGGCGGAAAAAACGCAGAAGGCAAGAAAGAGCGCCGGATAAAGACAGCGCTCCGCTTTGACGAGGCCGGCAAATGGATTGTGCTCCCGGAGCATTTTTTCAAGATAACCAAAAAGGAACAGAAAGCCGCAGAAAACCGCAAAAACCCCACCTGCTGCGCCGAGAACGCCGCAGGCGGTCAACAGCCCGGAGGGGGTCAGGGACAAGTGCTTTGAAACACTGGCCAGCAGCCCGGAGGGAATATAATACCGATAAAATATGGTGGCTCCATAATAACAGGCAGTGCAGGAGGACAACAGCGCCAGCAGCTTGCAAATCAAACTGCTTGATCTGATGAATGCGGGAATGTCCGCCTTGGCGGCCGTAAGCAGGCCGCAGGCAGCCAGGAGCGCTAAAACGGCGCCGAGTATATTTAGCGGTAGTGCCGAAATGGAAGTCGCGGTAAAAGACAGGCACAGGAAAAGAAATTGCGATACGAAAAAATACCAGTTTCGTAGTCCGTATGACAGACACTCTTTCAAGAACTTGCGCGCGGTGTGCAGGCAAATCATAGGTGCAGCTCTCCCTTTATTTGTTGTTTATGTTTTGTGGCCGAGCACGGAGAAGGCCTGGACGAGGGACGGGGATTCAGGCGTTCACCAAGTCTTCGCCGATCTTGTACACGTCCCCCGCGCCCACGGTGAGCACCAGATCGCCGGGCTGGATGCTGGCCCGCAGGACGCTCTCGATCTCCCCGAAGGTGGGGAAGAACATGCTGCCGGGGATCTGTTGGGCCAGGGATCGGGAGCTGATGCCCAGGGTGTTGGTCTCCCGGGCGGCATAGATCTCCGCCAGCACCGTCAGGTCCGGACGGCGCAGCTGCTCCACGAAGTCGTTGAAAAGGGCGTTGGTCCGGGAGTAGGTGTGGGGCTGGAAGACCATGACGACCCGCTTGTATCCCAGCGGCTCTACCGCGTCCAGCAGGGCCCGCAGCTCGCCGGGGTGGTGGGAATAGTCGTCGTATACGTCCGCGCCGTTGTATTTGCCCTTGAATTCAAAGCGTCGGTTGGCCCCCTGGAACCCGGCCAGGCCGTATTTCACCGCGTTGGGAGAGATCCCCAGGGTGATGGCGGCGGAGGCGGCGGCCAGCGCGTTTTTCACGTTGTGCACGCCGGGGACCTGCAGATGCAGGTGGGTGAAAAACTCGCCCTTATACAGCACGTCGAAATCGCTCTGGGCCCCCCGGCTGACGATATTCACCCCTTGCACGTCCGCTCCCGGCGTGAGGCCGAAGGTGAGCACAGGCCGGTCCAGATCCTTCAGGGCGCTCATGGTGTTCTCGTCGTCCTGGTTGGCGATCACGGTGCCGCCGGGGGCCACCAGCCGGGCGAACCGCCGGAAAGAGGTCTTGATGGCCTCCAGATCGGCGAAGTAGTCCAGATGGTCCGCGTCGATGTCCAGGATCACGGCGATGGTGGGGCAGAAGGACAGGAAACTGTCATAATACTCGCAGGACTCCATCACGATGGTATCCCCCTGGCCCACCCGGTGGCCGGCGTGGAGCAGGGGAAGTGTGCCGCCGATCATCACGGTGGGGTCCTTCTCCGCGGCCATGAGGATGTGGGTGCACATGGAGGTGGTGGTGGTCTTGCCGTGGGTGCCGGAAATGCACAGGGCATTTTTGTACCGCTTCATCAGCGCGCCCCATGCCTGGGTGCGCTCAAACACCGGGATGCCCATGGCCCGGGCGGCCACGATCTCCGGGTTCTCGTCCCGGGCGGCGGCGGTGCGCACCACAAAGTCGATGTCCGGGGTGATGTGGGAGCCGTCATGGCCGATGTGCACCGGGATGCCCAGGCTCTCCAGGTGGATGACCTTGTCGGAGTCCTGCATGTCGCTGCCGGAGATGACCAGCCCCTCCCCGTGGAGCACCTCTGCCAGCGGCGCCATGGAAACGCCGCCGATGCCGATCAGAAAACCCCGCTTCCCGGAGTGAAGATATTCGTCAAATGATGCCGTCATAGGAAATACCCCGCGTGATCCAGAAGAAATCGATATATTATATTCTGCCGGTGAGATTTTTACAAGCGTATTTTTCGCAAAAGGAAGCCCGGCATATACCGGGCTTCCTTGTCCTCAGGTAAGTATTCAGGGCAGGTCGGAGGAAACGGTCTCCACAGGGACGCTGGGCGCCGCAGGCTCCGCCGCGGGAGCGGCGGGGGTGTAATAGCTGGCGGCGGGAGGCGCGGGGGGAGCCACAGGCTCCACGGGGGCCGCGGCCGCAGCGGCGGCTTCCGCCTTGGCGGCCTTCCGGTTGCGGACGGAAACCAGGATCAGCGTGATCAGATCCAGCAGGGCGTTGCAGCAGAAGGCCACGCCCAGAAGCATCATGGCGCTGGTAAAATCGTCCGGGCCCATGTGGAACCGCACGCCCAGATTCACGATCACGCCCATGGTGATGAGCACGCCCAGCGCTCCGCCCAGAAGGCTCACGATCAGGCCCACCCACCAGCCGGAAAACCGCATCCGGGCCAGGTCCAGGGTGTATTGGAGCTTCAAAATGCCGTCCACCGTGATGAGCACGCCCAGCGCGGTGACGATCAGCCACAGGGTGATGCTGATGCCGGTGGCGTCGGGCCGGAGGCTGGCCAGGATCACATACACGCCCGCCGCCAGGGCGATGGCGCCGATGGCAAATTCAGAGCGGTAAATGCCGCTGACCTGCTTGCGGCAGAAATACATGATGATATAGATCAGGCCGATCAGACTGATAAGCCCGCCGATCACGAACCCGCAGTAATCCCGCACGAACAGGGGCCTGACCAAAAAGGCCACGCCCAGCGCGGCGCATACCAGAGCGGTGATGAGCATATTGCGGATGGGGCTGGTGAGGATACCGCTCTTTTTCGCGGTCTGCTCGCTCCCCGCCGCCTTCGCCTCGCCATTTTTTTTCTTTGCCATATTGACTCCTTTCCCGCCGGGTAGGCGCGGATATATTTTCTACAAAAGCCCGTTCCAAATACAGGACCATTCTAGCATAAATGCCGGAGGATGTAAAGCCCATTCTTCCCGGCGGCGGCCGGCTCCGTCCCGGAAACAGGGCGGGAGTTTTTGAACAGTTTGTAAAACTTCCTGTCTGCCGGTTGCCTGCCCGCAAATGCTATGATATCATTTAATAAAGAAATAGGAAATATTATGTTAACCGCGGCGTTCCGCCGCGACATTATTGTGGATTAGAGGGAGACCGTTCATGTCGAAATTCAGTGTGCGCAAGCCGTTGACCGTGTTCGTGGCGGTGCTGGCGGTGATCATCCTGGGCGTGGTGGCGTTTACCCGCATGACACCGGACCTGTTCCCCAATATGGATTTCCCCTATGTGATGATCATGACCACCTATCCCGGCCAGAGCCCGGAGATCGTGGAGGAAGAGATCACCCGCCCTCTGGAGCAGTCCATGGCCACCTTGGAGCATATCAAGCAGGTCACCTCCTCCTCCCGGGAGAACTACTCCCTGGTGGTGCTGGAGTTTGAGGACGACGTGAACATGGACACCATCGGCGTGGACATCCAGCAGAGCATCAGCGCCCTGCAGGGAGAGTGGGACGACACGGTGGGGTCCCCCTATGTGCTGAAGATCAACCCCTCGGTGATCCCCATTGCCATCGCCTCCGCGTCGAAAGAGGACATGGACATCACGGAGCTGTCCGATTTCCTGGATGAGACCATCGTGCCGAAGCTGGAGGGGGTCACCGGCGTGGCCAGCGTGTCCGTCAGCGGCGCCATTTACCGGCAGGTCCACGTAGTCATCAGCCAGGAGAAGATCGACGCGGTCAACCAGCGGATGGCCGACGTGGTCAATGAAAAGCTGAACGATACCCAGTCCGAGCTGGAGGACGCCAAGACCGAGCTGGAGGACGCCAAGGCCGAGCTGGACGCGGCCCAGAAGGAACTGGACGACGGCAAACAGGCCCTCATCGGCCAGTCCTCCTCCGCCCAGTCCCAGCTCACAGACCGGCAGGCGGAGCTGCTGGAGGGAAAGATCCAGCTCCAGTCGGAACTGGTGAGGCTGCAGGAGACCCGCACCACCCTGGAGGGGGCGCTGGTCCCCCTGCGCCAGGCGGCGGACGGCTATGCCCAGCTGGACGCGGCCATGGCCCAGATCACCGCGGCCCAGGAGCAGCTGGACGCTCTGCCCGGGCTGCTGTCCCAGGCCCAGGCCCAGGAGGTCGTGCTCCAGGGGCAGGTCACCGAGCTGCAGCAGCAGATCGACGCGCTGGAGGCCATGGGCGACACCGCGGGGGAGGATACGGCCGATCAGCTGATACAGCTGCAATCGGCTCTGGCGGAGGCCCAGGCGGGCCTTGTGCAGCTCCAGGGGCAGATCATCGAGCTCCAGGCCCAGGTGGACGCGGCCCCCGCCCAGCGGGCGGCCCTTGAGACACAGCTTGTCCAGACCCAGGCGGGCTATACCACGCTGGACGGACAGCTGGCGGCGCAGGGCATGGACCGGGCCGCTCTGGAGGCCCAGAAGGCGGAGCTGGAGGGCAATCTGGCCCAGGTGGACGCCGGTATCACCCAGATGAACGAAACGATGGAGCAGCTGGAAAACGGTTCCATCCAGCTGAGCGACGCCATGGGGGCGCTGGCCTCCGGCCAGTCTGCCGGACTGCTGCAGCTGGCGGACGCGGCCACCCAGATCACCCTGAACAGCGCCTCTGTCCAGTCCGCTCTGGATGAGGTAGAGGCCGGGCTGGAGAGCCTGGAGGACTCCCGGGGCGACGCCCTGGAGCAGGCGGATCTGTCCGGGACCGTCACCATGAGCAATGTGGCCCAGATCCTGGGGGCCCAGGATTTCTCCATGCCCGCCGGATATATCGAACAGGACGGGATCAGCTACATGGTCTCCGTCGGCGACGAGATCGCCGACGAGAAGGAGCTGGAGGACCTGCTGCTGTTCGACACCGGCGAGGACGCCATCGGGCCGGTGTATCTGAAGGACGTGGCGGACGTGTTCGTCACCGACAACTCCGGCAGCGTGTATGCCAAGCTCAACGGCTCCGACAGCGTCATGCTCACCTTCGACAAACAGTCCAACGCCGCCACCGCCGAGGTCAGCGACAATCTGCGGGAGCGGTTCGACGAGCTGGAGCAGCAGTATCCCGGGCTGAAATTCGTGTTCATGATGGACCAGGGGGATTATATCTACCTGATCGTGGACTCCATCATGCAGAGCCTGCTCACGGGAGCGCTGTTCGCCATCATCGTGCTGCTCCTGTTCCTGCGGGATCTGCGGCCCACGGTGATCACGCTGGTGTCGATCCCGGTGAGCGTGATCTTCGCCTTCGTGCTGATGTACTTCTCGGGGGTCACGATGAACATGATCTCCCTGTCCGGCCTGGCGGTGGCGGTGGGCATGCTGGTGGACAACTCCATCGTGGTGATCGAGAACATCTACCGCCTGCGGGCCAAGGGGGCCACGCCGGTGCAGGCGGCGGTGGCCGGCGCCCGGCAGGTGGCCGGGGCCATCACCTCCTCCACGCTGACCACGGTGTGCGTATTTTTGCCCATCGTCTTTGTAGAGGGCATCACCCGGCAGCTGTTCACGGACCTGGCCCTGACCATGAGCTATGCGCTGCTGGCGAGCCTTGTCATCGCCCTGACCCTGGTGCCCGCCATGGCCAAGGGGATGCTGAAGGACCGGAAGAACGCCAAGCCCAAGGCCGACAAGGGAGAGGGCGTGTTCTACCGGAACTACCGGAAGCTGGCGGCCTGGAACCTGAGCCACAAGTGGGTGGCGCTGGGCCTGGCGGTGCTGCTGCTGGCGGGCACGGCCTTTGCCGCCTTCCAGAAGGGCTACAGCTTCATCCCCGAGATCGACATGAATACGGTGAACGTCACCCTCACCATGCCGGAGGACGCGGACCGGGACGAGGCCGTGGCCATCGCCGACGAGGCCCTGGAGCGGATCGGACAGCTGGAAAACGCCGAGTACGTGGGCGCGATGATGGGCTCCGGGTCCATTTCCCAGCTGGCCTCCGGCGGCGGGACGAATTACAACGTGTCGGTGTACGTGGGCCTGCCGGAGGGGGACTCCGGCGCGGCGGCCGGCAAGAAGATCGTGGAGCTGTGCCAGGGGCTGGACTGCGAGGTGAGCTATGACTCGGCCATGATGGACATGAGCCTGCTCACCGGCAGCGGCATCACCGTGAATCTGTACGGTCAGGATATGGAGCAGCTCCAGTCTGCCGCCGGGGAAGTGGCGCAGACCCTCGCCGGCGTGGAGGGGGTGGCCGAGGTCAACGACGGCCTGGAGGACGCCCAGCCGGCCTATCACATTTCCGTGGACAAGAACAAGGCCATGTCCAAGGGCTTTACCGTGGCCCAGATCTATATGGATCTGGCGGGGGCGCTCACCGACTCCGCGGCCGCGCTGAGCATGGAGATGGACTCCGTGACCGCGGACGTGATCGTAGAGAAGGAAAACGCCATGACCATGGCGGATCTGAAGGCGTATACGTTTGAGAGCACCGATCCCCAGACAGGGGAGAAGACCTCCTTCCGCCTGGACGATGTGGCGAAGGTGGAGGACACGGTGAGCCTGTCCACCATCGGGCGCATCGACCAGCGCCGGTATATAGCGGTGACGGCCTCCCTGGAAGAGGGGTATAACGTGACGAAAGTCGCCTCCGCGGTGGAAAAGGCCATGGCGGATCTCGATCTGCCCGAGGGGATCAGCTATGAGTTTGCCGGCGAGAACGAGACCATCATGGACGCGGTGGACGATCTGTATTTGATGCTGCTCATCGGCGTGGTGCTGGTGTACTTCATCATGGTGGCCCAGTTCCAGAGCCTGAAGAGCCCCTTCATCGTCATGTTCACCATCCCCCTGGCCTTTACCGGCGGCTTCGCCGCGCTGCTGCTGTTTGGCATGGACGTGAGCATCGTGTCCATCATCGGATTCGTGATGCTGGTGGGCATCATCGTCAACAACGGCATCGTGCTGGTGGACTACGTCAACCAGCTCCGGGCCGGCGGCATGGAGCGGCGGCAGGCCCTCATCGAGGCGGGCGTGACCCGTATGCGGCCCATTTTCATGACCAGTCTGACCACGATCCTGGGACTGATCGTCATGGCGGCGGGGAAAAACGTGGGCACCGCCATCA
Source organism: uncultured Oscillospiraceae bacterium (assembly GCA_947626905.1). GTDB lineage: Bacteria > Bacillota > Clostridia > Oscillospirales > Oscillospiraceae > CAJOIG01. The sequence goes on from CANQUE010000013.1 coordinate 13,693, forward strand.
TGCAGCCGGTCGCCGTGGTGTGCATCGGCGGGCTGCTGTACGCCACGCTGATGACCCTGTTCGTGGTGCCGTGCATCTACGATCTGATGAACCGCAAGGAACTGGTGGTCCTCACCGACGAGGATATGGAATTCAACGAGCTGTAAAGAAAAAACCGAGCCATCGGCCTCTCTCGCTTTGGCGAGAGAGGTCGTTTTTTGTTATGTTAACTTATTCTGCGAAACTGGCGATATTTTCCTTCTCCCACAGGATGTGACGGGAAACGATACGGAGGGGATGTATAATTATGTTAACATATTAGACGCGGAGGTATCGTCATGGCGGCAGAAGCGGCAAAATGGAGGCAGAGTTTCGGACAGGCGCTCTTGCGGCAGCGTCCGGCGCTGCGGGCGGGTCTGGTGAACGGGGGATATCTCCTGTTGGGAGCCGCCGCCGGCGCGGGACGGCTGCTGGGCGGGCCGGGGCCGCTGGCCGTGGCGGCGGCGGCAGCCTCCGGATGGGGGCTGCGGGGACTGCTGTGCCTGCTGGGGTCCGCGGTGGGATACGTGGCGGCCTGCGGCCTGTTCCCGGCGCTGCGGTATATCGCGGCGGGATTTATGGTATACACGCTGGGGTTCATGACCCAGGGGCTGAGGGTGCGCCGGAGCCGGTGGTTCATGCCTTTGGCGGCGGCGCTGACCGTGGGATTCACCGGGGCCATGTATGGCCAGGGAGAGATCGGGGGCACGCCGGCGAGCGTGCGGCTGTTTTTGGAGGTGCTGCTGGCCGGGCTGGGTACATATTGCTTCATACCGGTGCTGGAGCCGGGGCGGACGGCGCCGGAGGGGACGGAGATGCGCCGGGGAGCCGGGGCTCTGGCGGTGTGTGCCGCCGCGCTGGCGGGGGCCGCGCCGGTGATGCTGTTCGGGGCCGCCTCTGTGGGCCGGTCGCTGGCCATGATCGTGGTGCTGGCGGTGGGCTTTTGCGGCGGGGCGCTGCCCGGATGCGCCGCCGGGGCCGTCATGGGCCTGGCCATGGATATGACGGCGGGGCCGGCGCTGTTCTATGGCGCGGTCTATCCCGCGGCGGGCCTGGTGGCGGGGGCGCTGTACCGGTACGGCCGGCTGACTTATACGGTCAGCTTCTGCGCGGCCAACGCGGTGGCGGTGCTGCTGGGCTGGAGCGTACAGGGCCATTTGGCGGGGCTTTATGAGTGCTTCATCGCGTCGGTGCTGTTCATGCTCCTGCCCCAGGCGGCGCTGACGCCGATAGGGGCGTTGCTGCGGGTCGGCAAGGGAAAGGGGGAGGCGGCTTTCCGCCTGTATCAGGCCCAGCGGCTGGAGCATCTGGGCCAGGGGTTCCGGCGGCTTTACGACTGCGCGGCCCGGCCCGCGCCGGAGCGGGACAGCCGGGACGAGGCGGCGGCGGTATTGGACAGGGCGGCGGACAATGTGTGCCGGGGCTGCGCGGGAAAGGAGCAGTGCTGGAAGGTGGAGGGGGCCGAAACGGCCCGGAGCCTGGCGCCGCTGCTGGACGTGCTGATGAAAAAGCGGGACCTGGCGGCGGAGGACCTGCCGGAACCCTTCCGGCGGCGGTGCACCCTGCCGGGGGCCTTTGCCGGGGCGGTGAACGGGGAGCTGCGGGGCATGATGTACCGGCGGCAGTATCGGGCCAGGCTCCGGGAGGGCCGGGCGGCGGCCTATGGGCAGTTCATGGATATGGCGGAGGTGATGGAGGGCGCGGCCCGGGAGCTGGGCGGCACGGCGGGGCCGGATCTGACGGCGGAGCGGCGGCTGATCCACTATTTGAAGAGCCGGGATCTGGAGGGGACATGCTCCGCCTTCCGGGACGGGGGCGGACGGCTCCACGCCATCCTAGAGGGGGCTGGGGTGGAAACGCTGGGCCAGGAACCGGATTATCTGGAGAGCCTCAGCCAGGCCCTGGAGGTGCGGCTGTGCCGGGTGAGCGGCGGCAGGCCGGGGCAGATGATGCTGCGCCAGGCGGAACCGCTGGCGGTGTCCGTGGGCGTGGCGTCCATGAAAAAGGAGGGGGAGCAGGTCTCCGGGGACAGGGGGACCTGGTTCAAAACGGACGGCGGGGTGCTGTGCGTGATCCTCTCCGACGGCATGGGCAGCGGCCCGGAGGCGGCGGAGGAGAGCGCCGCGGCGGTGGAGATATTGGAGCAGCTGCTGAAAGCGGGGATGGAGCCGGGGTGCGCCATGCGCCTGCTGAACAGCGCGGCCATGCTGAAAAACGGGGAGGACTGGGGCTATGCCACGGTGGACCTGTGCTGCATCGACCTGTTTTCCGGGCAGACACAATTTTATAAATACGGCGCGGCCCCCAGCTATATCAAGACCGGCCGGGCCATCCGGCGGGTGAAGGGCGCCAGCCTGGCCGCCGGGATGCTGGCGGGAGAGGGCTCCGCCCCCGATGTGGTGCGGATGCGCCTGCGGCCCGGGAACGTGGCCCTCATCGCTTCCGACGGGGTATTGGCGGAAAATTCGGACCAGTGGCTGCGGGATATCCTGGCGTCCAGCGACGGGATGGAGACGAAGGCGCTGGCAAAGGCGGCGCTGCGGGCGGCGTCGGGCCGGTTCGGCAACGCCGACGACATGACCTGTCTGGCTATCCGGGTGGAGGAGCGGCGGTGAACAGGACGAGGGCAACTTTTCCCTGGAAATGGCGCCCATCCCTGCATAAGAGCGCCAGAGCGCGGTTAGACTGGAAGCAATGGCAAACAGGGGAGGCGCCGACGATGGTGAGAGGTACGAGCCGGAGGGTCGTGGTGGTCAAATCCCCCGATCCGCGGATCTTTGAGGAGGCGATCTTTATCGTGCGGGAGGATCTGTTCCATCGGGGCGTCAGCGCCGAGAGCGTGCTGGCGGAAGCAAAAAAGGCCGCGGGGTCATACCTGCGCAAAAGCGCAGGCCCCCGGCGGCCGGGGCTGTGGCGGCGGGTGCCCAAGGCGCTGTACGCCGGTCTGGGCGGCCTGGCGGCCGGCCTGGCATGGCTGGCGTTCCGGCTGGTGGGCGTTTGAGCCCGGCGAGAGCAGAAACGAAATACCCCATATCCACAGAGTGTGTGGGTATGGGGTATTTTTCAGTTGCTTTTGCCCGGGTAAAATGATAATATCGTCCTATGGACGCTATGCTGGTTTTGAATGAGATGCTGATGATGATGCTCCTGCTGCTGGTGGGAGTGGCCGTGGCGAAGACGGGCGTGGTGGACGGGGAGACGAACCGCCGCCTGACCCGCTTTGCCCTGGTGGTGCCTCAGAGCGCCGTCATCCTGTCCAGCGCCATCAACATGCAGATGGAGATGACGCCGGGAGAAGTGCTGGCCGTTTTGGGCGCGTCGGTGGTGATGTATGTGCTGCTGGTGGCCCCGGGGCTGCTGGCGCCCCGGCTGTACCGGATCGGGGCGGCGGACCGGGGGCTGTTCAGCTTTTTGGCCATTTTCGGCAACGTGGCGTATATGGGCTTCCCTCTGGTGCGGGCCCTGTTCGGCAGCGACGCGGTGTTTTATGCCGCTCTTTTGAACATCCCCTTCAACTGCCTGACCTACACGCTGGGAGTGAGCCTGGTCAGCGGCGGGGCAGAAAAGGGAAGGATGGATTGGCGGCAGCTGGTCAATCCGCCGCTGGTGTCCTCGGTGCTGGCCATCGCGATCATCTTCCTGCCCGTTTCCTGGCCCGGCCCGGTGTCCCGGGCGGTGGAAACGCTGGGGGATATGATCCTGCCCATGAGCATGATCATCATCGGCGCGTCCCTGGGCTCCCAGAAGCTGAAAGATGTGCTGGGGGACTGGCGGGTATACGCCTACGCCCCCATAAAGCTGATCGCCGCGCCGGTGCTGCTGTGGGCGGTGATGCGGCTGCTGGTGAGGGACCAGCTGCTTTTGAACGTGATCACCCTGGTGGGAGCGACGCCCTCGGCGGCCATGGCCGCCATGCTGTCTATCCAGTACGGCGGCGATGAGAAGACGGCCAGCCGGGCCATCTTTGTGTCTACGGTGCTGTCGGTGGTGACGATCCCTGTCATCTGCTGGCTGCTGCTGTGAGGGAAGAGATGGATCTTTGCGATCATAGCCAGATGCGGGCGCTGCTGGCGGAGGCGGGCTTTCGGTTCTCCAAGGCCAAGGGGCAGAATTTCCTCACGGCCCGCTGGGTGCCGGAGCGGATCGCCGAGGCGGCGGACCTGGGGCCCGGGGACGGCGTGGTGGAGATCGGTCCCGGCGTGGGATGCCTGACCGAGCAGCTGGCCGCCCGGGCGGAAAAGGTGCTGGCCTATGAGGTGGACGGGGCGCTGCGGCCGGTGCTGGCCCGGACCCTGGCGGGGCTGGACAATGTGCAGGTGGTCTTCGCCGACGTGATGGACCGGGATCTGGCCGGGGATGTGGCCGGGATGCTGCCCGGCCTGCGGTGGAGCGTGTGCGCCAACCTGCCCTACAGCATCACCACGCCGGTGCTCACCAAGCTGTATCAGGCGGGCTGCTTTGAAAATATGATAGTGATGGTGCAAAAAGAGGTGGCCCAGCGGATGTGCGCCGGGGCGGGGGAAAGCAGCTACGGGGCGTTTTCCCTTTTGACCCAGTGGTATACCAAGCCGGAACTGCTGTTCGAGGTGGGACCGGAGTGCTTTGCGCCGCGGCCCAAGGTCCGCAGCGCCGTGGTGCGCCTGGCCGTGCGCCACGCTCCGCCGGCGCCGGCGGAGGAGGGGGCCTTTTTCCGGGTGGTGCGGGCCGCGTTCAACCAGAGGCGGAAGACTCTGGCCAACGCTTTGGACGGCCTGTGCGGCCGGGAAAAAGCCGCCGCGGCCATCGCGGCCTGCGGCTTTGACAGCCATATTCGTGGCGAGGCGCTGACATTGGCGGATTTTGCCGCCCTTGCCGACGCCATCGAAAACTTTTGATATATGGGGGTAAGAACAATGGCATTGACGACCAACAAACACGTATTGGACTGGGTGGCGGCGTGCGCCGAGCTGTGCCGGCCGGACGAGGTGGTCTGGCTGGACGGCAGCGAGGCGGAATTGGAGGCGCTGCGGCGGGAGGCCGTGGCCGCCGGCTCTCTCATCCCGCTGGACCAGCAGAAGCTGCCCGGCTGCTACTATCACCACAGCAACCCCAACGACGTGGCCCGGGTGGAGGGACGCACCTTCATCTGCTGCGAAAAGCAGGAGGACGCCGGCCCCACCAACAACTGGATGGCCCCCGACGAGATGAAGGCGAAGCTGAACGCCATCTACAAGGGCTCCATGATGGGCCGGAAGATGTACGTGGTGCCCTATTCCATGTCCGTGATGGGCTCCCCCTTCGCCAAGTACGGCTTCGAGCTGACCGACAGCATCTACGTGGTGCTGAACATGGCCATCATGACCCGCATGGGCAAGGAGGTCTACGACTACCTGGGCGACAGCCCCGACTTCATCAAGGGCCTGCATTCCTCCGCAGATATGGACCCGGACCAGCGGTATATCGCCCACTTCCCCCAGGAGAACGCCATCATGACCGTGAACTCCGCCTACGGCGGCAACGCCCTGCAGGGAAAGAAGTGCTTTGCCCTGCGCATCGCCTCCTGCCTGGGCCGGGACGAGGGGTGGCTTGCCGAGCACATGCTCATCCTGGGCATCGAAAACCCCAAGGGGGAGATCACCTATGTGTGCGCCGCCTTCCCCTCCGCCTGCGGCAAGACCAACCTTGCCATGCTCATCCCCCCGGAGAGCTACCGCAAAAAGGGCTGGAAGTGCTGGACCGTGGGCGACGACATCGCCTGGCTGCGGCCCGGCCCCGACGGGCGGCTGTGGGCCGTGAACCCGGAGAACGGCTTCTTCGGCGTGGCCCCCGGCACCAGCATGAAGTCGAACCCCAACGCCCTGGAGAGCACCAAGAAGAACACCATCTTCACCAACGTGGTCCTGAAGAAGGACGGCACCGTCTGGTGGGAGGGCATGGACAAGAACCCGCCCACGGACGCGGTGGACTGGAAGGGCAACCCCTGGGACCCCGCCAGCGGCGTGAAGGGCGCGCACCCCAACTCCCGCTTTACCGCGCCGGCCAAGAACTGCCCCTGCGTCAGCCCCAAGTTCGACGATCCCCAGGGCGTGCCCATCTCCGCCATCATCTTCGGCGGCCGCCGCGCCAGCACCGTGCCCCTGGTGTACCAGTCGAAGAGCTGGGCCCACGGCGTGTTCGTCGGCTCCGTCATGGGTTCGGAGAAGACCGCCGCGGCCGAGGGCCAGGTGGGCGAGCTGCGCCGCGATCCCATGGCCATGCTGCCCTTCTGCGGCTACCACATGGCCGACTACTGGCAGCACTGGCTGGACATGGAGGGGAAGATCACCAATCCGCCCAAGATCTTCAACGTCAACTGGTTCCGCACCGATGAGCAGGGCCACTTCCTGTGGCCGGGCTTCGGCGAGAACCTGCGGGCCCTAGAGTGGATCCTGGGCCGCTGCGAAGGCACCGCCGACGCGGTGGAGACCCCTATCGGCTACGTGCCCAAGGCGGAGGACATCAACCTGGAGGGCCTGGAGGGCGAGGTGACGCCGGAGACCCTGCAGGAGCTGCTCAAAGTGGACCCCGCCCAGTGGAAGGCCGAGGTGGCCGACATCAAAAAGCACTACGCCAAGTTCGGCGACAAGCTGCCTCATGAGCTGGCCGACTGCCTGAAAGCGCTGGAGGCGTGGGTAGGCTGATTTTTTGCGGAAAACGCAAAATAACGATTGACAATCGGCGAAAAGTATGCTATTTTATTTGGGCGTCCAGAAGGACGCCCAAATACATGCGCGAGTGGTGGAATTGGCAGACTCGCTAGATTCAGGTTCTAGTGCTCATTCCGGGCGTGGGGGTTCAAGTCCCCCCTCGCGCACCAAAGTAAGGCCCTACAGCCCCCAGCGGGTTGTGGGGTTTTGCTTTGTATGAGAGTTAGGAAGGACAAAACATATGAGAACACGGCGATTTGTGGCTCTGCTGATCGTACTGGCGCTGGTGGTGGGTCTGGAGGCGGTGCTCATGAGCCGCTGCACCGGGGAGCCTTCTTCCGCCGCCCAGGTCACGGCCAGCCCCGCGCCTACCGCGGAACCTACGGAGGAACCGGAGGCCACGCCGGAGATCGACCTGGACAAGATCAAACCCAACGAGGCCGGCGAGATACCCATCGTGATGTTCCATGCGTTCGTGGACGAACTGGACCCGGACGAGACCTATTCGGAATCCTATCTCTTATGCACCCAGAGCTTTTCCTATTTCCGTGAGCTTCTGCCGCGCCTGTACGACATGGGCTACAGGCTGATCTCGATGAACGATTTTTTGAACAACGAGATCAAGGTGGAGGCCGGATACAAGCCCATCGTCTTTACCTTCGATGACGGCACTTCCAGCCAGTTCAGTCTGATCGAGCAGAACGGAGAGCTGACGCTGAACCCGGACTGCGCCGCCGCGATCATTCTGGATTTTTACGAGGAGCATCCCGACTTCGGCAAGGACGCCACGTTCTATGTGTGCCTCGGCAACAACCCGTTTTACACGGAGCGCTCCTCCGGGCCCAAGCTGGCGGGCACGCTGCAGGAGCGGATGCAGTATCTGGTCGACCTGGGATTCGACGTGGGCAACCACACCTACACCCACTACAATCTCTCCTCCACCACCAGCGCGGATGACATCATCCGGGAGGTGGGGCAGAACCAGGCCAAGATGTACGAGCTGGTGGAAGGCTATACCTTTACCAGCTTCGCGCTGCCCTTCGGGAACATCCCCTCTGCCCTTTTTGAGTACGTCAAGAGCGGCGTCTATGAAGGGGTGGCGTATTATAACCAGGGCATAGTGGAGGCCGGGTGGGACCCGGCGATCTCCCCCGTCCACCCGGATTATGACCCCTACAGCATCGACCGTGTGAGCGGGAGAGGCTTCAAGGCCCAGGACATGGACCTTATCTGGTGGCTGGAAAACCCCAGGCAGCCGCTGTATGTGAGCGACGGGGACCCCTATACGATCACGGTGCCGGAGGATTCCCTGTCGCTGGTCGACGAGAGCAAGCTGGGGGATAGGCAGCTGCGGGTCTATTGATGCGCCAGGGCGGCCCCGTCAGGGGAAGAAATTGACAAAAACATACGCTTATAGTATAATTGCATGCGCAGTATTTTTGGCGACTGCGGTGATGGCCCCGCGCTCCGCGCGGGGAAGAGATACAGGCAGGCTTTTACAGGAATTGGAAGCTATGGTGCTTTTATCCAGGAAAGCGTAAGCGCCTCTCCCCGTATTTTGCGGTGGGGGGGGGTACATTTTTACCCTCTTTTTCGCTGAAACGGATAGAAGGGCGGAGAGGCAAAGCGCACATGAGAAGCGGCCGGGAAGGGCAGGACAAAGAGGATATCGGGGCGGTTTACGCCGCGAAGAGCGGGCTATATAAAGCGGTGAAGCGCTTTGCCGACTGTGTGCTGTCGGCGCTGGCGCTGGCGGTGCTGTCCCCGCTGCTGGCGGTGACGGCGGTATGCATCCGTCTGGAGGACGGAGGACCGGCGTTCTTTGTCCAGGAGCGGATGGGAAAGGACATGAAGCCTTTCCGGCTGTATAAGTTCCGGAGCATGCGCGTGGGCGCGGAGGAGGAGCTTCCCGCGCTTTTGAGGGCCAACGAGCAGACCGGCCACGCGTTCAAGATCAAAAATGATCCCCGGATCACAAAAGTGGGCAAGGTGATCCGCAAACTGTCCATCGACGAGCTGCCCCAGTTCGTGAACGTGATCAAGGGCGACATGAGCATCGTGGGGCCGCGGCCGATCCTGGTCTGGCAGATGGAGCAGTGCAGCGCCTATGAAAAACAGCGCCTCGTCGTGCGCCCGGGGCTTACCTGCTATTGGCAGGTGAGCGGACGGGCGAGTATTGGCTGGGACCGGTGGGTCGAGCTGGACCTGGACTATATCCGGGACATGAGCGCGTGGACCGACCTGAAGATCATGCTCCGGACGGTACCGGCCATGTTCGACAGCAGGGGAGCGTATTGACCGCCGCGTCGGGAGAGGGATATGACCATGGGGAACGGCGTCGCTGCCGTTGTGGTGACCTATAACAGAAAAGCGCTGCTGTGCCGCTGCCTGGAGGCGGTCCTGGGGCAGCAGGGAGCGGCGTGCGACGTTCTCGTGATCGACAATGCCAGCACGGACGGCACCGGGCAAATGGTGCAAGAGCGCTTCGGGTCCTGCGACAGGGTATCCTATCTCTCCACCGGGAAAAACCTGGGCGGCGCCGGCGGCTTTCAGACCGGCGTGCGGGAGGCCCTGCGCCGGGGCTATGACCGGCTGTGGCTGATGGATGACGACACGATCCCCGGCCCGAGCGCGCTGGCGGAGCTGGTCCGGGCCGGCGCCGGGCGGGAGGACTGGGGCTTTCTGGTCAGCGCGGCCTATTGGACCGACGGCTCCGTCTGCCGTATGAATATCCCGAAGCGCACGATCTTCCGCCACGTGGGAGAAGAGGCCTATCGGGGCGGGCCGACGCCGGTGGCCATGTGTTCGTTCGTGTCCCTGTTCCTTCGGGCGGAGGCCGTGAAGGAAGTGGGGCTGCCCATCGGCGAGTATTTCGTCTGGACCGACGATTATGAATTCACCGGCAGGCTCTCCGCCCGCTATCCCTGCTATATGGTCCCGGCCAGCAAGGTGACCCACGCCATGCGGCGGCACACCCGGGTGGATTTTGCCACCGACGATGCGGACCGGCTGGAGCGGTACAAATATCTGTACCGGAACGACGTGCACTGCTACCGGAGGTACGGGCTGCGAGGCTGGGCCTATATCCTGCTGAAGGACCTTTATACGGCGGGGAACATCCTGCTGCGCTCCCAGGGGAACAGGGGAGAGAAGCTCCGCGTGCTGTACAGGGGATTTGCCAGCGGGCTGCGGTTCTCCCCGGAGATCGAAAAATGGCCGCCGGACGCCGTCCGGCTGACCGGGGGCGAGGATATGCCGCCGGGACCACAGCTGAAAAAACTGCACGAACAGTTCCTCGTCCTTCTCAAGGCTTTCCACGCGCTTTGCGTGGAAAACGGCATAAAATACTCGCTGCACGGAGGCACACTATTGGGTGCTGTGCGGGAGAAGGGCTTCATCCCCTGGGACGACGATATGGACGTTTCTCTCACCCGGGAGGAGTATCGCCGGCTGTGCGGCGTGTTCCGGGCCCTGCCGGAGGGGGGAGCGCTGTCGCTGCGCATGATCGACCGGCTGCCCAGGGTGGTCCTGGCGGAAGAGGGAAAGCCCCTGGTCTGGATAGATCTGTTCATCTATGACCCCATCTCCAGCCGCCTTCTCCCCCAGAAGTGCAAGATCCTGGGCACGATGTTCTTGACCGGCTTCAATAGAAACCGGGAGGTCTTCTCCATCACGCAGGCCAAGAATCGGGACCGCAAGGGAAAGGACGCGCTGCGATACGCCCTGTATCGGGCCGCGTATCTGATGGGGCGGCCCTTCCCCCAGGATATGAAATACCGGCTGTTCGATTGGTTCTGTCAGAACTGTTTCTGCGGGCGGGGAGAATATATCTATCGGTCTAATGATAAGTATGACGGCGTGATCTGCGTAGTCCCCAAAGAATATATGGACCACTTCGTGACGGTCCCGTTTGAGGATACGGAGCTGATGATCCTCCGGGATCACGGGAAACTGCTGCCGCTGATGTATGGCGACGACTATATGACGCCGATAAAGTCCCCGGAAATAGAACTTGAGGCCCACGAGATCGTCCGGGGCATTTTGACCCGGATGGTGTGCGGCGGCCCATGACGGAGCGGGAAAGCGCTTCGGACCGGCGGGAGGAAAGAGAAACCCCATGCTGAAGAGCACGCTGTATATGATAGGCAAAGACCGGGCAGGGAAACTGTGCGGTCTTGTGGCGGTGCTGTTTGTCGGCGCGCTGCTGGAGACAGCCGGGATCTCCCTGATCGGAACGGTCTGTATGCTCTTGGTGGATAACGGCCAGGCCATGGAAAACGCCTTCATCGCCGCCCTTTCCCGGTGGCTCGGGATCGGTCCGGGGGAGAGGCTGGGCCTGGCGATGCTGGGGGCGCTGATCTGTTTTTATCTTTTCAAGCTGCTGTATATGCTGGTGGAAGACTACGCCCAGACAAGGTTCGTGCGTACCCTTCAGCACGAGCTGTCCGCGGAGCTGTACGAGGGGATACTCCGCAGCCCCTATGTGTTTTTCACGAAAACCAGCGGTTCCTCCGTGGTCTCTCTGCTGGAGTCGGATCTGTGGCGGGTATCCACGTATATAACCGCTTTGATGCGGGTCGTGACAGAGGGGCTGGTATTGGCGGCGATGAGCGTACTGCTGCTGATACTGAATCCCGCCATGACGGCGTTCGTGCTGGCCGGCGTATGTGTGGCGTTTTTTCTGTCCAGCGTGATAATCAAACGTCGGATCCACCGGATCGGACAGCGCCGGCAGAAAGCGAACGCCCGGCGGCTGAACTGGCTCAACCAGGGAGTTTACGGGATCAAGGACGTGAAAGTCGGCCAGAAAGAGGCGTTTTTCAGCGCCCGCTACCGGCAGCAGGACGCGGAGATGACAAAGGATTCCCTCTGGGGACAGTTTTTTACAATGATCCCGGTACAGATGACCGAAACGATCCTGGCCATCGCGGTGCTTTTGTATATGCTCGTCCTGGTCCGGATGCGGCAGGATATCGTGTCCCTTGTACCCAGCATGTCGGCGCTGGTGATGGCGGCGATCCGGCTGCTGCCCTCCTGCAGCCGCATCAGCTCCGGGCTGAACCAGATGAGCAATGTGCGCTCGTCGGTGGAGGCGATGGCGTCGGCCCTGAAACGGGTGCGCCGGCAGGAGCGCGAGGGGGCGGCTTCAGAGCCGGAGCAGGATGTGGCGCTGGAAAAGAGCATCACCGCGGAGGGCGTCACCTTCCGCTATGAGGGGCGGGCCGAGCCGGTGCTGGAAAATGTGGATATGGAGATCCCTGTGGGCTCGTCTGTGGGCATCGTCGGGCCCTCCGGCGCGGGGAAGACGACGTTGGTGGATGTGCTGCTGGGGCTTTTGGAGCCCCAGGAGGGCTCGGTCTGCGCCGACGGGGTGAGGATAGGACGGTGCCGGGACAGCTATCTGAAAGAGATCGCCTATATCCCCCAGAATGTTTTCCTTCTGAACGACACGATCCGGAGCAACGTGGCCTTCGGCGTACCGCCGGAGGAGATCGACGACGGGGCCGTGTGGGACGCGCTGGAGAAAGCGGCGCTGGCGGAGCTGGTGCGAAAGCTCCCCCAGGGCCTGGACGCTCTGATAGGAGAAAATGGCATCCGCCTTTCCGGCGGAGAGCGCCAGCGGCTGGGCATCGCCCGGGCGCTGTATCAGCGCCGGAAAGTGATGGTGTTTGACGAGGCCACCTCCGCGCTGGACCCGGAAACAGAGAAGGCGGTCCTGGACTCTGTCGGCAGCCTCCGGGGCGAAAAGACGCTGGTCATCATCTCCCACCGTCAGTCCGCGGTGGCGGGGTGCGAGCGGATCTATCGGGTGGAGGGCAGCCGGGTGGAGCTGTCGGCCATGACGGGGCGAGGAGAAGCCGGTATGTCCACGAGACCGGCCGATGCCCGATCGTGAGCGCTCCCGCCATGAAGAAAACAGCATCGGGCCAGGGCACGGATGAAGGGGCCGCGCTCACCCAGGAACAGATCCATGAGAGGATATTCGGGATCTTGTGCAGCCTTGCGGATTTTTGCGATGGGAACGGTCTGCGGTATTATCTTTGCGGCGGCACGCTTTTGGGAGCGGTCCGGCATAAGGATTTCATTCCCTGGGACGACGACGCCGATGTGCTGATGCCCAGAAGCGACTACGATCGCTTTTTGGAGCTGACGGAAAAGACGCCGCTTCATCGCGACTTCTATGTCAGCATCAGGGGGCGCGGAAGGTCCGTTTTTCCTAACGCCAAGGTCTTTGACCGACGCACGCGGATCGCCGAGGGCAATACGCCGGCTCTGTGGGTCGACGTCTTTCCGATGGACGGCTTGCCGGAGAATAAGCGAGACAGCGACGCCTTGCTGATCAAGGCCCGCATCCTCAAGGAGCTGTGCCGGTTTTCCCGCATGGGGATCGGGGACGGGAGCACCGTTTTTAGGAGGATCATGAAGATCCCGGTCGTTCTGTTCGCCAGATCGTTCGGACAGGAGTACTGGCTGAAAAAGCTCCGGGAGCTTTCTCATCGGTATCCTTTTGATGAGAGCGACTATATAGGCGCGATCGCCTCCAGCATGGGGCCATGCGAGCGCATGAAAAAGGAAGACTATTTGCCCGCGGTGGAGATGGGATTCCACGGACGGCTGTTTCATGCGCCCCAGTGCTGGGATGCTTATTTGACGTCGATGTATGGCGATTATAGGAAGCTGCCGCCAGAGCGCAAGCGCGAGCGCGAGCGGAGACGGCGCTTCCGGCAGCCTTACTGGATCGGCGGGGGAGAGGAGAGGTGAAGGCGCCTTGGAACAGGATCGCTCTGCAGACCGCGGCCGCCCGCCGGAAAAGCATGTGGCCGTCATCTTTGCCGGCGGCACGGGAGAGCGCATGGGAGGGAATGGCCGGCCCAAGCAATTCCTTGAGTATGACGGAAAGCCGGTCCTGGCGTATACGCTGGACTGCTTTCAGCGGCATGGGGCCATCGATTCCATCATCCTGGTCAGCCTGCGGGAGTGGATCGGATACTGCGAAACGATGGTGCGCGACTACGGAGCGGAAAAGGTGGCGGCCATCGTCCCGGGCGGAAAGACCGGCCAGGCGTCTATCCGGAACGGATTGATCAAAGCGGGAGAAATGTTCGACGCGGCGTCCATCGTGCTCATCCACGACGGGGTGCGTCCCCTCGTGGACGGGGAGACCCTGGACCGTGCCATTGCCTGCACAAGACAAAACGGTACGGCGGTCACGGTGGCGCCCGCCGTTGAAACGATCCTATATGCCGATGGGCGCGGGATCGGCGGCATCGTGGACCGGTCCCAGTGCTGTGTGGCCCGGGCGCCCCAGTGCTTCCGGCTGGGGGATATCCTGCAGGCCCATGGACGGGCGCAGGCCGACGGGCTGGAATTCATTGACTCCGCCAGTCTGATGGCCCATTACGGGCACAGGCTGTATACGGTGAACGGCCCCCTGGAGAACATCAAGATCACCACGATGACCGACTTTTATATGTTCTGCGCCATGATGGACGCCCGGAAAGACCCGGGCGTTTGACAGGTGACCGGTATGGATATAAAATGCGCCATCCCTCAAAAAGATCTGGAGCACATCTGTTCACAGGATCATCTCCCCTGGGAGAAGCTGCGGGGCAGGACGGTGCTGATCACCGGCGCCACCGGCATCATCGGGTATGCGCTGACCAGCGGTCTGCTGTATGCGGACCGGATGAGGGGGCTTGGCCTTACGGTGCTGGCATTGGTGCGGGACGAGGCCCGGGCCCGGGACAGATTCGCCGCGGAGCTGAAACGGTACGGCTCGCTGCGTTTTCTGTGCGGGAGCGTGGAGGATCTGCCCCCGGTGGACGGCCCGGTGGATCACATCATCCACGGGGCCAGCCCGACGGCGAGCAGGACCTTTGTCCAACGGCCGGTCGAAACGCTCCGGACCGCGGCGCTGGGGACGTTCAACATGCTGGAGCTTGCCCGGGAAAAGCACGTTTCCGGATTTCTCTATGTGTCGAGCGTGGAGGTGTACGGCCCCGCTCAAAAGGGGCGGAAGATCGCGGAAACGGAGGCATGCTCTCTTCGCCCCCAGCAGATACGCGGCAGCTATCCCGCCGGCAAGCTGCTGGGAGAGGAGCTGTGCTGCGCCTACGCGGCGGAATACGGTGTCCCGGCCGTGATCGTCCGGCCGTCAAAGGTCTTTGGCCCGGGCGCCCGATCCGGCGACGTCCGCATTTTTGCCGAATGTATGCGCTGCGCCCGGGAAAAACGGGACATCGTGCTCAGGACCCCCGGAGAGGCGGAGTACAGTTACCTCTATACGGCCGACGCGGCCACAGCGCTGCTGACCGCGCTGCTGAAGGGGGAGCCCGGAACCGCTTACAACGCGGCGGACGAGCGGACGTACTGCTCCGTCGCGGAGATGGCGGAGAGGATCGCCAGGGCCAATGGCGTGCGCGTAAGATATGAGATCGAGGACCGGCAGGCGAACGGCTACCCCGATACGGCGTACCTGGACCTGGATACGTCGCGGCTGAGAGCGCTGGGGTGGGCGCCGGGGGAAGTGGATCTCCATCTGCCACCATCCGGAGGAGCGCCATGAGATCCCGTTCGTGATAAAGGAAACGGTCCCTGAATACAAACTGTATATCTGCCACCACGAGCTCAATAAAAACGACACGGTCTGAGCCCGGCGCGGCGAAAAATAAAGGACCCCGGAAAAGCTGCAACGCAGCCCTTCCGGGGTTTTGCGATCTGCCGTCCGGCGGTTAAAACTTAATCGTCGAACACGGTCTGGCCGTCTACCTCTGTCTCCAGAGCGGTCAGAGCCTTCTCCACCAGCTTCCGGCGGAGAGCCTTTTCGTCCTTGGGCTCCAGAGCCGGGTTGCCCAGGGGATGAGGGATCGCGATGGCCGGCACGATACGGTTCGCGCCAACCGTCATAGAGATCGGGGTGACTGTGCACACGTGAACCACAGGCAGGCCAGCCCGCTCCACTTCTTTCACCATCGTTGCGCCGCAACGAGTACAAGTCCCTCAAGTGGATGTTAGGATGACGGCATCTACACCGTCAGCCTTCAGCTTCTGGGCGAATTCCGCCGCGAATTTCTTCGCGGAGGCCACGGCCGTGCCGTTGCCGACGGTGGCGTAATACAGGTGATGGAGGGAGCCGATGCGGCCTTCCTTCTCCAGATCACGCATCACGTCCACCGGGAGCACACGGTCGGCGTCCGCGTTGGCATAGACCGGGTCGTAGCCGCCGTGGGCGGTCTCATAGGTGTCCGCAGTCAGGTCCATGACGCCGGCGATGTCATACTCGCCGTAGTGGGAGGCGCTGGAGCTCTCGATGTGGTCGGGGTTGCCCTTGGGCACGATGCCGCCGGAGGTGACCAGCGCGATCTTGGCGTGCGCCATGTCCTTCACGGCCGGGTTGGGAGCCACGCGGTCGAACACCGGCATGGGGAACTCGGTCTCGAAGGGCTTGCCGGCCAGCTTCTTGATGAGCATCTTCACCGCACGGGCGGAGCCGCGCTCCTTCTCGAAGAAGTTGACACGCACGCCGTTGGGCAGATAGCCCTCCTCCGCGGAGGCGCCGATCTTCTCGCCCTTGCCCAGCTTCAGAGCCAGGGGGGCCAGCTTGCTGACGGCGTCCCGCATGCCGGCGGCGCTGTTCTTGGTGGAGATGATATAGACCTTGTTCTTGAACATATCCGCGCCGGGGTTCTCCACGTACATACCGGTCACGGAGGGGATGCCCAGCTGCTCCTGGACGGCCGCGGCGATGGTGCCGCAGGCCACGCCGTAACGGCCCGCGTTGAAGGCGGGGCCCGCCACGAACACGTCAGGCTTCTGGCTCTTGACCATCTCCAGGATATCGGCGGTGGCCTTGTCCAGATTCTCGTTGAAGTAGGAGTCGCCGCAGACGACGGTGGCTACGATCTCGGCCTCGTCACCGAATTTCTGCATCAGGGCCATGCCCGGGCCCACTACTTCACCGACGCGCAGTTCAGCAGGGTAATCAGCCTTTTCCTCGCCGCCGATCTGGGCGAAGAACTGGTTGATATAGTGAACTACTCTCAGTTTTGCCATTACAGGTTCTTTCCTCCTTCCTTATCTGGCGCTCAGATTGATAAAGCCGGTCTCGTTGGTGGCGCCGGTGATGACCTGCAGCTCCACCACCAGAGAACCGTCGGCTTGCAGAGTTTCCTCGCTGGCGCCAGCGATCTTGTTGACGTAGTCCAGCGTGCCGATCACCTTGTCCATCTTGGGCAGGACGATGACTTCGTTGGCGTTGCCGCCGGTGACCACCGCGTCGGCGGCGGGATCGGCGTCGGCCAGCGACTGGCTCTTGCCGTCACGGCCGGCGTACTCGTCGGTGATGATGACGGTCTTGACGCCCTCGGCCTCGATCTTCTTGCAGTTCATGATCAGGTCGGTGTCGGGGTTGCCGAAGCCTTCCTGGGACACGATGACGCCGTCCAGATCCAGCAGGCGGCACAGCTTTGCCGTCCAGTCGGAGGAGCGCTGCTTGTCCGCCAGGTACACGTTCTCGTTGGTGATGATCTGGCAGACGAAGTTCAGGGTCTTGCCGTGCTGGGCGAAGAGATCCTCCACCACCGGGTTGTTCTCATGGACATAGGTGGGGTTCTTGTCGCAGGCAGACACGCAGTTGCCGGACACGATAGCGCCGTCCATGGTCTCGGTGGGGTTGAGGATGGTGGACAGGGTCTTTTTCGCGTCTACGCCATAGACGTAGGTGTCGTGCAGCAGACCCTGGCTCTGAAGCATCTGTACATAGGCCACCCGGGGCAGATCGGGATATTTCTCGATGCCCTCTTTGATGCCGCAGGTCTCATAGACCTTGGTCTCGTCGGGGGCGATGTTCCGTCCCAGCTCGCCCAAAGCCACCGCTACCCGGAAGCCCGCCAGACGGACGGCCTTCTCGTAGTCGTGCTGCTTCAGGCCCTCCACCGGCTCGCAGACCATGACAAGGTTCAGAGTCTTTGAAAACGGGGTGTAGGCGGCGCCCGGGCCGGACATATCGATGACGCCCTCCTGGAAGCCAACGATCTTGCCGGCGGTGACCACGGCCATGCCCTTCAGGACATGGGTCTTGCCGGAGCCGACGGTGTCGACCTTGGCGATGATGCCGGGGAAGATGCCTCCGCGGCCTTCCACCTTCACCCGCGGCTCGATCACGTCCTTCACAGGGGTGATGCGCACCGACTCGCCGGGCTTGGCAATGTCGAACGACACGGCCTTGATGGTCTCGTCCTCCAGGACCACTTTCTCCAGCGCGGCTTTATCCACATAGAGCACGCCGTCAGCGATCTTGGCTTCCGCTGCAAATTGGATGTCTTTGATGAAAATGTTGCCAATTTCCAGTTTCAAGTTCCTGTTCCCTCCTTACTGGGCGCCGGGCGGTCCGTCCGCTCCGGCGGCCAAATTTTTTTATACGGTTGCCAATGGTTTTCAAACAATGACCGATGCCAGCGCGCTCTCCAGCAGCGTCCAGTCGATGAGCCGGCAGTCAAGATCTACCGCGGGGCGGTACCGGTCACATCTCTGCTGAAACTTCGCGCAGGCCAGTATGGCGTTTTCGATCAGTGCCAGGGACTGCTCGTCCACATCACCCTTCCCGTTCACTAGTATCACTGACTTGTAAGGCGTTTCTCCCGGCTTCACGCTCCCTGAAAGGGGGTGGGACAGGAGCTTCGCGCCCTGATGGATACGGTCTCGCGCCGCCTCCAGTACAGCCTTGTAGGAACATTCCAGAAACTCCACCGGCGCTCCGGGGCCCAGCTTTTCCACTACCAGCGGATTGTTTGTGAGGATATATCCGCGATCCAACTGCTGTTCGCCTCCCATGTTCACGCGGGGGTGGGGCGAAAGGAAAACGCACAGGGCAAAAACCCGGGAAAAGCGCGGCGCGCATTCTCTTTCCGTTCCAGGACCGGGTATGACGCGGGGCCTGATCGAATCCGTGAAATTCAACAAGTTAAAGCGCCATACTCCATAATTTTATAACAAGTATACTATGTGCTACAAATAAAAGCAACAATTAGAGGAAGTTTATAGAATTTTTCAATAAATATTCCTCCGTTCCGTTTCCTCAGACGCAAAAGGGGGCGCCGGGAGGGAGGGGGACTTGCGGGGCGGAAAAAAGAGGTATATAATCGAAGCGCGAAGAGGTCTGTCCCACGGCTTCATGTGTCCGCGGGAGATGGACATATCACGATCTGGGAGAGATGAGCTATGCAGGAAGAATGCCTCATCTGCGGCGCGCCGCTGGAATATCTGGAGCGGGATGAGCTGATGGAGTGCTCCGTGTGCCACAGGAGCTATATGAGCAAGACCCGCTGTGTCCGCGGCCACTATGTGTGCGACGAGTGCCACCGCCAGGGACTGGACGCCATTTTCGGTGTATGTCTAACAGATACATCTAAAAATCCGGCGGCCATATTGGACCGGATGATGGACCTGCCTTTCTGCCATATGCACGGCCCGGAGCACCACATCATGGTGGGGGCGGCGCTGCTCACCGCCTATAAAAACGCCGGGGGAGAGCTGGATCTGGAGCGGGCGCTGTATGAGATCCGGAACCGGGGGCGGAACGTGCCCGGCGGCTCCTGCGGCTTCTGGGGCGCCTGCGGGGCGGGGATCAGCACGGGCATGTTCGTGTCCATCGTTACCGGGGCCACGCCCCTGTCGGAGGAGAACTTCTCGCTGGCCCACAAGATGACGGCCCGGTCTCTGGAGGCCATCGCGGAGGTGGGTGGGCCCCGGTGCTGCAAGCGGGACTCCTATCTGTCCATCCGGGAGGCGGTGGCCTTCACCCGGGAACAGCTGGGCGTGGAGATGGAATGGCGCCCGGTAGTCTGCCGGTATGCCGGCAAAAACAACCAGTGTATAGGAAAAAGATGTCCCTTTTCCATGGCGAACCGTCCGAAAAAGGAGGCACAGGCATGATCTATCTCGACAACGCGGCCACTACCCTGCATAAGCCGCCCCAGGTGGCGGAGGCGGTGATGACGGCCATGGGGAGCATGGGCAACGCCTCCCGGGGCGCGCACGCCCTGTCCCTGGGCGCGGCCCGGACCGTATATGACGCCCGGTGCCGGGCGGCGGAGCTGTTCGGCTGCTCCCGGCCGGACCATGTGATTTTCACGGCCAACGCCACCGAGTCGCTGAACATCGCCATATGCGGCCTGTTCGGGCCGGGGGATCACGTGATCTCCACAGACCTGGAGCACAACAGCGTGCTGCGGCCCCTCTACCGGCTGCAGGCGGAGCGGGGCGTGGAAGTGGATTTCGTACCGGCGGACCGGCAGGGGCGGATCGACTACGGCGATCTTGAACGGCTGCTGCGGCCCAACACCCGGGCGGTGGTATGCACCCACGCGTCCAACCTGACCGGGAACATGGTGGACCTAGCCCGGGTGGGGCGCTTCGCCCATGAGCACGGGCTGCTGCTGGTGGCGGACTGCTCCCAGACGGCCGGCTGCGTGCCCATCGACATGGGGGCCATGGGCATAGACGTGCTGTGCTTCACCGGCCACAAGGGACTGATGGGCCCTCAGGGGACCGGCGGGCTGTGCATCCGGGAAGGGGTGGAGATCCGGCCCTGGAAGGTGGGCGGCAGCGGCGTGCAGTCGTATAGCTGTACCCAGCCGCCGGAATATCCCACCCGGCTGGAGGCGGGCACCCATAACGGCCACGGCCTGGCGGGCCTGGGCGCGGCGCTGGAATTTTTGCTCCAGACCGGCGTGGAAAACGTCCACGCCAAGGAGCAGCAGCTGATGCGCCGGTTTTATGAAGAGGTGCGCTCCATCCCCGGCGTGACGGTCTACGGGGACTTTGACGCGGCGGACCGGGCGGCCATCGTGGCGCTGAACGTGTGGGACTGCGATTCCGGGGAGATATCCGACGCGCTGGCGGAGGAATACGCCATCGCCACCCGCCCCGGGGCCCATTGCGCCCCCCGGATGCATCAGGCCCTGGGCACGGTGGAGCAGGGGGCGGTGCGGTTCAGCTTCTCCTACTACAATACCAGCGAAGAAGTGGACGCCGCCGTAGCGGCTGTCCGCACCCTGGCGGCGGAGTCGGCGCCGGAGGCGCAGTGAGGGACGGATATGCGGAAAAAAGAGATGAAGCTGGTGGTCACCTTCCACACCACCGCCGACGCCATGGCCATGGAAAAGACCTGCAAGGAGGACCAGACCCCTGGCCGGCTGATCCCTGTGCCTCGGGCCATCTCCGCCGGATGCGGGCTGGCCTGGTGCGCGCCGCTGGACAGCGAGGAACGGCTCGCCCGGTCCATGGCCCGGGTGGGACTGGTGCCGGAGGATATGCACCGCTGTCTGGTGTGAGGCGGGGCTCTTGACTTTCCGGCGTAAGTCCAATATAATAAAAACAGCGAAGGCTTGTACTTGGAGGCGGATAGGTAACTGGTGTGCCTCCTGGTCTTCAAAACCAGTGTAGGGCGTGACGAGCGTCCTGGGTGGGTTCGATTCCCACACGTCTTCGCCAAAAAACACGGGTTTCCCAGGTATGCGGGAGGCCCGTGATTTTTTTGTTTTTTGATTTATAGAAATATTTTATAAGAACTTGAAACTATCAAAACTAACGATTGGACAGGGCAGTTTTTGCCATTTATAATAAATTTGCGCAATTTGTGACACCGGAACATTGTTTTTTGCACAAATTGTCAAACAAAGAAGGAGGAATATGATTTATGGACCGTCTGTTTGACGCGAAATGGAAACTGGCCATCGGCGGCGTGATCCTGGGCCTGCTGGCCGTGATCCTGGCTGTGGGAGGCAACCCGGGGAACATGGCGATCTGCGTGGCCTGCTTCATCCGTGACATGGCCGGAAGTCTGAAGCTGCACACCGCCGCGGTGGTACAGTATTACCGCCCGGAGATCGTGGGCTTCGTATGCGGATCGTTCCTGATCGCCCTGGCCACCAAGGAATACCGCACCACCGCTGGGTCCTCTCCGGTGATCCGTTTCATCCTGGGCTTCATCATGATGATCGGCGCGCTGGTCTTCCTGGGCTGCCCGCTGCGGATGCTCATCCGTATGGCCGCCGGCGACGCCAACGCCTATGTGGGCCTGGTGGGCTTTGCCGCCGGCATCGGCACCGGCTGCCTGTTCCTGAAGAAGGGCTTCAGCCTGGGCCGTGCCTATGAGGTGAAGTCGGTCAACGGCTACATACTCCCTGCGCTGCTGGTCATCGGCCTCATCGTCAGCGTGGCCACCAGTCTGTTCGCCGTCAGCGAATCCGGCCCGGGCAGTATGCACGCGCCGGTCATTTTGGCTCTGATCGTGGCGCTGGTGTTCGGCGCCATCGCCCAGAAGACCCGCGCCTGCTTCGCAGGCAGCCTGCGGGACGTGTTCCTGATGAAGGACTTCTCCCTGATCAGCATCCTGGGCGGCATGTTCGTGGTGCTGCTGGTGTACAATGTGGCCACCGGCAAGTTCCACTTTGGCTTCACCGGCCAGCCCATCGCCCACGCCCAGCACATCTGGAACCTGCTGGGTATGTATGCGGTCGGCTTCGCCGCCGTGCTGGCGGGGGGCTGCCCCCTGCGGCAGCTGGTCCTGGCGGGCCAGGGCTCTTCTGACAGCGCCATCACCTTCCTGGGCCTGCTGGTAGGCGCGGCCTTCGCCCATAACTTCGGTCTGGCCGGCGCCGCCGCCACGGCCGCCACCGACACCGCCGCCGCCAACCCCGGCGGCCCCGGTACCGCGGGCAAGATCGTGCTGGTGTGCTGCATCGTGGTGCTGTTCATCATCGCCGCCACCAACCTGAAAAAGAACGAAGCCAAGAATTAAGGAGGTTTCACCATGGAGTATATCGAAGTGGACGTGAGGGGCCTGTCCTGTCCTGAGCCCGTGATGCTCACGGCGGCCGCCCTGAAAAACAATCCCGGCAAGGCGCTGAAGATCCTGGCCAGCGAGGCCCATGTGCGGACCAACGTGGAAAAGCTGCTCAAGTCCAAGAAGGTGGCCTTCTCCTCCTCGGAAGTCGGCCACGAGTATGAGATCGTGACGAAATGATCCCCATTGCATAGCGCGAGGGCGCGACGCTGTATGAAACAGCGCCGCGCCCTCTTTTTGTTTAAGGCCGTCACGTTTATTCTTGGCGATTGACAGTAGGGCAAAAGAGGGATATAACAGCGGCAAAGCCGCTGTTATACATCAAGATACCGGTCGCGCTCCCGCTTGCGCAAAACCGCGCGACATGGTATAATGCTGACACCAATAAACCCACCATATTGATTGGTTGAATGTCGAACGAGAGGAACCATGCTATGACCATTGCGGAAAAAATGTCAAAGACCACTACGCTGTCTTTTGAGGTGTTCCCGCCCAAGACGGAGGTCGGTGTAGGAAAGCTTCGTGTGGTCCTGGAGGACCTTTATAAATGGGACCCGGACTGGATCAGCTGCACCTACGGCGCGGGCGGCTCCGACAGGGGCTATAACCTGGAGATATGCAAGGCCATGGCCGACGCGGGCCGGACCACGCCCGTCAGTCACTACACCTGCATCCACCACACCAGAGCCGATATCGACGCGGACATCGAGGAATACCTCGCCATGGGCGTAGACCACTTCCTGGCCTTGCGGGGAGATTTTGTCTCCGGTGAGAACGCCACCCACGGCGACTTCGACCATGCCGACGGCCTCATCCGCTATATGCGGCAACGCTATGGGAACAAGATCACCATCGCTTGCTCCGGCATCCCGGAGGGGCACATCCTCTCCCCGAGCCTGGCCGCTGATACGGTATTTTTGAAGCAGAAGCAGGACGCGGGGGCGGACTTCATCGTGACCCAGCTGACCTATGACATGGACCGCTTTGCCTGCTGGATGGAGGAGATACGGGCCGCGGGCGTCACGCTGCCGGTGGCGGTGGGCGTCATGCCGGTGCTGGACCGGGACAAGTGCATCCGCCACTGCCTTTCCATGAACGGGTGCGCCATCCCCCGGAAACTGGCCCGCCATATCTCCAAATACTACGACGACCCGGAGGGATTCCGGGACGCGGGGATGGATTACACGGTCCAGCAGCTGAATGAGTACATCGCGCTGGGCGTGAATGACCTGCACATCTACGCCCTGAACCAGTCTGCCGCCGTGGACGAGATCCTGCGGCGCAGCGGTCTGTTTGCCAAGCACGAGTGAGCGAAGGAGTGAGCCCATGCCGATCAAAGTACAAAACGATCTGCCGGTCCGCCACATCCTGGAGGAGGAGAATATCTTCGTCATGGATGAGGACCGGGCCAACGCCCAGAACATCCGGCCGCTCCAGATCGCCATACTGAACCTGATGCCCCTGAAGGAGGCCACGGAGCTGGACATCCTGCGGGTGCTGTCCAACTTCCCCATCCAGGTGGAGATCACATTTTTGAAGGTCGCCTCCCATGCGTCCACCCATGCGGACGCGTCCCACCTGAACAAGTTCTATATCACCATCGACGATGTGTGGGACCAGAACTTCGACGGGCTCATCATCACCGGCGCGCCGGTGGAGAAGCTGGAATACGAGCAGGTGGAGTACTGGCCGGAGCTGTGCCGCATCTTCCAGTGGAGCAAGACCCACGTGTTCTCCACCTTCCACATCTGCTGGGGCGCTCAGGCGGGACTCTACTATCACTACGGCATCCAAAAGCACCTCCTGCCGGAAAAGCTCAGCGGCGTATATCAGCATCGGGTGCTGCATCGGAAGAAAATGCTCATGCGGGGCATGGACGATCTGTTCTACGTGCCCCAGTCCCGGTACACCGGCATCGACGAGGCCGCCGTGCGGGCCGACCCGGAGCTCTACGTGGTGGCGGACAGCGAGGAGGCCGGAAGCTATCTCATATTGGCCTGCTCCTCCCGGCAGATCTTCGTCACTGGACACTCGGAATATGACCGGTACGACTTGGACAAGGAGTATAAGCGGGATATCGCCCGGGGGTTGAATCCCAGCATCCCGAAAAACTACTACCCGGACGACGACCCCAGCCGGGAGCCCATCCTGTCCTGGCGGTCCAGCTCCAACTGCACCTATTGCAACTGGCTGAACTTCGTCTATCAGGAAACGCCCTATGACCTGCGCAAGCTGCGCCCGGTGGAGGAGGACAGCTATTGCAGCTCTGGCGGCAAGGAGCCGCGCGACGTGATCGACCCTCAGCCATAACAAAAGACCGCGTGACGGACGACCTGTCACGCGGTCTTTTCTATATCGCTCACGCGCCGAAGACTTTTCGCGCCACCTCCACGGATTGCCGGGCGTCCTTGGAATAATAATCCGCGCCCATCTGACGGGCGTATTCCGACGTGACCACCGCGCCGCCCACCACCACCGCAGGAGGCTCCGGCAGAGCATGGAGAAGGCGGATGGTCTGCTCCATGGCCGGGAGAGTGGTGGTCATGAGGGCGGACAGCCCCACCAGCCGGATGTGCTCTCGCCGCACCGTGTCGGCGATGACCTGGGGCGGCACATCCCGGCCCAGATCGATGGTCTCGTAGCCGTAATTCTCCAGCACGGTCTTGACGATGTTCTTGCCGATGTCGTGGATGTCCCCCTGGACCGTGGCCAGCACCAGCCGCCCCCGCTTCACGCTCTCGCCGCCCGTTTGGGCGATGGCGGTCTTGATGACCTCGAACACGGCCTGGGCCGCGCCGGCGGCGCTCAAAAGCTGGGGCAGGAACGCCGTGCCCCGCTCGTAGTCCTCGCCGATCTTATCCAGGGCCGGGATGAGCCGCTCCTCCACCAGCGCGAGAGGGGCCTGGCCCGCTTCCAGGGCCGCTGCGGCCAGCCGGGCCGCGTCGGCCTTCAGCCCCCGGACGACGGCGTCCTCCAGGGTGAGGGAGTCAGTAGCGGCCGCCGTCGCGGCGGTCTGCGCGGGCGCGTCCGCGAACCGGGCGATGTAGGCCCGGCTATCCCGATCCTCCCCGGACAGCACCCGGAAAGCCGCCACCGCGTCCATCATCTCCCGCTGGTTGGGGTCCAGGATGGGCAGGGTCAGCCCCGCGCCCAATGCCTGGACGAGGAAGGTCTGGGTGACCAGCCGCCGGTCGGGCAGGCCGAAGGAGATGTTGGATACCCCCAGCACCACCTGCAGGCCCAGCTCTTCCCGCACCGTCCGCACGGCCCGGAGGGTCTCAGCGGCCTGCTCCTGCTGGGCGGAAACCGTCAGCGTCAGACAGTCGATCCATATATCCTCCCGGGGGATACCGTAAGAGAGCGCCGCGTCCAAAATGCGCTTGGCGATGGCCACCCGCTCCTGAGCCGTCCGGGGGACGCCGCCCTTGTCCAGGGTCAGGCCCACCACGGCGGCGCCGTATTTCTTCACGAGGGGCAATATGCGGGCCAGCACCGCCGGATCGCCGTTCACGGAGTTGACCGCCGCCTTGCCGTTATAGACCCGCAGGCCGGCCTCCAGCGCGGCGGGGTCGGAGGAGTCCAGCTGCAGGGGCAGGGATACGGCGCTTTGCAGCTTTTTCACCACCTGGGGCAGAAGCGATGCCTCGTCCACGCCGGGATAGCCCACGTTCACATCCAGAATGTCCGCCCCCGCGTCCTCCTGTTGCACCGCCACGTCCAGGATATAGTCCAGATCGTGCTCCAAGAGCGCCTGCTGGAACCGCTTTTTCCCGGTGGGGTTGATCCGCTCGCCGATGACGCGCACCCCGTCCAGGCGGCAGGGAGTCGTGGGAGTACAGACGAAGCCTACCGCGTCGTAATGCCGGGCGGCGGGGCGCTTGCCCGCCAGGGCTTTGCGCAGCGCCTCGATATACGCCGGGGAGGTGCCGCAGCAGCCGCCGAAGATGGTCACCCCCGCGTCCAGCGAGGGCGCCAGCGCCGCCGCGAAGGCCTCCGGACCCATGTCGTAAAGCCCCGTGGCCGGGTCGGGCAGGCCCGCGTTGGGCTTGGCGATCACAGGCAGGCGGGTGTTCTCGCAAAGCTCCTTCAGAAGCGGGGCCAGAAGGTCCGGCCCCAGGGAGCAGTTCAGACCGATGGCGTCCGCGCCCAGGCCCTCCAGCGTCCGGGCCATGGAGGCCACCGTGCAGCCGGTGAAAGTCCGGCCGCTCTCCTCAAAGGACATGGTGACGAATACCGGCAGGTCCGTGTTCTCCTTCACCGCCAACAGCGCCGCCTTTGCCTCATAGAGGTCGGTCATGGTTTCAATGACGGCCAGATCCGCCCCCGCGGCGGCGCCCGCCAGGGCGATCTGGCGGAAATACTCGTATGCCTTTTCGAAGCTGAGCGTGCCCATGGGCTCCAGAAGCTCCCCCAGAGGGCCGATGTCCAGGGCCACGGCCGCGGACCTCCCGGCCGCTTCTTTGGCCACGGCCACCGCCGCCGGGACCACCTCTTCCACTGTGTAGCCGGTGCGGGCCAGCTTGGGCGCACTGGCGCCGAAGGTGTTGGCGTAGATGATCTGGCTGCCGGCGGCCACGTATTCCCGGTGGACGCCGAGCAGCAGCGCCGGGTCGGTCAGGGCTAACAGCTCCGGCTTGCCCCCGGGGGGCAGGCCCTTTTGCTGCAAAACGGTGCCCATGGCCCCGTCCAGCAGCACGATATCCTTCTTCCAGCGTTCAGTCAGCACAGCTTTTTCCTCCTTCGCGAAGGGTACAGCTCCCGGCCAGGGAGCAGTATGCACAGCCCCTTATGCGGGCCGGCTGGGGCCCGTCCGCCAGACCGATCACGGCGGTGACGGATTTGGATGGGTTCATGAGAAGGCTCCCCGTGACCTGGACGCCCAGCCGCCGCCCGGCGTCCAGGGCCGTGCAGATGGCGTCCTGTGTCTCCAACGGCAGGTCCCCGTAGCCGGGGCTGAAGCGGTCGGTGAGATACAGTCCGGGATACCGGCTTGCGATCTGCCGCTCCGCCGCATCGCAGCCTGCCTCCACCAGGGCGCTGCCGCAGGCGTCCAATATCACCGCCCGGGCCATGTCCCGGGCCTGGACCGAGCGGAGCATGGCTTCAAAGCCGGCTCCCAGGGTACAGGCCAGAAGCGCCGCCTGGCCGCACCGGGCCAGCATCCGCCCGGCCAGGCTGCCCGGCAGGGTGACGCCGCTGCCCTGTAAGACGACGCCTTCCGGTCCCCGCTCCAGGGGGAACAGGCGGTAGACATACCGGGGCCGGACGGCGCGGAGAAGCCCGTCCGCCTCGTCTTGCACGGCCCGGGCCATCGCCCCCTCCGGGTCCTCTTTCACGCCCAGATAGCGCAGCACCTCGCCAATATCCGGTTTTATGCCGTTTTCGCCCATATCGTCAGTCCGGGCGGTCCGCGTCAGACACCATCAGGTCGGCCAGGTCAGACACCATCAGGTCGGCCAGGGTAGTATGATCCAGATAGTCCATGATGACCTTGTTCAGTCCCTGCCAAAGGGGGAGCGTGCGGCATTGGGGCGCACGGCGGCACGGCTTTGCGCCTCTGGCAAGGCAGGTGACAGGCGCCAGTTCCTCCTCCGTCAGCCAGAGGATGTCGCTCACCTTGTATTCATCCGGGGCCTTCGCCAGGCGATAGCCGCCGCCCTTGCCCCGCAGCCCGTCCAGCATGCCGTTTTTCACCAGGATCTTTAGAATGCCTTCCACATATTTCTCCGATATCTCCTGACGGCGGGCCACATCCTTGAGCGGGATATAGCCGTCGCCCTGGTTCTCGGCCAGGTCGATCATCACCCGCAGCGCGTACCGGCCCCGTGTTGAGATCAGCATCGAAAACGCCTCCATTCCAATTACCCTTCATCCTATTATACAACACGGATGATAGGAAATCAAAGGCGCGCCAATGAAAGGTTCACTTCGCTCTCTGGGCGGCGGGATGGGCCGTACGCTCCATCGCCACGGAGCAGGCCAGGTCGCCCAGCACGTTGCAGCAGGTGGCACCCATGTCGCACAGGGTGTTGACGCTGATGTACACCCCCATGATGCCGGTGGGAAGCCCCGCGATGGAGGCAAGAGCGGCAAAGGATGCGATGGCGCCGCCGGGCACGCCGGGCGTACCGATGCTCAAAAGTGTATTGCTCAAGAGCACCACCGCCAGCATGCCAAAGCTGACCTCTACGCCGCAGGCGTTGGCAAAAAACACGATCATGAAGGACATGACGATGGACACTGCGTCCATATTGATCGTAGCGCCCAGGGGCAGGGCCAGGGAGGATATCTCGTTGGACACGCCCAGCTCATCTGCGCATCGCTTGCTGATCGGCAGCGTGGCGGAACTTGAGCAGGTGCCGAAAGCGTTTAGGGCCGCAGGCATCACCTTGGCGAAGAAGGTCCTTATTTTGCATTTGCCAATGAGCCTGACGATGCCGCCGTACACGATCAGCACATAGAGGAACATGGTGATGTACAGCGCCAGCAGAACGGCCCCCAGAGCCATGATGGTCCCCGTGCCGTTGGCATAGACCACCGAGGCGATGGAGCAGAACACGCCGATGGGCGTGAAGTACATGACCACGGAAATGATCTTGACAGAGATGTGGTCGACCGCCTCCGTCAGGCGGATGAACGGCGCGGCCTTCTCTCCCAATGTCAGACAAGTGACGCCCACGATGATGGCAAATACGAGGACCTGGAGCATATCGCCATTGGCAAAGGAAGCGACGGGATTGGAGGGGATCAGGTTTTTGACCGTGTCCAGCAGGCTCGTGAAGGGAGTAGCCTCCACGGCGGCGTCCATCATCTCAATGGCGACGCCGCTGCCCAAGCCCAGCACCTTCGGCAGGAACAGCCCCAGGAGACTGGCAAACAGCGTGGTAGCGACAAAATACAGCACAGACTGGGCCCCGATGCGGCCGGTGGCCGAGACGCTGCCGATGCTGTGGATGCCCACCACAAGCGAGCAGAATACCAGCGGATAGATCATCATGCGCAGCGCGTTCATATAAAGGCCGCTCACAAGGTCCACCGCCGGGAGCAAAAACTCGTAGCGGCCGGGCATGAGCAGTCCGAAGAGGATGCCGAAGACCAACCCGAGAAAGATGAACAGCGTGATAAGCTTGGATTTTCCGCCTTTCATGTCGATACACCCCTTTTATTTTTGTAAGATGTCCCCCAGTATATTGTCAGGTTGTCGCATTGTCAATAATCAAACTACTAGGTTAATATCAAATTCGACGAAATGCAAAAATCGGCTTGACATGACAGGGTGCCGATGCTATAATCCCACCAAACCGATAGATTTAATTGGTTTATTTGGACCGGAAAGGAGGCGTACCGGATGAAGGACCTGTTCCTTGCTCTTTTGCGAAGCAACTTTCGATGTGGACGAATGCTGAACTCCCGGGCTGAGAGAGCGGCCGGGCGTCCTGCTGCGTCCGTCGGGTGCCGTTGTATGTGTTGAGGCATACCCATGACCGCTTTTCAGTCCGGGAGCTTTTGGAAGAGCCCCGGATTTTTTGCTGAAAATTTTGGATCGAAAGAGGTTGCATTATGAGCAATTATAAGTTTGAAACGCTTCAGCTCCATGTGGGCCAGGAGCAGGCGGACCCCGCCACCGACGCCCGGGCCGTACCCATCTACGCCACCACCAGCTATGTGTTCCACAACTCCGCCCATGCCGCCGCGCGTTTTGGCCTGGCGGACGCGGGCAATATCTACGGCCGGCTGACCAACTCCACCCAGGACGTGCTGGAAAAGCGCATCGCGGCCCTGGAGGGGGGCGTGGGCGCTCTGGCCCTGGCCTCCGGCGCGGCGGCTATCACCTATACCATCCAGGCCCTGGCCACCCAGGGGGAGCATATCGTGGCCCAGAAGACCATCTACGGCGGAAGCTATAACCTGCTGGCCCATACCCTGCCCCAGTACGGCATCACCACCACCTTCGTGGACGCCCACGATCTGGCCGAAGTGGAGGCCGCCATCCAACCCAACACCAAGGCCCTCTACATCGAAACCCTGGGCAATCCCAACTCCGACATCCCCGACATCGACGCCATCGCGGCCATCGCCCATAAGCACGGCCTGCCTCTCGTCATCGACAACACCTTCGGCACCCCCTATCTCATCCGGCCCATCGAGCACGGCGCGGACATCGTGGTCCACTCGGCCACCAAGTTCATCGGCGGCCACGGCACCACCCTGGGAGGCATCATCGTGGACGGCGGCACCTTTGATTGGGCCGCCAGCGGCCGGTACCCCGCTATCAGCGAGCCCAACCCCAGCTACCACGGCGTGCGCTTTACCGAGGCCGCCGGCCCTGCCGCCTTCGTTACCTACGTCCGGGCCATCCTCCTGCGGGACACCGGCGCCACCATCTCCCCCTTCGCGGCGTTCCTGCTGCTCCAGGGCGTGGAGACCCTCTCCCTGCGGCTGGACCGGCATGCAGAGAACACGAAAAAGGTGGTGGAGTACCTGGCCCATCATCCCCAGGTGGAGCATGTGAATCATCCCTCTCTGCCGGACCATCCCCAGCACGCCCTCTATGAGAAGTACTTCCCCAATGGCGGCGCGTCCATCTTCACCTTTGAGATCAAGGGCGGCGTGGCCGAGGCCCACAAGTTCATCGACAATCTGGAGATCTTCTCCCTGCTGGCCAATGTGGCGGACGTGAAGAGCCTGGTCATCCACCCGGCCACCACCACCCACTCCCAGCTCACCGAGGAGGAACTGCTGGATCAGGGCATCAAGCCCAACACCATCCGCCTGTCCATTGGCACCGAGCATATCGACGACATCATCGCCGACCTGGAAAAGGGCTTTGCCGCCGTCCGATGAACAAGTGTGTGCATTACCATCTAAAACTCATTGCTTCGCGGCTAAACACCGCAGAAAAGGAAGGTATAAGAAAATGAAAAAGACCAATAAGCTCCTTGCCCTGCTTCTGGCTCTGGTAATGGTGCTGTCCCTGGCCGCCTGCGGCGGCAGTGAGCCCGCTGCCGAGGGCGGCGAGCCCGCGGAAGAGGCCGATGAGCCCGCGGAAGAGGCCGAGGGTGATTTCCGGACCCTGGACGAGATCAAGGCCAGCGGCGTGGTCAACATCGGCGTGTTCTCTGACAAGAGCCCCTTCGGCTATGTGGATGAAAACGGCGACTATCAGGGCTATGACGTATACTTTGCCAACCGCATCGGCGAGGACCTGGGCGTGGAGGTCAACTTCGTCTCCACGGAGGCCGCCAGCCGCATCGAGTATCTGCAGAC